>JBEKJF010000045.1:0-18442 GCA_050011375.1 Candidatus Sulfotelmatobacter sp.
TGTTCGGCTTCGTAGACGGTGCCGCCTTCGAGCGCCATCGGTATCGGGTCGGCCTTATAGGCGCTCGCGTCGTAGAATTTTCCATCGACCAGAATCGCGACCGGAATCAAAGTCGCCTTGCCACTCTTCGTGAGCTGCAAGACACCTACGGCTCGCGGTCCTTTGATCTTTTTCTTCGGCTTGGTTTCCTCGGGAAGCTTTTCTGGAGTGGTCTCCTGCGGCCGCTTCAGCTGCGGCGAGCCCTGTGAGACCGCGGCTGACGGAGCCAATGCGAAAAGCACTCCCAGAATGACGATGACGGCCAGCCCCGATCTGCGGTATAAGAACTTTCTGGACATAAATCGTGGAAGTGAGGCGCTTATGAGCATCAAGGTCAATGATAAGGCTCCCGAGTTTACTTTGCAGGACGAGAATGGAAAGGAAATCTCGCTGAAAAGTTTGCGGGGCAAAGTGGTGGTGCTGTATTTCTATCCTCGCGCGGATACTCCGGGATGCACGGTCGAGGCCTGCGAGTTTCGCGATACTTACAAACAGATGCAGAAAACCGGCGCCGTGTTACTTGGCATCTCGCCCGACACGCCCCAGGCACAGAAGAAATTTCAGGATAAGTTCAAGCTGCCGTTCACGCTGCTGGCCGATGCCGACAAGAAAATCGCCGACGCCTTCGGCGTGCTGCAAGAGAAGAACATGTACGGCAAGAAAGTCATGGGCATCGTCCGGACCACGTTCATCATCGGCCCAGATGGCAAGATTCAGCACATCTTTCCGAAGGTAAAGCCAGAGGGACATGCGGAGGAAGTGCTGGCGTACCTGAAAGAATCGGCCAAAGGTGCGGCGTAGAACAGCCGCGCTCGTGAAGGCTGCGCGGCTTGCTGAAAAGGCGGGCGATCTCGTAGCAGCTTTTCAGGCGTGGCAAAAGCTTGCCTCAGAAACAAAAGGAGCTGCTTTTTGCTGCCAGATGGGGCGGGTGGCGAGGCGTCTGAATAGGTGGACCGATGCGGAAAAGGCATTCCTCGATGCTTTAACGGTCGATCCGCAGCTCGCGGTCGCAATGGGTGCGCTCGGCTCCCTGTATCTCTCTCGGACCGACGGAGACCGAACCGGCAATTTAAGGCTTGCGAAGATGTGGCTGCTGCGAGCTTTGGAAATTGACCGAACCGCTCCCGTCTTAAGCCTTCTGGGAGCCGCGCATCACGGCCTCGGCGAGATAGGCTCGGCGAAAGAGGCGTATCGCGCCACGATCGAAATCGATGAGTCCTACGAGGAGGCTCACTTCAGTTTGGGCGTCCTCGAAGCGAACGAAGGAAATGACGCCGAGGCTGAGGGCTTGCTGCGCAGGGCGATGGAGCTTGATCCCCATCGCATTGCGGCGCACGGGAGGCTGGGGATCTTGCTACACAAGCATGGCAGGCATTTAGAAGCCGAGTCTGAATTTCGTCGCTGCATCGAACTCGATCCGTCTGACTACTTTTCGCATTTGTATCTCGCGAACACACTTGGGGTTCAGCGCCGCGAAGCTGAGGCGGAGCGGGAGTTTCGAACTGCGATTGCGATCCGGCCCGGCGAAGAGCCGGCAATCCAACTCTTCGCGAATTATCTGGAATCCCTTTTTCGAACTGAAGAAGCTGCTCAATGGCGTTCCAAGTTGTTACGAAAGCCAAACTAGATAGAAAAGACGGCGCAACGGCGGCTCCGCCCATTCATGCGCTCGACCGCGCGTTCTACGCGCGCAATCCGCGGCGCGTGGCTCGCGAACTTCTTGGCAAGGTGCTGGTGCGCGATTCCGGAAAGCTGCGGCTGACGGGTCGCATCGTCGAGGTTGAGGCTTACCTCGGAGCGAACGATCCCGCATCCCACTCCTTCGCGGGAAAGACTGCGCGCAATTCCGTTCTGTTCGGACCGCCCGGCCATGCCTATGTCTACTTCATTTACGGCGCTCATTACTGTCTCAACGTTTCCTGCGAGCGAGATGGAAAAGCCGGCGGAGTTCTTTTCCGCGCGCTCGAACCGCTCGAGGGCATCGAGGAAATGGCGCGAGCGCGGGAAATCGAGTTGCACGGCCCGCGCGATCTGGTTCGACTGACCAGCGGCCCCGGCCGCATGGCCGAAGCGTTCGGCGTCACCCGCGCGCGAGATAACGACTGCGACCTGACCTCTTCACGTTCCAGCCTGTGGATTGGAGACGACGGCTTTCGCGCTAAAAATATTCAAGTCACGCCGCGGATTGGCATCACGAAAGCAGCCGACGATCTTCTTCGGTACATCCTCGGCGGGAACCGTTTCGTTTCCGGCAGAAAAACTCCCGCTAGGGACTAAAGTACGACGCCGAGGCGGCAAGTGCGATTGACAAACGGGTGTACACTGTCCGTCGGGTCAAATGCGTGGAAGCCGCTGTATTCAAGGCATTTGACCGAAGTGCCGGGAGGTTCGAATGAACACCCGGCTGTGAGCCGTCCGTTTTTCCAGCAACCTCTGGCCGGACGAATCATCTGATCAACGGGAGCCCCGTGAGCCGGTTGGTTTTATTTCGCGCTGCACTTGTTACATTGCTCGTCGCTGCCGCGATTCTCGCTGCGCCTCGACCGGCCTTGTCGAGCGAAGCGAATGCCGCGACTCCTACGACTCAGACCACTGCTGCTCCTTCTAACATCGTGATCGGGTTCGTTGGAGGCTTCGTTCGCCATGACAATCCGAATCACGGTCCGGTGCGGCTTGCCAAGCAAATCCGGCGCACCATGCCCCAAGACACCTATGTGCAGGTTTTCGAAAACCGGCGCAGAAGGCTGGCTTACGAAACGATCCTGCGCCAACTGGATACGAATCATGACGGCGTCCTTTCCAGCGAAGAAAAATCGCGGGCGCGAATTATTCTCTTCGGTCACAGTTGGGGAGCGTCGGCGGCGGTGCTGCTGGCGCGCGACTTGCGCCGTGAAGGCGTTCCGGTTTTGCTGACGGTGCAGGTGGATAGCGTCGCCAAAGTCTGGCAAAACGATTCTGTGATTCCCGACAACGTCGCGGAGGCCGTGAACTTTTATCAGCCGCATGGCTTTGTGCACGGACGGACGAGAATCACCG
Organism: Candidatus Sulfotelmatobacter sp.; assembly: GCA_050011375.1. GTDB lineage: Bacteria > Acidobacteriota > Terriglobia > Terriglobales > Acidobacteriaceae > Sulfotelmatobacter. The sequence continues at coordinate 3,076 of JBEKJF010000045.1, forward strand.
CCGCCGACCCGGCGAAGACTGAGATTCTGGGAAATTACCTCAAGGATTATCAGAAGAATCCGATCGTGTGCACCGGAACTTCCTGGTTCGATCGCACGTTCACCCCCGACCACATGTACAGCGAGTGCGATGACCACGTCTGGTCGCAGATCGGTGATCTGGTGCGGCAGCGGCTGGCTTCCGCTGGAATCTCGCGGAACACTTCCGCGGCGGTGTCCGCCGGTGTGCCTGCGCAACGCTAGTACGTCTTCGTTGTATCATCCCGAAGCGAAGCGAGGGATCCTGGTTTTTGCCTGCCGTGAATTCGTTGCCGCCGCGAGCAAACACCAGGATCCCTCGCTTCGCTTCGGGATGACATTTCTTCCAAGGGGATGACAACTGTTCAAGAGAATGACAGGTCTTACTGGGATCGTTTGGGAAGCAGGATGTTGTCGATAAGCCGCGTCGGGCCGACGAAGGCGGCGACCGCGACCAGAGCGCCGTTAGCAACATCTCCGACTGGATCGAGATTGTCGGGATCGACGATTTCGAGATAATCGAGGCGGACTGATTTTTCTGCGGCAAACTCTTCCCGAGCCGCCGCTACGATCTTCGCTGCGCTGCGTTCGCCGAAATCCCATGATCTTTTTGCGCACAAAAGAGAACGATGCAATGCCAGCGCCTGTTTTCTCTGTTGCGGATCGAGGTAGGCGTTGCGCGAACTCATGGCCAGACCGTCAGGCTCGCGCACGATCGGGCAGGCGACGACTTCCACGGGAAAGTTCAGGTCGGCAGTCATGCGGCGAATGATCGCAACCTGAGCGGCGTCCTTCTGGCCGAAGAAGGCAGCGTCGGGCTCGACGATGTGAAATAGTTTGGCGACTACCGTGGTGACTCCGCGAAAATGACCGGGCCGGGAACGGCCGTCCAGCTTGGCGCTCAGGCCCTCGACCGTCACCCATGTCACGGCGCCTGACGGATACATTTCCTCGATCGATGGCGCGAAGAGCAATTCCACGCCTTCTTTTTCGAGCAATTCCCGGTCGCGCTCGAAGTTTCGCGGATACTTTGCCAGATCTTCCGTCGGCCCGAACTGCGTGGGATTCACGAAGATCGAAGCCGCGACTGCATCGCACGAAGCTTTTGCCGCCCGCACCAGCGATAAGTGGCCTTCGTGCAGCGCTCCCATGGTGGGCACGAATCCCAATCGCTTGCCAGCGTTGCGAGCCGCGCGGCTTGCTGCACGCATGTCTTCGATGGTGTTGCAGATTCTCATTCTTGGGAAATTTCAGGGCGCAGGGATCCAAGTGATCGCGACGTTCGCACCTTCGAGGTCACCGGCGACAATACCACGGTTGCGGCGGAGCGCGGCCTTATCTTGCTCAGAGCTGGTCGGTTTCTCATCCACCAGAATTGCCACTGCGCGACCGTAAGGCCAGGCGGATGCGGGTAAGTGGACGAGCGCATGCAACACCTCATCCGGTTTTAGAATCTGCTCTTCATTCGCAGCGACACTGGTCAGAAGTCCAACGGCGTCAGGGCGAATCACGAGATACGGATTGCTCCAGTGTTTAGCCTCTCGCAAGGCTGGGTACTTCGCTGGATCAGCGGGAGGGACGACCTGCAGCATGAGCGCATCCCGCGGAAGTGGGGCAGGCTGCTGCCAACAGGCCCCAGACCAAAGACTCGTCGAAAGAAGAAACACGAAAGCGGGTACGAGCCGGGCCGGCGGGCAACCTCGGGCAACCGACAAACTCACCGCACTACCATCGGAAGGTCGGTCTTCACCGCCCAAATTAACGCGATCACCCATCCGATCCCCGTCCATCCCAGAAAGAAATTCAGCAGGATGATGGCGGCAATGTCGCGCTTGCTGCGAGCGAGAGCGATGATCGACGGCAGAAAGTACAGCACAAAGCCGAAGCCAAAGAATGGCAGGAAAAACGACGGTAAGAGGTGCGTCATAGGAACTCCCTCAACACATTAGCGTAGCACTGTCGCAAAGAACGAGCCACCACGGAGGCACAGAGCCACGGAGAAAACAAAATCTCAGATTTTTTCTCGGTGACTCCGTGGTGAATTGACTCCTGCTAGCGCATCGCACGCTTGCGCGCGAGAACCGTATCCAACCCGGCTTTGGTCTCTCTCGGCAGATGGTACGACTCTTCATCCGACGGATATTGCAGTGACTTCACATCGGCGCGAAATGCCTGCACCGATTGTGTAATCAGCGCGGCTGCGTCGCCGTAGCGACGCACAAACTTGGCTGGGGGCGCGAACGTGAGGTTGAGCAAGTCGTGGATCACCAGCACCTGGCCATCGCACTCCGGACCAGCGCCAATGCCGATGGTCGGCGTGTCAACTTCGGCGGTAATCATTGCCGCAACTTCCCGCGTAATGCCTTCGAGCACAAGGCAGGCCACTCCCGCGCGATCGAGAGCCACAGCATCGCGCATGAGTTGCTCGATGCCGCTGAGATTTTTTCCCTGCACTTTGTAGCCGCCCATCACGTTGACCGACTGCGGAGTCAGTCCAATGTGGCCGGCCACGGGAATTTCTGCGTCGATGATGCGGCGTATCAGGTCAGCACGCTTCTCGCCGCCCTCGATCTTCACCACCTCCGCGCCGCCTTCTTTCACGAAGCGCGTGGCATTGCTGAGTGCGGTTTGGGGGTCAACGTGATAAGACCCGTAAGGCATGTCAGCGAGCAAGAGCGCGTGCTTCACGCCGCGGCGAACTGCCTTCACGTGGTGCAGCATCTCGTCCATGGTGACCGAGAGCGTGTTTTCGTAGCCGAGCATGGCCTGGGCCAGCGAATCGCCAACCAGGATCATCTCGATACCCGCCTCGTCGACCAAGCGCGCAGTCGCGTAATCGTAGGCGGTGAGGCAGGTGATGGGTTCGTGACGGAGTTTCTGTTCCCGCAGAGAGGCGGTGGTGATTTTTCGGCGGCTCACATCTTGAGCAGAAAAGCTGAGATGCCCGCCAATCGGGGTGATGCTCATTGTGTCCTCCAGTGCCCCTCCGGCTCGGCCGGATAGAGCCTGTTCCGCATCTTCGAGGATGCCAAGAACATTGTAGCTTTAATGGCTGGCGAAGACTAGGGCTTAGTACGAGCCACTACGAAGACCAGTTAAATATTTCAACTTCAACAGTTTGCAGAGCCTTCGCCGAAGGCCCCCTACGCTTGTATCAACGAATTAGAGACGACCCGCCGCCGGCTTACCTCTGTGCTTTTTCCGCCACCAGCTTCTGTCGCGCCGTCTTCAACTCAGGCCGCTCGTCGCCGACGGCAACTTCGGTCAACTTCCGGAAGTAGCCGCTGGCAGTCGAAGCGTCTCCAGAGGCCTCAGCCGCCTGCGCTGCGCCGTACAAGGCGTTGAAGCGGTTCGGGGCGATTTTCAGCACGGTCTGATATTCCACCAGCGATTCCCCCGGTTGATGACCGATCAGCAGCAGCTCCGCCAACATCTCACGCGCAGGCGTGACGGCTCCGGGCGTGACCGCGGCCTTGTCCATACTCTCTTCCAGTTCTGCCGCCGATCGCGCCAGTTTTAGGGCATCCTCTGACTTGCCATTCTGTTGCGCGATCCATGCGGCCACTTCGCGACGCTCGACTTCCACTTGATTCGACCAGTAGGAGTTATTCTGCTTCGCAATCGAGTCGCGAAGTGCGGCAAGTTTCTGTTCGGCTTGAGCTGCCTTTTCCAGATTCATCGAGCGAGCGCTTCCCACACCGATCGCCGTCCACGTAATCGCCTGCGCCCAAGGCACGCCGTCCTCCGCCACGCGAAGTTGGGCGGCTTGCTGCCAATTTCCCAGCTCAATTGCGTAGCGCGCGGGAATTGCCGACGCTCCATAATTTCCTGTCAGCGTCAACCCGGAAACCGGTGGCAACGCATTCATCTCATCCAATACAGACTTAGCCTTGCTCACGCGTCCGCTCTGCAGATCCGCGTATACCAGATAGTCCATGGCGTGCAGCCGCTGATCACGCGCCTCGCCATTCTTCGAATTGACCTCCGCGGCCGCGGCCAGCTCCGCCGACTTTAGATTCGAGCTGATCGATTCATCCCACGAGCCCACCCGCGTGAACAGATGCGACGGCATATGATTCGCATGCGCCGAAGCGGGAGCAATCTTGGCATACATGCGAGCCGCTCCGAGCCCCTGCCCGGCCAACACCGGATTGTCATAGCAGTGGATGATGTAGTGCGCGACGCCCGGATGGTGCGGCAGTTTCGTGAAGATTGGCTCCAGGATCTCGCCGCACTTCCGCTGGTTGGCAAAAGTTTTGTCGGTCTTGGGCGCCGTAATCGCCAAGGTCAGCGCGTAAAAGATCGCCGCCTCATCGTCCTGCGGATACGCCGCCTGCAGCGAGCCCATCTTCTGTGCAAACGCCTGGCTGTGCGTGTATGCGTCTTTACCGTCTTCGCGATAGATTTCAGCCAGCGCATCGATGTAGGCATTCTCGCGAGGCGTAGTCTTCGTGTTCCCCGAAGCAATCCGTTTCGCCTGATTGAGAGCCACACGCCCGGCCGCCGAGTCCCCGTTGTCCCACATCCCGTGATAATGAGACATGGCCACACCCCACTGCGCCATGGCGCATCGTGGATCGTGGCTGGAGATCTCCGTAAAGGCCTGGCGCGCCTGTTCATACTGGAATGAGTGCAGCAGCGCGACCGCGCGGTTGAAGTTGCCGGTGGGATCTGGCGAGCACGACGTCAGGAAGTGGACCGGCCCAATCTCCTCCTCAGTGATCGCGTGATGATGATCTTCCTGGGTTAGAGCGAGGGAAACAAAACACAGGACCGAAGCGAGAACCACGGTCAAGGGGCGCATGGGGCACCTCCGTATGCGCGCAATTGTACCACCAGTCTGCAACAAGAAATCTCTACGCGCCCACAGCTTCCTGCCCGCCGAGCGGCAAGAAATATTGCGTGCCTTTGATCGGCTCGGTGACTTTGCGCAGTAGCTCTTGCAAATCTTCGTTGCGGTCGACGAAATCGATGTCAGACGTGTTCACGATCAGTAGGTCCGACGACGTGTAGTGAAAAAAGAAGTGTTCGTAGGCCTTTACGACTTCTTCCAGATACTCGTCGCTGACGGCGCGCTCGCCGGGGGCATTCTTTTTCTTCAGCCGCTTCTTCAGAACGTCGGGCGTGGCTTGCAGGTAAATCACGAGGTCGGGCGTGGGCAGTTTTTCGCGGAAGTGGTTGTAATAGCGGTTGTAGGTATCGAGTTCCTGGTCGGTGAGGTTGAGGCAGGCGAAGAGTTTGTCTTTTTCGATGATGTAGTCGGCGACAATTGTTTTTTGCGAGCGCGGGCCGAGATCGAGTGCCTGCAACTGCTCGAAGCGCTTCACGAGGAAAGTGAACTGCGCTTGAAACGCCGCGCCCCGCTCGCCCTCGTAAAAAGCTGTGAGAAACGGATTCGATTCAGGCTCGATCACACGCTGCGCATTCAGGCGCTCGGCCAGGATGCGGGCGAGCGTGCTCTTGCCCACTCGGATGGGACCCTCTACTGCAATGTAGCGGGGCAGCTCGAAGAGATTAGCCATGGGTTCGCAATGAATCGGAATTGGCAGGATAGCTCGGATGCGGCTGAGTGGCAATTGAGGGAAGAGTTAACAGAGGAAATTGAGCGATTGAGCGATTGAGTAGTTGAGTGATTGGAACCGAAGGTTTGAGATTTTCAATCGCTCGATCCCCGATCACTTCAATGCAATACAATCCCTGCATGCTTGCGCTCACCCTCACCGCTGTCTCCGCTGCAGCCGCCTGTACCGCGGGGTATCAGTCGATGGCGCCTACGGGGCAATGGTACGGAAAGACATTCACAGGGCTTGCGCGCGGCTCGCGCTCGCTTGCGCTCACCTTCGACGACGGGCCTAACGACCCGCACACGATGCGACTGCTGGAAGTGCTCGCGCGGCACGGGGTTCAGGCTACTTTTTTTCTGATCGGGCGGTACGTGCAGCAACGTCCGGAGGTCGTCGGTGAGATTGCTCGAGCCGGCCACATCATTGGCAATCACACCTTCACGCACCCGCTGCTGATTTTCAAAAGCGAAAGTGAAATCCGCCAGGAACTCAGCCAATGCCGCTCCGCTTTGCAGGATGCCGTCGGCCAACATTCCAATCTCTTCCGCCCGCCTTTTGGGGGACGCCGCCCTGCCGTACTGCGCGTGGCGCGTGAACTTGGGCTCGAACCTGTCATGTGGAATGTTACCGGCTACGATTGGAATGCGCCGCCTGCTGAAGCGATCGAGCGCAAGGTGGCGAAACAAATTCGCGGCGGCGATGTGATCCTGCTGCACGATGGCGGGCACAAGCAGATGGGCGCGGATCGCTCTCAGACTGTGATTGCGGCGGGCCGATTGATCACGCGCTACAAATCGGAGGGATACGAATTCGTGACAATTCCGCAGATGATGGCGAAAGCATTAGGACGTCCGAATCCGAGCCTTCAATGAACCGTAATGAGGAACATCCACATGAGCAGCCCGAGAATAGCCTCTACTACGGCGCCCCGCGGCTGGTCTTTTCGTTGTCTTCCGGGCCGTGACAAGACGAGGGCCAAGACGCAGAGGGGAAGCCCAAATGCCGCGAACCTCAGAGATTAATCCAATGTCAGGATCCGTTTAGAGACGAGCACAAGAAATACCATCTGGACCAATGAACTGAGCGTCAGGAATAAGCCAGACCGAATCAGCCTCGCTGAGTGCGGCAGTTTAAAAACACGCCGCCAAGCCGAGGCTGTAAAGAGCAACACACCAACACCTAATATGCCGCCAATATCGATGTCCGGCGCCATTTTTCCCTAGTACCCGCGCTTTTCTTTCATCCTCGCATCGCCGCAAATGCCTGCTTCGCCGCTGCGATCGTCTGCTGAACGTCTTCGTGCGAGTGCGTCGCGCCTAAGAATGCCGCTTCGTACTGCGATGGTGGAAGATACACTCCGCTGTCGAGCATGCTGCGGAAGAATTTGCCGAATGCCTCTGTGTTCGATTTCGATGCTGAATCCCAATCGGTTACCGGCCCCGGCGTGAAGAACCAGGTAAACATCGATCCGACGCGGTTGTAGCATAGCTCTACGCCGGCAGCTTTGGCGGCTGCGGCAGCTCCTTCGACTAACTCTCCGCTCAACTTGTCGATGCGCGAATAGATCTCCTGCTTGTGATCGCGCAAATGCTTCAACATCGCGCATCCCGCCGCCATTGCAAGCGGATTACCCGATAGCGTTCCCGCCTGATACATCGGACCCAGCGGCGCGACCAGATTCATGATCTCGCTGGGGCCGCCATAGGCGCCAACCGGCAAGCCTCCGCCAATGATTTTGCCCATGGTGGTGAGGTCCGGACGAATACTGTAGAGTTCCTGCGCGCCGCCAAACGCCACGCGAAATCCGGTCATCACTTCGTCGAAAATCAGCACGGCTTTCTCGCGCTCAGTTAACAAGCGCAGGGCCACCAGGTAATCGTCCGCCGCGGGGACGCATCCCATGTTTCCCACCACCGGCTCAACGATTACGCAGGCGATCTGGTGCTTGAACTTCTGAAAGGCGTATTCCACCGCAGTGATGTTGTTGAAGGGCAAGGCTAGCGTAAATTGCGTGAACTCCTCGGGAACGCCCGCCGATCCCGGGATTCCGAGCGTTGCGACGCCCGAGCCTGCTTTCACCAGCAGTGCATCGGAGTGACCGTGATAGCAACCTTCGAACTTCACAATGTATTTGCGTTTTGTGTACGCGCGCGCCAGACGAATCGCCGACATCGTAGCTTCGGTGCCGGAGCTCACGAAGCGAACTTTCTGCATGGAAGGAACCGCGGCCAGCACCAACTCTGCGAGGTCAGCCTCAGACGGGGTGGAAGCTCCGAAGCTGGTGCCGTTGCAGGCGGCGCTTACGATCGCGTCGAGAACATCGGGCGCGGCGTGGCCGAGAATGAGCGGTCCCCAGGAACCGACGTAGTCGATGAACTCGTTTTCGTCGGCGTCCCAGATGTGCGAGCCCTTGCCGCGCACAATAAACGGCGGATCGCCGCCCACAGAACCAAATGCGCGCACCGGCGAATTCACTCCGCCGGGAATCATGCTCTCAGCGCGTTGCTGCAAACGGCGCGACTGCTCGACTTTTCGAGACGTTGTGGACGGCATCGAGGCTCCCCGCAACAAGTATGAACAGAACAGCATGAACAGAAACGACCGCGCGAATACTATAGCAGCGCTGCGGCAGGCGAATTCATCAGATATTCACGATTTCGCCATCATCTTGCAACATCGCTTCGGTAATGTCGAGTCATCAAGTTGCCCTTCTAACCGGGAGGGTTTCCTAAGGACGGCTTCGGGGGCTCCGGGCTGTCCTTATTTTTTGCACAACGAAAATCCAGTGGTGGTGCAGTTTCCGGTTGCCCTGCGGTCCGTCTGCGATCTTCAGATCAAAAAGCCAGTGCGCGAAGGAATGCTGCGAAAGACGCAAAGAAAACCAACCTCCACACTGCCCACGCGAGACTTTGACTTCCCCTCTGGTTCACCCTAACATTGCAGTTCCGCGCACACGCGCCACTCATGATCGGCCAGACCATCTCGCACTATCGAATTCTGCAAATGCTCGGCGGCGGGGGATGGGCGTGGTCTACGAGGCCGAGGACCTCAAGCTGGGGCGGAACGTCGCGCTCAAGTTTCTTCCGCAAGAACTGGCGAAGGATCCGCAGGCCCTGGAACGCTTTCGGCGCGAAGCGCGGGCGGCCTCGGCGCTCAATCATCCGAACATCTGCACCATTTATGACATCGATCAAGCCGATGGAGTCTGGTTTATCGCCATGGAGCGGCTTGAGGGCGAAACCCTCAAGCACAAGATCTCAGGCAAGCCGCTGGAAACCGACTCGGTTGTCGATTGGGGGTTGCAGATCGCCGATGCGCTCGACGCGGCACACGCGAAGGGCATTGTGCATCGCGACATTAAGCCGGCAAATATCTTCGTCACCGCCCCCAGGTAACAGAAATTCCGCTTTGGGATGGACCGGGTCCGGGAACGCATTACTCAGACTCTCAGAGAGCAGAGTTCACCTTGTAATATTCCTTTAATGAGTTCTGCGTAGGCTCGATGCGGGAAAAGTCGCCAGTCTGGCGTTGGGTCAGATTCGCCTATCGACCGAGTTGCAGGTTTCCATGAGATTAACTATAGTTAACTCTCTTTGATATAGTTACGTTAACCACCAGGAGCGAGAATTGTAAAGCCGGTCGACGGCAACAAGGCATCGGCGAGTCCGCCGGGCAAATGGTGGAAACCGCAAGCATGAAAAGGCAACTCCAATTCGCGAAGAGCAGCGCACTCTATCTGCTTCTCGCGCTTTGGGCTGCGGCTGCCGCCGGCCAGGCCCCGCCGGCTCAACAACCGGAGGCCACCGCCGCAGCGAAATCTAATAGCGGGCCGCAAGACGCGACAGCCAGCGCGCCCGATCCGCCACCCGATAACGATCCAGAAGTGATGTTCCCTCATTTCAAGAACACGCGTTTCTGGATTTCCGGCCAGGCGAACTTCATTTTTCAAACTCATCCCCCGTTCGATGCCGCGTACAGCGGCACTCACAGTCTCGGCCCCAATTACGAGAAAGCGACGTCCCGCGTAATGACGCTCTACACGGGCGTGCGGCTCAACAGTTCGACGGAAATTCTGGTCGATATTGAAGAGGCCGGCGGAGCCGCGCTCAGCCAGGGTTTCGGTCTCGCCGGAAATACCGATCTCGATATCGTGCGCAATCCGCTGTTGAGCAAGGAGCCTTATCTGGGCCGCGGCATGATTCACAAAGTGTTTGCGCTGAGCAAGGACAAAGTCGAAAACCAGCGCAGCTATCTTTCTCTCTTCGACGAACTGCCGCGCCGTCGGCTGGAAATCCGCTTTGGCAAATTCACGCTTCCGGATTTCCTCGATCTGAACTCCGTGGGTTCCGACACTCACCGTCAATTCACGAATTGGACCATCGACAACAACGGCGCCTGGGACTATGCCGCCGACACTCGTGGCTACACGGTCGGTCTCACTGCGGACTTCGAAGACCGCAACTGGGGCGTTCGTTTCGTCGAGGGGCTGATGCCCAAGATCGCGAACGGAATTGATCTGGTGTGGAAGCCGTGGCAAGTCCACGCCGAAAACTTCGAATACGAGTTGCGCCGCGGCCTGATCCCGAAAAAACCGGGAGTGGTTCGTGTATTGGCCTACACGAACTATGCCAACATGGGCATCTACCGCCAGGCCATCGCCAACTTTGAAGCCGGCCTTACACCAATTCCAGAAATCACGGACCACGCCTGGCACGTCACTCGCAAATGCGGATTCGGGGTGAACCTCGAACAGAATCTCACTCGCTATCTCACGGCATTCGCGCGCTTTGGTTGGGACAACGGCAAGACCGAATCCTTCGCCTACACCGAAGTCGATCAAACATTCGCCGAAGGAATCGGTGCAAACGGCACCTGGTGGCATCGCAAGCACGACCTCGCCGGGGTCGCTTTCGTGTCGAATGCCATCAAGAAGGATCACCAGACCTACCTGGCGGATGGTGGCCTCGGTTTTCTTCTTGGCGATGGCAAGCTGAAGTACGGCCGCGAAAATGTTCTGGAGACCTACTACACGATCCACGTGTGGCGTGGCATTTATATGGGGCCGGGCCTGCAACACATTGTTGACCCCGGCTACAATCGCGATCGCGGGCCGGTGCTGGTGCCCGCGTTTCGCGCGCATGCGGAGTTCTAGGGCCAGCGATCGTCAGATTCCCAACTGTCGCGTTCCTTCTGAATGTGTTGCGACGGGTAGATGTTCCGGGCTATTCCACGAAGGGCCACCCGGTGCGACGCCGGCTTCTGCAGCACCAGCACTCTTTTTCCGCGCACCACCACCAAAACCTTATCGCCAGCTCTTAAGCCCAGCGCCTCCCGGGCTTCGCGTGGAATCACAATTTGATTTCTTGAAGAAACAGTCGCCTGTGCCATGCTTTACATTTTAAACGTAAAGTAAAGCATTGGCAGCTTACTTCTCCACCTTCACGCCCTTCCAGAATGCTACGTGTCCCTTGATCTGCTTGGCCTCCGGCTTGGGCTCGGGATAAAACCATGCCGCTCCGGCGTTCCGCTTCCCGTTGACTTCAAGGTCGTAGTAGCTCGCCGTGCCTTTCCACGGGCAAACCGTGTGTGCCTCGCTCGCCTTGAAATATTCTTTGCGGATCGCTTCCGGCGGAAAATATTGGTTGCCTTCCACTTCCACTGTTTTGTCGCTCTCTGCGAGTACTGCGCCTTCCCAGATTGCTTTTGCCATAATGCCCATATAGATTCCTATCAGGCTCAGCAGGTTCACAACGTTTTAGGAACAGATGCCACAGACGGCAATTAAGACGCGCTTCAACGGACACTCGATGGTCGGCGCGCTGGAGCGTGTCATGGTGTGCTCTCCGCGCAACGCGGGCTGGAACCAGCCGGAGCGCGCCGCGCGGTGGCGAGAGCTAGGCTTCCAACACACGCCGCACTTCTCGACCGCTCAAGCCCAGCATGAAGCACTCTGCCGCGAGCTGAACGCAGCAGGCGCAGAGGTTGTGGAAATGCCTGCAGCGCTCGATCTCTCGCTCGATGCGGTCTACGCCCATGACGCGTCTCTCGCGACCGACCGCGGATTAATCGTGATGCGTCCCGGCAAGCCGAACCGCGTGGCTGAGGGCCCGCTCCACGCCGCGTTCTGCGAGACGCTCGAGATTCCAACCCTGGGCGAGATCACATCTCCCGGCACGATCGAGGCGGGAGACCTTGTGTGGCTCGATGCCAACGCACTGCTGATCGGCCGCGGCTATCGCACCAACGCAGAAGGGATCCAGCAGATGCGCGATCTTTTGGCGCCCATGGGCATCGAAGTTCTTTCCGCACCGCTGCCCCACGGCGCCGGTCCATCCGCGTGCTTGCATTTGATGTCGCTGATCAGCCTGCTCGGCGAGCACACTGCTCTCGTAGATTTGCCCTTTCTAGCAGTCGAGACTGTCGAATTGCTTAAGTCGCGAAGATTCAGCTTCATCGAAATCGATCCGTCCGAGCGCGACGCCCTAGCCTGCAACGTCCTAGCGCTTGGCAATAACTGCCTGCTGGCAATCGAAGAAAATCTCAAAACGAACGACCGCCTGCGCCAAGCCGGATTCGACGTGCGCACCTTTCCCGGCAGCGAACTCTGCATCAACGGCAGCGGCGGGCCTACGTGCTTGACGCGTCCTCTGTTGCGATTCTAAGTTGTGCGATAATGTACACATATGACTACAACGATGACGATCCGATTGGAGTCGGCGATAAAGAAGCGGCTTGACCGTTTGTCCGCGGCCACCAATCGCAGCAAGTCGTTTCTCGCCGCCGAGGCAATCCGCGAATACGTCGCTATGAATGAGTGGCAGATTCAGGAGATTCGAGCGGCAGTCGCGGAAGCCGATGCGGGAGATTTTGCGAGCGATGCCGAGGTCAAGGCGGTAATGGATAAGTGGGATGGCCGCACGCATTAGGTGGCTCAAGACCGCGCTTAAGAATTTCGCCGAAGAAATCAGTTACATCGCGAGCGACGACCCTGCGGCTGCGAGCTTAGTAGCGCGGCGCATAGCAGATACGGTGGCGCTGCTGGCCACACAGCCCGCGATTGGTCGTCCTGGGCGCATTCCAGGAACGCGCGAATTGCTGGTTCCCAAGACCCGCTATCTTGTCCCTTATCGAGTACGGCGAGGAGTCGTGGAAATTTTGCGCGTGTTCCACACTTCCCGGCGTCCTCCGAAACGTTGGTAGGCCGAGTTGATAAGAGGTCGTTTCCACCTGCTCATCCCTGCTAAAATAATCCTGCATGCTTCTTCCCTTCGTCCGCGAACTCTTCGTGGACGTAGAAAAGCTTCCCGCCTTCGCGCGTGTAGCCTCCCACCTCAAGGAGGGCACGGGGCGTATTCGTGTCTCTGGCCTCACGCCCACTGCGAAAGCCTTGCTGCTCGTGATGTTTCAACGTGCCGCGGCACGACCTTTGATCTTTGTTGTCAACGACAACCGCGCCGTCGAAGACTTCGTTCCCATTCTTCGCGGCTTCTGCGAACTCACCGGCGCGTGCAATTCCGACTCCGTCATCTCCCTCCCCGCGCGCGATGTGCTTCCGTATCAGAATCTCTCGCCGCACCCCGAACTCCAGGAAGAACGCGCGACCGCCTTATGGAAGATCGCCACCGGCGCGGCGTCGATTGTCGTGTCTGCGGTCGCAGCTACGGCGATTCGCCTGCGTTCCAGCGATTATTATGCCGATCTCGCCCGCACCATCCGCCGCGGCGAGTCGTTCGATCTCGAGGCCCTGCTCGCTCATCTCAACACCGTCGGCTACGAGTCAACCGATGTGGTCGAAATGCCAGGACAATATGCAGTGCGCGGCGGCATCCTTGATGTTTATTCTCCCGAAGCCGATCGCCCCTTGCGCATCGAATTCTTCGGCGACGAAGCCGATTCCATTCGCAAATTCGACCCCACCTCGCAGCGGTCGTCGAATCCCGTTGACGAGGCTTTGCTGCTTCCGCTCACCGAAACGCCTGTAAGCGAACAGCTGCTCGGCGCTATTCATGCGCGCCTCAGCGGCAAAAGAATTGAGGGTGCGGAAGAGATCGTAGAAGCCGCCGTCCGCGCCGGCGGTGTCAACGTTTTTCCCGGCTGGGAGTTTTATTCTCCCGTCGCAGGCGCAGACAGCACGATTTTCGATCTCATCCCGCGAGCCGCGGTTTTGCTCGATGAAACCGATCAGCTCAAGCAGGAGTTCGACCGCTTCTGGACCCGCGTGGAAGAGGCTCATGAGCGCAGCGGCGTCGGCAACCTGGTGCGCCCCGAAGATTTATTCTTGCCGCCCGACGATTGGTGGCAGAAAACCGCAAGCCTTCCCGGCGCCGACGTTGAGCATCTCGGCATCACCCGCAGCCTGGACGAAGACGTAATCAGTTTTCTAACTCAGCCCTCGCCGCGTTTTCACGGCGCGGTTCCAGCGATGCTGGAAGAAGTGCAGAAGCTCAACCTCGATGGAAAGAGCGTGCTCTTCGCAGTGCCCAACATCGGTGAGGTCGAGCGCCTTGCCGATGTTTTCACGGAGTACAACGTTTCATTCAAGCTAGGAAGCCGCACTCGAGGCGGCGAGAGCTACGCCGACGAGACCAGTTACTTCGCGGGCGAAGTGCTAACTACTACGCTGGCCACGGCCTACGTCCCGGATGGTGTGCTCTTGCCCGAGGCGAATCTCGCAGTCTTCGGCGCGCGCGATCTGTTTGACGAATCCGAATCCGTCGCATCGCGTCCGCAGCGTCAGAAATCCAAAGTCTCCGCGTTCCTCTCTGACTTCCGCGATCTCCAGGTCGGCGACTACGTCGTGCACGTCGAGCACGGCATCGGCCAATATCAGGGCCTGAAGGAAATTAATCACGGAGACGGGCCCGCCGAGTTCATGCTGCTCGAGTTCGCCGAAGCCGCGCGCCTCTACGTTCCGCTCACGCGACTCGATCTTGTACAGAAGTATCGTTCTTCAGAGGGCGCCAAGCCGGCGCTGAGTCATCTCGGCACGCAATCCTGGTCGAAGACGAAAGCTCGCGTCCGCAAGGCCATGAAAGACATGGCCGACGAACTTCTCAAACTGTATGCTGAGCGCAAAATGGCCGTCGGACACGCGTATCCGCCGGCCAACGAGTGGTTCCGCGAGTTCGAAGACGCTTTCGAATTCAACGAAACCGAAGATCAGGCGCAGGCCATCAAAGATGTAATTCGCGACATGGAATCTTCTCAGCCTATGGATCGCCTGCTCTGCGGCGATGTCGGCTACGGCAAAACTGAAGTCGCCATGCGTGCGGCCTTCAAGGCGATCAACGACAACAAACAGGTCGCAGTGCTGGCGCCCACGACGGTTCTCGCCTTCCAGCACTTTGAAACGTTCAAGCAGCGCTTCGCTCCATTTCCCGTCACGATAGAAATGATCAGCCGCTTTCGCAATGCGAAGCAGCAAAAAGAAATCCTGCAAAAAACTGAAGCTGGAAAAATCGATGTCCTCATCGGCACGCACCGCATCCTTTCCAAAGATATTAAATTCTCCGATCTCGGCTTGCTCATCGTCGATGAAGAGCAGCGCTTCGGCGTTCGCCACAAAGAGCGCATCAAGCAAATGCGCAAGCAAGTGGACGTGCTGACCATGTCGGCAACGCCCATCCCGCGCACTCTGCACATGTCGCTGATCGGCCTGCGCGATATGAGCGTGATCGAAACTCCGCCGAAAGATCGCATGGCGATTCAAACGGTGGTCGCCGCCTGGGACGAAAAGCTGATCCAGTCCGCGGTTGAACAGGAATTAGAACGCGGCGGCCAGGTTTA
>JBEKJF010000046.1:0-18253 GCA_050011375.1 Candidatus Sulfotelmatobacter sp.
CACTGACCCACCGAACACTGGACAGATGATGACCGGCGGGAGCAGCCCCACTCCCAATCAGAATGAAGGGAACCGCCAGCAGTTTCAGGCCAACCTCGCCGGCTATTACGGTTTGCCCGACGCCAATGCAGACCGTCTGACGAACTTTGTTTTCTCTCTCGCAGCCGCCGTAGCTTGCGAGGAATTGAGTCTCGCCGCCACTAAAGTCTATTTAGAGTTTCCCACCAACCCTGGGGAGACGGGCAGCCCTGACGTGGAAGTGATTCTGCAAGGCGTGGGCACCGCGATCTCGAACTTTGGCGTGCCTGCGGCATACTTCTACGCCCTTGGCGCGAACATGCCCACCTCGATGCTGGCGCCACAAAGATACACGCTGGCCCTTAGCGAGGGCCTGCCGCAAATGCTGGCAGAACTCACCGCAGCATTCAACGCCGGCACAATCACGGACGCGGAAGCCTTTGTCACTTCCGCCATGCCGGCGATTAACGCAGCGCAGGCCGCACGCCGCATGCAAGTCCTGAATGTTCCCTCGGGTTCGTCGGCGCCCACACTGTCGCTGGATGTCACAATCCAGAATATCGTGGCGGACTGGCTGAAGTTCGCCAGCACCGACGCTTCACCCAGCACCCAGACCTATCAGCCGATCGACGAACTGGGTTTTTGGACGACGGAACTGACCTCCCAGCCCGCAGCCTATCTCGAACTTGTGCTGTGCGCGTTGACGCAAGGCTACAAGATTCCCGCGCTCCCAAATCCGACCCTGGCCAGCGAGATCATTACACCAGCTAACTGGCTGGTGGGAACACCGGCAATAACGTCTGTGGGCGTTCTCGTTACCATCACCAACGCGCAGTGGAAGGCTTTCTTCACCGCACAACCGACCTGGCTCCCTCCATTCACTCAGCCGGGAAACCTCGCCGCGCAAATTTCCAACTTTCTCGCCTACCTGCAAAAGTTCTTCGCGGTCACCGATGCCAACGTAGCCAGCACAATTTTTCTGGTAACTCAGCTTGACGCCAAGCCGAGCGACGGATTCGGAGGCACGGTTCTGACGTTCGTGTCAACGACCGGTATTGTGACTGGGATGTCAGTCAGCGGGGCCATCAGCGGCATCACAACCATCGCCTCCGGCACCGAAGTTACTACGCCAGCACCAACGAGCAAACAGGTCACCATAAAACCGGCGTTGACCGGGGACGTTCCCGCCGGTACCACCATCACCTTTACCACTAATTACGCCACCACCGGATCGGCCAATGGTTTGAATCTTCTGCAGGGGCCGTCCACCGACTGGCTTACTAACTGTTTCAACAGTTATCCGGGCCCGACTTACGTGCTGGGGTCTGAGAAGCCCGCCGCCATTAATCCAACATTGCTGCAAAACGCTGCGGCCACCCTTTTCTCGAACGATACTTGCATACAAAACTGGGTGGTCACCGCAATCCTGACTCTCGACGCTCTCTGCCAACTGATTCAGCAGGCGCTGCCGGGCGTTACAGCCAATCTTCAGTTTTCAATTGCTGAAGCCCTGTACGCGCGCGGATTCAAATCTTCAGCGGACGTGACGGAGTTCATCAGCGCAGACTTTCAGACTGCTCTGACGGGCACCGTGGCCTATCAATATGCCTCACAGATTTTCACCGCGGCGCAGGGCATCAGCCCCAACACTCCCACTTTGCCCTCCACCGGAACCTTCACACCGATCAACCCCGATGGATCCCTCATCAACTGCATTCCTGCTCCATGCCGCTCTCCGTTGGGACCGATCGAGTATCTGCACGAGATGCTGCAAGTCTCACCCAATGCCACTTGCGCCAATCCAACCGCCACCGGGTCAACCACCCTGGGCACGGTGATCGCGCAACGCCGTGGTCCGTTGGGTCAACTGGCCGCCAGCTGCGCAAATCTTGAAACTCCCCTCCCGATGATCGATCTCGTGAACGAGTGCCTGGAGTTTATGGCCTCGACCAGCACGGTCACCGACAACGGAACGGTTTACAACACTTCCTCCGACGCTGTCGCAGGATACGAATTGTGCCATGAGGGCTGCCCACCGGAACAAAAGACTGATTCTGCGTGCCACGATCCGAAGGAGCTGTTCAGCGCCTTGCCGGAGTATTCCACTCCCGGTACGCCAGCCGTCTCGACCAATCCGATGGAAAGCAATCAGAACGTCGAGCCGGCTGTCTGGACAATTCTGGAATCGGATCCTTCCGCATGCTGCCTTCCTTATTCGCAGGCAGCAGACGTCAGCCGCACTTACTTACGCCATCTTTCCACCTGCCGTTTCGAAGTGATGCGTACCTTCCGCAAGTGCATCACGGAGTTCGTGCTGGCTCCGAATAGTCCGCCTACGGAGTTCGAGAGCTACCTATGGCGCTATCCCGTGCGACTCGATATCGCCATTGAATATCTCGGCATTACCCCCGACGAATTCCAGGTGGTGTTTGGAGGAGTTTTGCCGCAAGCATGCGGGTCAGCGTGGGCTAATAATCCGGATGCGAGAAAGCCTGCAGCACCACAGCCAGCGCAGTTGTTGGGATTTACCCCAGCCGCTGCGGGGGACAACTCCGAGCAGCAGACTGGATTTCAACTGTCGCAATTCCTGCAGCAGGCCTGCCTCACCTATTGCGAGTTTCTCGAACTCTGGAAATCGCAATTCGTGACATTCAACGATGGAGGCGCAGAGGACGGGAAATTTCCCGATTGCGAGCCGTGTTGTCTGGAACAGCATTGGCTCCAGTTCCCCAATCAGCAAACCCAGCCGAGCGATCCTAACCAGCCGCAGAATCCGTCGGGAACACAACCTGCAGCAGCACCGGGCGCAACCAACCCACCAACCCCAGCGCCGGTGGCGGGAGAAGGCAACACACTCGGCCAGCTCGCAGTTTTCATTCGCTTGTGGCGCAAGCTGAAAGATGTTTGCAACGCGAACTACACCTTCTCCCAACTGCGCGACATTTGTGATGTTCTGCAGCTGTTCATCGGCGGAGTTATCAATCCCGAGTTCATCCGGCAATTGGCGGCGTTTCAGATGCTGCGCGACCAGTTCCGTCTGCCTTTGGTGAACCCCGCCGACAAACCGGCCGCTGGCGCAATCGACGCCGATCGCACGCAGATTCTGGCGCTGTGGGTGGGCTCCAGCGCCGCGCAGTATCCGTGGGCGATCCGGCAACTGTGCGAGGGCGTGGAACGTCACGCCCAGTGCCGCCACAAGTGCGATCATCGACCGGCAGAGTTTGTGCAGATGCTGGCCTCGAACCTGGATGCACTTTCAGTTCTCGCCGGATTCGATCCCACCTCAACCACCGCCAGTTGGAACGCACTTCCAACGTGCACTCTGCGCTTTGCGGAAGTTCTGGCCAAGATTTATGCCTCGCGCTTTCACAGCGACGAGTTTTTCTACCTTTTCACCACCGGCGCTCAGGCCGAGAACGCTAATCTGTTTCCGCTGCAAGGAAGCGATGATGCCGTCGAGTTTCCCCTCAATCTGCCCGACGACGAACACCAACATTCCCTCTGGAAGCTGCGACATAAGCTGCTGGAAGCGCGCGTCTCCGACGAAGATGTGCATCACTGGTCCTGGAACCGTATCGAAACTTCACTGCGGGAAGAATTCGGTTATACGGCTTCCGCCGTACTAAATCTCGGCCAGCATTTTTTTCCGGTCGCCGTGCAGTCCGCTGGATATCAGGTCACCGCTCAACAGCGCCGCTACTCCTCCAGCCTGCCTGCCGCTCAGACCACGCCCGCGATGTGGAGCACGCCAGCTACAGGCCCATTCCAATATGACTCCACTTCCGGCGGCGTATTATTCATCCAACTGCCATTGACCGATAAAGCGGTGATCGAGCAGTTGCAGCGGTTGCAGCAACTGAACGCGAATGAACAAACTGCCGTTCAGGATTTGTATTTCCAGCCTCGAGCCGCGCTGGCGTCATTTGCATTTCTGTTCGTAGACTTCGCCGAGGCCCAGGCGCACCTGATTCAGCAACCGGACGAGCCTGAGCGCTGGAATTATTTCCAGCGGGAATTTGCCCTGTGCCACGCGCGTTGCAAAATCCTGGCGGAGCACCTCGCCGCCCATGTGGATTCCGCTACCCACCAGCATCATCCCGAAGGAGTAGGCGACGCTTTTGTCATTTTGCGCGAGCTTTATGCGGATGAAAACAATCCCGGAGATTGGCAGAACGACACCGGCATGCCTCCGACCATACCGTGGCCCGGACCCGACGGAGGCGCGTTCGCAGCCCTGCTTGGTTTGATCGGTACTGGTCTGCTCCGCGAGATTACGCCGGCGGGAGGCAGCGTGATCTGGCGCGACCTCTCGGGCCCACTCGGTGGCTTCGGCCGCGAATCGGACCGCATGAATTGCCCACTGCCGACGATCGTTCCGTCGTTAGGTCTCACACTTACGCCAGCGCAACAGGCGAACGCCGGCATTCTGAACGGCATCGCCACCAGTCTCGTCAGCGGCGCCTGGCTCGGCGGCGGTGAAGGCTTCGCTGTGCGTTGGTCGGGCGCACTGCTTGTGGATCACGATGGCGTCTACGAGTTTGCCGCGGGCGCTCCTACGCCCGAAGACGAACGACCGAACGTGGAAGCCGCCGAGAAGAGCCAGTGGCGCGTCACCGTTACCCGCGACGGCAAAACGCGGCTTCTCCTCAACCACAACTGGCCGGGACAAACCGGGCCAACCGTGCCGTTCCCGCACCTCAAAGCGGGCGCATACGAAATTACCGTCGATTTCAGCGAGCCCGCTCCGCCATTTTCCACACCCGACGAGCACCGCATGCACACCGGGTTTCAACTCAAGTACAAGGGACCGGACAGTCACGACCGGATGATCGAAATTCCGCACAGCCGTCTTTTCCGCATTTCAAAAAAGCTGTTCTATAAGGATGAAGGGTCGGGATATCAGGATCTCAGTTACGGAATCAGCGGCCTCGCTCCGGGGGCCATGAATTTCCTGAAGGGCTTCTACAGCACAACTCTGCGCGATATTCGCCGCACCTACCAAAGAGCATTCAAAGCGCTGTTGTTCGTTCATCGCTTTCCACTTTCCTCCAAGCGCCGCGCCGATGGCCAGTCTGAGCTTGGATTCATGCTCGCGCAGCCTAAAAACTTTGAGGGACAGGCCTACTATTTGAGCGGCAGCTTCTACCTGCAGCATGCCGCGTATTTCGACTTTAACTTCCTGCCTCTGGTCGATAACTACGACCCACCTACGGCTGCGCAGGATTCGCGCGTGCAGCCTTCCACCCAGCGAACCCAGGCCATGTTCGACTGGTTTGAGCGCCGCTTCGACTACGAGATCGCGCGCAATCAGGTGTGGGCCGAACATCAATCCGATCTTTGGGAACTGTTCGAGGACGCGCAGCTGCACAATCCCACCAACCCTGCCGACCTTCTTCGCCACATGGGCGCCAGAAAACGCGACTGGCCTATCGACTTGCGCTACTTCCTGGATCAGTGGAATGCGCCTTACCAGGTCTCCAGCAGCGACCTCACCTCCGATCCGTGGGTGGTCCGCGTGTGGCACTCCGAGCGCCTGGCTCGCATCATTCTTCAAGGTTCGAGCGACAAGGATGTCGCCCTCGCACGGCCCGATCTTTGGGCATCCGACGATCCCAGTGGCATCGTGGACACGCAGGGAGTTACCGGCAATGCCAATCTCTCCACGTTCCTATGCGACCGCTGCTTCAACTATGACCATCCTCGCCGCTATGAAGAAATCCGTAAACTCAATGACGGGTTGCGCGAGCGCGGTCGCCGCGCCCTGATCTGCTATCTGTGCGCAGATGATCGTGTTGCCCTGCCCTGGACCACCGGACAATATGCTCAGGTTGCACGCGACCTCAGCGATCTTCTTCTGCTCGACGTCGAAGCCGGCATTTGCGAGAAGGCCAGTCGGATTGAAGAAGCGATCACTGCCGTGCAGAACTTTATCCGGCGCGCCCGCCTGGGCCTGGAACTCGGCTGGCCCGTGACTTGCGATTTTGCCCAGATGTGGGATCGCCATTTCGCTTCGTTCCGTGTTTGGCAAGCCTGCAAGCGCCGCCACCTGTACCGGGAGAATTTCATCGAGTGGGAAGAACTCGGCAAAGCACGCCAGGTGGAGGCATTTCGCATGTTGGAAACACAGCTGGGCCGCAATGCCCTTTCCATCGCCGCCCCAGGCGGCATGGACTGGTGGCCGGATTCGCGTCCACCCGCTCATCATCCCGTCGAGCTGCTGCAGAAAATCGAGCCGGATGAAATCTTATTGCTCTCGCAAGAGCGCGAGGGTTTTAATCTGCTGGCCACCGAGGAGCGTGCCGCCCGGCCAACCTGGCTCGCCGCCGTGCAAACTACCCTGCCGCCGGCACCCACCTCAAGCTCAACAACATCGCTGCCTTTCTGGATGGAATCGGCCATCGGAATGGGGCAGACGTTTTACCGTATCGCCGCGGCCGGAGTTCCTCCCGCCAGCGCCGACTGCAAATGCCTTGGCAATCCCACCGGCGCCTGCTGCAAGGAGTGCGGCTGCAAACACTGTCCCCTGGTCGACGAATATTATTTCTGGCTGATTCCTTGCCAATACTACGTCGAGCCCAGCAACCCGCAGCAGAATAGTTCAAGCGGATCGGCTACGAATCCCGACGATTATCAATACGGTTTCCAGGACGATTTTTACAGCCAGAGCGACCAGCAATCGGGATGGCAGGATCCCACTCAGTTGCCGCAGATGTTGCTGTGGAATTCGAGTCCCATGGTGAGGCTGGGTTGGGTCCGAGTACACAATGGCGAGTTTCAGCAGCCTCGCACGTCGTCGTTTGGTGTGCCCGTCGCACCCAATACCAGTAACGATCTAACGTTTCTGGGCAGAACCGGCGACTCTCTGATGTTCTCGGTGACGAATCCCGCGCCGCCTCCGTCTCCGCCACCGATCTTGGGCGACACTTCCGCTCCCGGTTTTCGCTACGATCTTGCCCCCGATTGTGCGGTCGTGCTCCCGCAGGTCATGGCACCGCCCACTCCTCCAACTTTTCTCGGCGGACTTCCTGCCTATCCATATTTCGTCTACGTCGCTCCAGGCACCCACCTGTTGCCGCTTTCGTTCTTCAGCCCCGCCAACACAGTGGCCCGCGCCTTACGCGCGAACTGCAGCTTTGAAGCCGCGCTCAGATGGTATGAGTTGGCCTTCAATCCCCTCACCAGCGATTGCACCTGGATCGAATGCCAGAAAAACCATCGCTCCACCACAACGGAAAACGGAGGAACCTCAACCGGCGCTTGTTGCGACAGCACCAACATCAACGTTGGTCAGGGCAAGAATCGTGCCATCGTCCTCGAGTTCCTGGAAACCCTCAAAGAATGGGGCGAGGCTGAGATGCGCGGCAATTCTCCCGAGCATTTCCAGAAGGCGCGCCTGCTCTTTGACACAATGGAACTCATCCTGGGCAAGCGGCCAATATCCATTCTCCTTCCCGAGACAGCTACGTCGCAGACCGTGGCCAGTTACGTTCCGGACTATGCCCCGCTGAATCCGCGGCTGATGGATCTTTACGACATCACCCGCGACCGGTTGAATCTGATTCGCAATTGTGCCAACGCTTTTCGTTTGCGCAACGGCCATCCGCGCTGCGACATGCCCTACTTCGGAAACAGCCCTCTGCGCGAAGGCTGGCGCACCGGCGACGACTGCTGTTGCGACGAAAACGATTGGTGCCATCTGCATAGCCCCTACCGCTTCACCTTCCTGATACAAAAGGCTGAGGAGTATGCCGCCAAGGTTCGCGAACTGGGGGCCGAGTTACTCTCTGCGTTCGAGAAGGGCGATGCGGAATACCTTGCCTCGCTCCACGCCGTGCAGGAGCGCGAGATTCTCGATCTTCAATTGGCGGCGCGCCAGGATCAATGGCGCGATGCCGACTGGCAGGTCGAAGCGCTGCAAAAAACCAAGGCGGTCAGCCAAACCAATTTCTCCTATTACACGCAGCTGATTCAGAACGGCCTGAACGGCGACGAGATTGGCTACCAGGACCTCACTGTTGCTTCCACCGTCCTGCGTGCCGCGGGTGATGCGCTCGAAGGAATTGCCGGCGGAATGGCCATCGGGCCCAATACCTTTTCAGGCGCCGCTGGCTTTGGCGGCTCGCCGCTTTTGTACGTGCAACTCCCCATCGGCGGACCGCTGTCAGAAGTTTTTAGCATTGCCGCCCGGGTGATGAACGGCCTCTCGGCGATCGCCGGTTCCACCGCCGGCCTGGAACTCACCGAAGCCGGATGGCAGCGGCGCCTTGACGAATGGAACCACCAGGTGGCAGTTCTCACCATCGAAATCGAACAGAACGAGTTGCAGATTCTGGGCGCGCAGCGCCGCCGCGATGTGGCCATGCAGGACTTGAACATTCAACAACGCCAAAGCGAGCACTCCACTCAGGTGTTGAACTTCCTGCGCGATAAGTTCACCGCGCACGATCTCTATCTCTATCTGCAAAAGGAAACCCTCGATCTGCACCGCCGCATGTTCGAGTTGGCGTACCGCCGCGCCTGTCAGGCGCAGCGTGCCTTCAACCTGGAGCGCGGACACACAACCAGAAAATTCATCCCCGAGTGCGCGTGGAATTCGCTGCAGGAGGGCTTACTCGCAGGCGAGCGCCTCGACGTTGCTCTGCGTCACATGGAAAAAGCTTACTTCGATGAAAACACGCGCGAGTATGAACTGACCAAGCACATCTCCCTCCGCGAACACTTCCCACTCGAGTATCTACGCCTGCGCACCACCGGTTACTGCGAAGTCGACATTCCCGAATGGATGTTCGATCAGGATTACCCCGGCATGTACATGCGCCGCATTCGCTGCGTCACCATGACGATGCCCTGTACGACGGGCCCGTTCAACAACGTGAATTGCCGTCTCACCCTGCTGAGCAGCGTGACGCGAATCGACCCCCGTCTCGATCCTCCAGTTCATCGCTGTTGCTGCGACCGCCGACATCTCAGTGAATATGAGCTCTGTCCTTGCGATCCCCGCGCCGTTCGTGAATACGACGCGCGCGAAGCCATCGCGACTTCCACCGGCAAGAACGATTCCGGAATGTTCGAAATGAACTTCCACGACGAGCGCTACCTCCCGTTTGAATACCGTGGCGTGGTTTGCCGCATGCGTATCGAGGCGCCCATCGACAACAACTATCACGATCCCAATACCGTGGCTGACGCGATTCTGTGTTTCTACCATACCGCCCGCGAAGGCGGGCCAATGCTGCGGCGTGCCGCCAACGAAAACGCCCGCAAGCACCTGCCTGGCGAGGGCTGGTGCTTCTTCGATGTGCGCCATGATTTCCCCGACTCCTGGGAACTGCTGCGCATGGCCAATTCACAAGAGAAGCGCCATAAACAGCTGAATCTGCGCCTGACCCGCCGGATGTTCCCCTACGTTCCGGGATGCCCGGAAGTCCGGATCGACGGCATGACGTTGTTGTTCGAGGCCAGTCAGCCCCGCCACGACTGCTGCGAGGTTGGGGAATGCGCCTGCCTCGAACGCAAGCCGCGCGATTCTTACGAAGTGGGGTTGCTGCTCAAACCGGAATGCGAAGCTGGCCGCCGTCATGATCGCATTGAGGTGGCTTGTGCTGCGAGCGAAGGCTGCTCTAACTTGTACATCGGGGAATATAAAATCAACGTGCCTCGCATCGTCGGAGACGTGCCCGTCACATTTGAGTTTCCGTATGACGCGGAGGAGGTGTCGCGAGTATTTCTCTTCTGCCACTTCGCGAGGTAGATGGCCACGAGACGTTAAAATTGCCTGGCAAGAAAATCGCCGATCTGTATCGAGCTTTAACCTGACCGGTGACATCGGCAGCATGGCCCTTGCCTTCGGCAACATATTCTCAGCTGGCAACGGCTTTCGCGACATAGGCGCCAGCGTCACGCAGCCCATCTTCGACGGCGGAACGCTGATGCATCGAGAACGCGCCTTCTGTTTTTGATCGCATTGCTTTCGCCTCACGCTCTCCTTAAAACCGGACTGCGTCTGTGCCATCCAGAGAAAAGCCGGGACAGTGACGCTCTTCACCGTAGAGCAGTCCGTTCTCTGCAGTCCGGTTTGTCTGTGAATAATCGCGAACTACGGGCATGTTTCGCGTATTTCTTAGGAAATGGGCTGACCATGCCAAATAGACGGTCTTCGCGCTTGGCTCCGTCGGCCCCACGCAATCCGCAATATCGTTTGCGCAGTCTGCAAACTGCGCGTGTTGACAGGGGACAAGACAGCCCTTAGCATCCCCTCTCAGCGAATCCTTGCAACATACTTAGGTCCGCGAAACGAGCGCACCCATGAGCCTTCGAGACTTTATTTCCAAACAGTTCATTGACGTCATCGATTGGGTTGAGCCAGAAGATGGCATCCTGGCTTATCGCTATCCCATGCAAGACCGTGAGATTCAAAATGGTGGGAAGCTGACAGTCCGGGACTCGCAGATGGCGCTATTCGTGAATGAAGGCAAGGTCGCGGATGCCTTCGCGCCAGGCTTGTACACTCTAAACACGCATACGTTGCCCATCCTTACCTATTTACAAAACTGGGATAAGGCATTCCAGTCTCCGTTCAAGTCGGACGTGTACTTCTTTTCGACACGCCTTCAGACCAACCAGCATTGGGGAACGTCCAACCCCATCACAATTCGCGACAAGGAATTCGGAGCAGTTCGACTACGCGCCTTTGGAATCTTCACCTATCACATCAAAGATCCCAAAGTGTTTTATACGAAGGTGAGCGGCACGCGCGACATGTATCGGGTCGAGGATCTGGATGGCCAATTGTTGAATACGATTGTCGGTCGCATCACCGACACTTTCGCGAGCAGCGATCTTCCCTTCCTGGATATGGCCGCAAATCAAGTCGCACTCTCCGACAAGATTGCCGCACAGCTTAGGCCGGGATTCGCGGATCTGGGTCTGCTGCTGGATAGCTTTGTGGTCGAGAACCTGTCGCTGCCGGATGAACTTCAGAAGGTTTTCGATCAGCGCATCAGTATGAATATGGTTGGCGACATGGGACGCTACACGCAATACGAAGTGGCGCAGTCGA
Organism: Candidatus Sulfotelmatobacter sp.; assembly: GCA_050011375.1. Taxonomy (GTDB): domain Bacteria; phylum Acidobacteriota; class Terriglobia; order Terriglobales; family Acidobacteriaceae; genus Sulfotelmatobacter. The sequence goes on from JBEKJF010000046.1 coordinate 11,078, forward strand.
TACCGATTGCGGCGGCTAACGAAGGCGGAGGTGCTGCCGGAGTAGGGACTGGCCTGGGAGCGGGCATTGCGATGGGGCAGGCCATGATGGATGCGCTTAAGAAAACCACCTCCGCGAGCGGAGAATCGGCCTCTCCAGCGGCGGGCAATCCCACAGCGAGCAGCGAAACAAAGTTTTGCCTCAACTGTGGCAAGCCGATTCTGAAGGTCAGCAAGTTCTGTCCAGAGTGCGGACACGCACAACAGTAGCTGCATTCGACATTTATGAATGGAATCGAGTGGGTGGTTGATGCACATGGATGTGCCGCTGAATCTCTGCGGAATCCTGCTCTCTTGCGTGAACTTTTCGACCGCATCATCGCCGAGCTAAGACTCCGGCCGGTTGCAGAAACACAATGGCACCAGTTCCCCAATGCAGGCGGCATCACGGGCCTTTGTCTGCTGGCAGAGTCTCACCTGGCTTGTCATACATTTCCTGAGTTCGGCTCCCTTTGTCTGAACCTCTTTTGTTGCGTTCCTCGAGAAGAGTGGGATTTTGAAAGCTCGATTGCAGCCATGTTTGGCGCAACCTCGGTTACCGTTCGAACGGTGATTCGGCCCTATAGCCCAACCGATGGGTTCGGCTTGGAATCCGTGGTCGATTCCAGCGACCTGTTGCGGAGGAGCCACAGCGGATGACTCAGCCGGTCGCGAATTGTCCGAACTGCGGGGCGAAGATTGTTTTTCGTTGGTCGAGTAGTGTCCAGACTGTCTGCGAATACTGCAAATCCATTCTTGTCCGTACGGACATCGACTTGAAGAAGGTCGGCCAAGTTGCGGATCTGCCGCCAAACAGCTCTCCAATCCAGATCGGTACAGAAGGAATTTACAATCGGCAAGCCTTCGTAGCCGTTGGACGGATTATTTACGAGTACGATCTGGGAACGTGGAATGAATGGCATCTTGTGCTGAACAACGGCAGTGCTTGGCTCTCTGATGCTCAGGATGACTACGTTGTGACATTCGCCGCGCCGGGCCGAAAATTGCCGGCTGAATGCAAAGTCGGTCAGCACTATACGTGGGACAACACTTCTTACACCGTGACCACGATCACGAAAGCACATTACCGCGGGGTCGAAGGAGAGTTGCCGTTTCAATACTGGGACAAGCGAGATGTCGTATTTGTCGACTTGATGTCGGAAGGGGACAAATTCGCCACTATCGACTACGGCGATGATTCACCAGCGTTGTACCTCGGAGAGTCGGTTGACTTCGATCAGTTGGGGCTGAAGAATTTGCGGACGTTCGAAGGATGGTCATGAGCACAAGCGGCCCCAACCCTCCCGGAAAGCCTCAAGTAAAGTCATTGAACTGTCCGGGGTGCGGTGCGGCGCTCACGCTTCGATCTTTCGCACAGGCAGTCACGATTGTGTGCGATCACTGCCATTCCATTCTGGATGCGCAGGATCCTCGGCTGACAATTCTTCAGAAATTCAAAGCCGCTACTAACGAAGATCCGCCACTTATCCCGCTGGGTACGCGGGGAGCGATTCGCGGAACTGCCTACGAAGTGATCGGCTTCCAACGCCGCACAATTCACGTCGAAGGTATCTCGTACAGTTGGCACGAATACGTTCTGTTTAACCCGTACAAGGGCTTTCGCTATCTCACCGAGTACAACGGACATTGGAATGACACCGCTATCTTGCGCTCCTTGCCGATCGTAAATGATGCTGTCAGCCCCCCGACGGTCAGTTACCTCGGAGAGACCTACCGGCATTTCCAGACCGCCGCAGCCGGGACGAGCTTCGTACTCGGAGAGTTTCCCTGGCAGGTCAGAGTGGGCGAATCCTGTGACGTCTCGGATTACGTTTCCCCTCCTCGTGTGATTTCAAGTGAACGCAGCGGAAAAGAAATTACGTGGTCGATGGGAGAATACGTTCCGGGCCGTGATATCTGGAAGGCTTTTGCATTGGCGGGTGATCCGCCGCTGCGTGTCGGAGTTTACGAAAACCAGCCATCCCCTCTCCGCGCGGATACCAAAGCAATATGGCTTGCCTTCGCCGGTATCGTAGTCGTTCTTATCGTGATGCTGGTTGCATTTTCTGCTCTCGCGCGCAACGAACAAGTATTCACCGGAGACTACAAATTCGACCCGAACGCGCGGGGGGAAGCATCGTTTGTGACAGAGGTTTTTGAGCTTAAGGGACACACCTCTGATCTCGAACTGAGCACAACCACTAACATCACTAACAGTTGGATCTATCTGAACTGCGCACTCATTAACCAGGACACGGGAAAGGCATACGATTTCGGCCGGGAGCTAAGCTACTACTACGGCTACGACGAGGATGGGCGCTGGACTGAGGGGAAGCAGGACGACACGGTGACAATACCCAGCGTGCCGCCAGGGAACTACTATCTCCGCGTCGAACCGGAATCTGACAGTCGCGGTGGAATCGTTTCGTACACTATCTCAGCCAAGCGCGACGTGCCGCAGATGAGCTTCTTTGGAATCGCGCTTCTCGCTTTGCTGCTGCCTGCGGGACTCATTACCTGGCGATCCATGAGCTTTGAACATTTGCGATGGGCAGAAAGTGACTATGCACCTGCAACATCAGATGATGACGACGATGATGACAACCCCGATCGGCCTATTACACTCGGCAATATCTCAGGAGGGAGAGACGGATCATGATCAGGAATTTGTTTGTATTCTATAGTGCGATTGTTCTTAGCAGCCTGGCGGTGGCAGAATATCGCGGATGGAGTCTGGACTCTGTCGACGAAGTAAAGAACGTCCCCAAGTCGGTTCGCGACAACCCCGGTTCTTATCGCTCGGTCTATAGCAGCTACCATCACTACACAGGAGGCAAGTAATGGGCATACAGATTAGCAACGTCGTGAACGCAATCGTTTACGCAGCGATCGGCATTGTGGTTTTTGCCGGAGCATTTCTTATCATCGACAAGGTAACGCCCTACAACCTCTGGAAAGAAATTGTTCAGGAGCACAACACTGCCCTTGCGATCCTGCTTGGGACAATGTCCATCGGAATTTGCATCATCATCGCATCGGCAGTTCATTAGACCTTGGGAATCCTGCTCTTCATCACGGTGCTGCTGATTGCGGCGTGCGGGCTCATCTATGAGCTCATCGCTGGAACGCTCGCCAGCTACCTGCTGGGCGACAGCGTTCTTCAGTTCTCCACGATTATTGGCTGTTACCTGTTCGCGATGGGAATCGGTAGCGCCCTGTCGCGCTACATCGATCGTGGCCTCGCGTACCGCTTTGTGTGGATCGAATTGCTGCTTGGCGTGGTAGGAGGTTTTTCGTCAGCCCTGCTGTTTCTAGCCTTCGCCTACACTCAGGGCTTTCAGCTTCTAATGTACGCACTGGTAATCGTAATTGGAGTTCTCGTCGGTCTTGAAATCCCGCTGCTGATGCGCATTATTCGCGACCGTTATCATTTTCGCGACGTTGTGGCGCACGTTTTGACGTTCGACTATCTCGGTGCGCTGGGAGCATCGCTTCTGTTTCCGATACTTCTTGTCCCATATCTCGGGCTTGTCCGCTCCGCGATGCTGTTCGGGATCATCAATGTAGGAGTCGCGTTGTGGAGCACTTTCCTGTTTGCGAAACAACTTGCATCGGCCCGCGCTCTGCGAATCATCTGCGTCGTCGTGATGTGCGGACTGGGAATCGGATTGGCGCAGGCCAAGCGCATCACGATTGCGGCGGAAGACAACATTTATGCGGATGAGATTATCTTCGCTCGCGACACTCGATATCAGCACATCGTTTTAACGCGTTTCAAGGATGACATCCGACTGTTCCTCAGCAGCCATTTGCAGTTTAGCTCACGCGACGAATACCGCTATCATGAAGCGCTTGTGCATCCGGGTTTGTCCGCAATCCCTGCACCACGCCACGTGCTGGTGCTAGGTGGCGGCGATGGTTTGGCGGTTCGCGAGATTCTCAAGTATCCGCAGATCGACAGCATCACGTTAGTCGACCTCGATCCGGAGATGACCCGGCTATTCTCCACACATCCGATGCTGACCGCGTTAAACAAGAAGTCTTTCTTGTCGCCAAAGGTCCACATCATTAACGCCGACGCGTTTCCATGGGTAGATTCGAACACTGATAGCTTCGATTTCATCGTCATCGATTTTCCTGACCCAACGAACTATTCGCTGGGAAAGCTTTACACGACAGCTTTTTACAAAGCCGCTGCGCGTCACTTGAGTGCTCAAGGTCTGATGGTGGTGCAGAGTACCTCGCCCATGTTTGCGCGCGATTCGTATTGGTGCATCGCTCAGACACTAAAGCAGGCGGGACTGCGAACCTACCCTTACCACGTTTATGTTCCATCCTTCGGGGAGTGGGGATTCGTAATCGCCGCTTTCCGCGATTATGAGCTCCCGACCTCGCTGCCCGATGGCCTTCGGTTTGTTAGTGTCGACGGCTTGCCAGGGTTGTTTAAATTCCCGCCCGATATGTCGTCGCTGCCCATGCCCCCAAACCGGTTGAACGATCAGGTTTTAGTTCGAGCCTATGATCAAGACTGGAAGGATGTAAGTCATTGAGCACCACACGGCGCGAGTTTCTGCAATCGGCGAGCGCCGCTCTGATTGGCCTTTCCATCAAGGGTGATCGCGTCATCGCGGGTTCATTCGTGAATGATTCATTTCAGTTGGGTCATCAACTGCGTGATCGCGCCAACTTTCCTCAACCCACACAAATCGTAAAACGCGCTGTAGTCATCGTAGGTGGTGGAATCGCCGGCCTCAGTGCCGCATGGCGGCTTCACAAGAAAGGCTTTACTGATTTCGTTCTTCTCGAGATGAATGACCAAGCGGGTGGCAATTCTCGGTGGGGTGAAAACGAAGTTACAGCCTATCCCTGGGCGGCACACTACGTTCCCGTTCCCGGTCCAAAGGCGATTTACGTTCGGGAGCTTTTTGAGGAACTTGGAGTGCTTAAGAACGGACAGTGGGAGGAGCGATATCTTTGCTTCACGCCGCAGGAAAGGCTATTTCTGTACGGAAGGTGGCAGGACGGAATTGAGCCGGCGATTGGATTAACGGCAGCCGACCGAGATCAATTCCGAAGGCTCGAAGACCAAATCCAAAAGTTCCGTGCCACCGGTAAGTTTACCGTGCCCATGGAACTGGGGTTGTCAGATAGCACAGCGGATCTGGACCGGATTTCTTTTGCCGACTGGCTCCGCTCGCAGGGCATGACTTCTAGCCTTCTGAATTGGTATATGAATTATTGTTGCCGCGACGATTACGGCGCAACTACCGGCGATACGTCCGCCTGGGCTGGCATCCAATACTTCGCATCCCGCGAGCCAGAGGAAAAGGGGCCATTAACTTGGCCCGAAGGAAACGGTTGGATTGTCCGCCGACTGTTGGAACGACTCGGAAGCTATGTACACACAGATCGCATGGTGCACAGAATCCTGAAACGCGGAAAAGGTTTCAGTGTCCTGGCGGGCGATACTGAATATCAGGCCGAATTCATAGTTTTTGCGGCACCCACATTCATGGCGCCGTATTTGCTCGAAGGCATGGCTCCTCTACACGATTTTGAATACTCGCCTTGGTTGACAGCAAATCTCACGCTTGAACATCTCCCTGATTCTTACGGTACTGACCCTACCTGGGATAACGTCTTCATGGATTCGCCCACGCTGGGCTATGTGGATGCGACTCACCAGAGTCTACGCTCTCACGTCGACAGAACTGTCTGGACCTTCTACTGGGCATTGTCGGAAGGAATATCCTCGGCCAACCGACAACTGCTATTGAACCGTGATTGGAGCTACTGGAAGGATGCGATTCTCCATGATCTCGAACGCGTGCATCCGGATATCCGCAGTTGCGTTTCGCGAATCGACATCATGCGCATGGGGCACGCCATGGCCCGGCCCAAAGTAGGAGCCATTTTTTCCGCCGAGCGCCGAAATCTCGCCCAGCCTCGAGGAAGGATTGTATTCGCCAACTCCGATCTCAGCGGGTTCTCAATTTTTGAAGAAGCACAATATCGGGGTGTTACCGCGGCCGACTCGCTCATGCGTGAGGTCGCCGGGTAAAGGCCGGATGGTGCAACGTGTGCCGCACAACTTTCAACGTAGTCGTCCAATAACTGTCACCATGTTTCCCCACCCGAGCGGGAGTGGACAAGCAGCAACGTTCATGTCCCCGTTGTGCTTCGGTGCAGGCCTTGTAAGGTGGCCAATACTGAACCCAAAGTCAACCCGCTTTCGCCGAACTACCGGTTTGTAGTCGCATTGTGTTCGCCTGATTGAGTCTTTGAAACCGGACGCGCCCTTCCGGAGAAAAGCCATAATACTGACCGCATTGCTGCTGAGCAGTCCATTCTCTGGAGTCCAGTTTATGTGCGAGGAATCGCGAACAATGGGCATATTTCGCATATTTCGGGGGAAAGTGGCGCGGCATTTCTCTGCAGCCCAGACTGCGTGGCGGAGCGGGAAGGATTCGAACCCTCGGTACAGTTTTGCCGCGCTAAGCCTCGACATATCCGTAAGTTGCACATAGCAAACCTGACCAGAGAATTTCACACCAAAACCCGACATCAAGAGCTTCGCGATCAGTCCGGTTTCTATTCGCCGTCCATTCGGACATAAAAGGCGAACGCCAGGCGATTCTGTGGCAAAACGTGGTCACTTCGCGAGGCCCAGGCAGCCCGATTGGGTTCGCACGGGACTGCGTGCCTAGCGGGCAGGCACAACATCGAAACTTTCATTCGGAGACGAACTTGCTGAGTGACCCAGTTTTCCGCAGGTCGATGCAATTTCTGCTCGCTCCTTTTGGACAAAACAAGCTGAACGTCCAGAAACATCTGGGTTTCAATCCTGAATTTTTTCCGCCGGGTGTAATAAACCGGTCCCTCCGGCGTCTTTAGCTATGAAAGAGAAGTCGAGGAGGCGTAACCTGCTCAGCGTACTAGAGGAAGCAGCAATCGCGATTCCGGACGAACTCGGGACAATTTTCCGCGCGCACTACGGCCTTGTCTTCCGGACGGCCTACCGGATCACCGGTAACGCCGGGGACGCGGAAGATGTGCTGCAAACCGTTTTTCTGAGAATGTTGCGGCGCGGGCGAGGTGCTGAACCGCTGGAGAATCCGGAGAGTTATCTCCGCCGCGCGGCGATCAATGCGGCGCTGGA
>JBEKJF010000047.1:0-18246 GCA_050011375.1 Candidatus Sulfotelmatobacter sp.
CCAACACGAAATGCCAGACATTTTCTACAAGAAGTCGCAACTACCGGAAGATGTCGCCGAGGACGAGAACCGCAAGGCGTATGCCACGCAAGACACGTACGAGGGCTATCTGAAGAAGTGGATTCTGCCACGTTGGAGATCGTACCGGCTTCCGGATGTGAAACCGGTGCATGTCGAGCAATGGCTGAAATCACTTTCGTTAGCACCCGGCAGCAAGGCGAAGATCAGGAACATCATGAGCGCCCTGTACAGCCACGCCATTCGTTGGGAATGGGCAACACGCAATCCCATTACTCACGTTCGGCAGAGTGCGAAACGCAGAAAGATTCCGCTCATTTTGACCATCGTGCAGATCAAGGCATTTCTTTCGCATCTGAAAGAACCCTGCCGGACAGCGGTTTTGCTCGATGCATCGAGCGGTCTGAGGGTGGGCGAGTTGCTTGGCTTGAAGTGGGAAGACGTGAACTTCGAGGCGCTAGAAGTAAACGTCAACCGCTCCGTAGTCAAGCAGAGGATCACCCGCTGCAAAACAGAAGCCTCTCGCAAGCCGATCCCGCTCGACGCGGAGTTGGCCGAAGTGTTATTGAATTGGAAGCTTCAGGCTCCCTATCCACAATCGAGCGATTGGATGTTTGCCAGTCCGCACAAGAATGGCAGGCAACCATATTGGCCGGGTGCGCTTTTTCGCGCCCAGCTCAAACCGGCTCTGGAAGCCGCCGGAATCCCTGGCAATGTGGGATGGCATACGCTACGACACACGTTCGGCACTTTGATGAAAGCGAATGGCGAAGACATGAAGACGATTCAGGAACTCTTGCGCCATTCAAATTACAAGGTGACGGCGGATACCTACACACAAGCGGTGACACCAACCAAACGTGCGGCGCAGACCAAATTGGTGAGAATGATCTTGCCCACAAAGGTTGCCGTTGGGGAGGCCTGAGGGCCTGGGTTTCTTATTGGACCCTTCTGAACCCTCGGCCAAGATGCCAGTTTTCTGTAAGTTCTCTGTTTTGTTGGCGTCCCCGACGGGATTTGAACCCGTGTTACCGCCGTGAAAGGGCGATGTCCTAGGCCAGGCTAGACGACGGGGACGGATGTTGGGTGGGATGCTGGAGGCACCATTGATCGTAACAACCCTGCGCGGCCCTGTCAAAATGCGCGCGGAATCTTTAAGCCTTCTCCGATTGCATTCGTCATTCGCTGCCTTCTTCAAGATCGCGAAACGGTTTAGAATTATGAGACTGCGCCTGAGGCGCGGTCGACGAACATCGAGGCGATTGTGTCCGATCCACTCTATCTCAGCCTTTGGTTTTCCGATTTCTCCGGCCCGGAGATGTTGCCGCACACCTTTGCCGTCTTGCAGCAGTTTCCGTTCTCCGCGCAACGACCCGGGGTTTCTTACTTTGCCGTTCACCCTATTTCCTGGGATGAGGCTACCGTACTCGAGCGCCGCTTCCCTTCCGGAATCGATCCCGGCCAGGCTACTTTGATCGCCGCCGAACTGGTTCATGACGACTACGCTTACATTTTTGAAGCGTACTGGGATTTGTGGATGCCCGATGAATCGAATGCGAACTGGGTGCTCCAGCCAGCGATCGTAAAATTCGTCATACAAGGAGAGGAGTTCGACGAAGGTTCCTACCAGCAAACCGGACACATCCAAGTAGACTTCGGTCCCGATTCTGCTTTTCTGCAGCCCGAGACTGCCCTCAGTGAGCAGACTCGCGACAAGATTCGCGACAACGTGGCAAAGCTAGTCGAATTTTCGAAGAACGTTGAAAAAAATAGCGGTGCCAGTTCGCGGCTGCTGTGGTCGGAGTCCGAAGAAAGCCTGGCGCAGAAACTGATCGCACGCCTGCAAGGAGTTCAGTAACAAGTCAAACCACAACCGCAGAGGACGCGAGGGACGCGGAGGATAGAAGATTCTCCGCGTCCTCCGCGGTTTTCATTTCGTTCTTCCGCCCTCAACTTTCAGCTTGTCCGATGCCCCGGCCTGCGCCCCTGCCAGCCGCGCGGTCAACACGCGGAAGGGCGAACAAGACACATAATCCATCCCAACCTGATGGCAGAACTCTACCGACGAAGGCTCGCCGCCGTGCTCGCCGCAGATTCCAACCTCCAGTTTGGGACGCGTCTTGCGTCCGCGTTCGATTCCGATGCGCACCAACTCGCCCACTCCATCGCGATCGATCGCCGCAAACGGATCCTGCTTCAGAATCCCTTCCGCCAAATACGTCGGCAGAACTTTGTTGACGTCATCGCGCGAGAAGCCGAACGTGGTCTGCGTGAGATCGTTCGTGCCGAACGAGAAAAACTCAGCTTCCTTGGCAATCTCATCCGCGACCAGGCAAGCGCGCGGCAGTTCGATCATGGTTCCCACGAGGTAATGCACGTGCTTCCCTTTTTCCTTAAATACTTCTTCCGCCACGCGCCGCACAATCGCTCCCTGGTTCGCCATTTCTTTCACGGTCGCAATCAGCGGGATCATCACCTCCGCGTGGGTCTTGATGCCTTCTTTCTCCACGGCGACGGCCGCTTCGAAAATCGCCCGCGCCTGCATCTCTGTAATTTCCGGATAAGTAATTCCTAACCGGCATCCGCGATGCCCGAGCATCGGGTTGAACTCATGCAGGTCCTCGACGCGTGCCAGCAGCCCGGAAAGAATTTTTTTCAGGTCGCCGGCGCCTTTTACACCGTACTCGCGGTATTCCTCCACCAGTCCTTTCTTATGCTTCGCATCGGCACTCGGCAGACTCGCAATGTCAACCATAAGCTTCTCGCGCTTGGGCAAGAACTCATGCAACGGTGGATCAAGTAACCGGATGGTGACCGGCAAACCATCCATAGCCTTCAGTAGACCGATAAAATCAGCCCGCTGCATCGGCAGCAGCTTCTTAAGCGCAACGCGCCGGTCTTTCTCGTTGTCCGCAAGAATCATGGCGCGCATGTGCGAGATGCGATCCGGAGCGAAGAACATGTGCTCGGTGCGGCAAAGGCCAATGCCTTCGGCTCCGAAGGCCTTCGCCTGAATTGCATCGCGCGGAATGTCGGCATTCGCGCGCACGCCGATCTTTCGGAACGGCTCCGCCCAGCCCAGCAATTTTTGTAGGTCCGCATCATCCGTCGATGGATCAAGCGTGTTCAGCTTGCCTTTGATCACGCGCCCACTAGTGCCGTCGAGTGATATCCAATCTCCCTCTTTGAACGTCTGCCCTTTCACGCGCATCTCGCCGGCTCGCTCGTCGACCTGAATATCGCCAGCACCCGCGACGCAGCATTTGCCCATACCGCGCGTGACCACGGCAGCGTGACTCGTCATTCCGCCGCGCGAAGTCAAAATACCGGCGGCGACTTCCATCCCCTGAATATCTTCCGGAGTAGTTTCCGCGCGCACCAGAATCACAGGATTTTTCTTAGCGCCGTGTCCAGCCTTCTTCACTGCCTCTTCTGCCGTGAATACAATCTGCCCGACTGCAGCACCCGGAGAAGCCGGCAATCCTGTCGCCAGCACTTCAATCTTCGTGCTCTTCTCATCAAGACGCGGCACCAGGAAGTCATATAGCTGATTCGGCTCGACCCGGAAGATCGCTTCTTCCTTGGTAATCAAACCTTCCTCCACCATCTGAATCGCGACGCGCACCGCGGCCCAACCAGTGCGCTTGCCGTTGCGCGTCTGCAGCATGTAGAGCTTCCCATCCTGGATGGTGAACTCGAAATCCTGCATGTCTTTGTAATGTTTCTCCAGCCGTGTTGTGATCTCCCGTAACTGGCTGTATACATCGGGCATAATCCTCTGCAGTTCGAGGATTGGAACCGGTGTACGAACGCCCGAGACCACGTCTTCACCCTGCGCGTTCATCAGAAATTCTCCGTAAAATTCTTTCGCGCCGGTCGCAGGGTTACGCGTGAAGCCCACACCGGTTCCGCTGGTGTCGCCGAGATTCCCGTAAACCATGGCTTGCACGTTCACGGCAGTGCCGAGCATGTCATCGATGTTGTTGATGCGGCGATAATGTTTGGCGCGGTCGTTCTGCCACGAGCGAAACACCGCGTCCCGCGCCATCACCAACTGTTCGTGTGGATCCTGCGGAAAGTCGCGCTTCGTGTGCTTCTTGACGACCTTCTTATATTCCTCGATCACTTCCTTCAGCGCTTTCGCATCCAGTTCGGTGTCGAGCTTGGCTTTCTTCTTCTTCTTCTTCGCGTCAAACACTTCGTCGAATGCGGATTTCGGAATCTCCAGCACAACATTACCAAACATCTGGATCAGCCTCCGGTACGAATCGGCGGCAAACCGTGGATTGTTGCTGCGCTTGGCCAGCGCCTCCACACTCTTATCGTTCAAACCGAGGTTGAGAATCGTATCCATCATCCCTGGCATGGAAAACTTCGCGCCCGACCGCACGCTCACCAGCAACGGATTCTCGCCCGTTCCCAGCTTCTGACCTTGCAGCGCTTCGAGCGTGGCCAGCGCGTCCTCCATCTGCCGATCAACTTCTTTCGACACGCCGCCGCTGCGCATGTATTCGCGGCAAGCCTCAGTCTGAATCGTGAACCCCGGAGGCACAGGCAGCCCGGCATTCGTCATCTCGGCGAGGCCTGCGCCTTTGCCGCCAAGATCGTCCTTCATCTTGCCGTGGCCATCCGCCTTGCCACCACCGAAGGAGTAAACGTACTTGGCTGCGGTTTTCTTGTTTTCCTGCACGCCAGCTTCTGGGAGAGTAATTGTCGCCATAATGATTATTCCTTTGTCGATTCGGGTAGCGCCGGCGTCCCGCCGGCAATCTGTAAACTAAATTTGTTCATTCACGAGGAAGGTCAGGCCTTGCCCTCACTCACGATCTCTGAGAAGTCAGCGATCGTCGAGAATTCCTTCAGTAAAGTTCGCAGCAGCGCCAGATGGTTCGCTCGCACCTTCTCGTCGTCAACCATGACCATTACCTTGTCGAAAAACGCATCCACGGGCTCGCGCGCAGTCGAAAGCAACTTAAGCGCTTCACCGTACTCTTTCTTTTTCCGATGCTCTTCGACCTGCGGCCCATTGACCTCGACATAAGCTGCCAAGGCTTTCTCTTCCGGAGCCGAATCAGGCAGGTACTCGAACGCCGCTGCCGGAGCGATTCCCTTCTCTTCCGCCTGCCTCAGGATGTTTCGCATGCGCTTGCACGCCGCACCAATCGCCAGAAACTCAGGCATATGCAAAACCTGTTTCACCGCTTCGGCGCGCGCGAGAACATCCACCACATCCTCCGCGTCGGCCGCCAAAACTGCCTTCACCACGTCATACGCAAATCCGCGGACATCTTTTAAATAAAATTCCAAACGCTCGCGGAAGAATGTCTTCACCGAATCGGCGAACTTGGCATCATCGACAAACTTCTTTTCCGCTTCGGAACCCTGATACCCCGCGAGCGCGTCCCGCATCATGTCGCTCAACCGCAGCGGCAGCTTGTATTTGTCGATCACCTTCACAATCGCATTCGCTTGCCGCCGCAGTGCAAACGGATCCTTCGAGCCAGTCGGCACCAGCCCCAGCGCAAACATCCCGGCGATAGTATCGGCCTTGTCGCCGATGGAAAGCACCGCGCCTTCGATCGATCGCGGCACATCATCTTCAGTCGATTCCGGTTTGTAGTGATCGTAAATCGCGTCGGCAATTGCAAATCGCGTCGCCTCGGGCAAGCTCGAATCCAGCTCCTGCGCCCGCGCATACAGCCCGCCCACAATGCCTTGCAGTTCGGTGAATTCCTTCACCAGTTCAGTAGTCAGGTCGCTCTTCGCCAGGCACGCGGCTTTGTGAATTACTCCGGGACGAATCGCTATTCCGCTCTGCTTGATGATCTCGCTCAACCAACTGCACAGCCGCTGCACCCGCCGAGTCTTTTCGTAGTAGCTGCCCAGGTCTTTTTGGAACGTGACGTGTCGCAAAAGATCCAACCGCTCCAGCAGCGACCGTTTCTGATCCGTCTCCCAGAAAAATCGTGCATCGCTGAAGCGCGCCCGCAGCACGCGCTCGTTGCCGTGCCGAATCAAACCCTCGCGATCGCCATCCGTATTCAGCACTGAAAGAAAATGCGGCAGCAGTTTGTGATCCGCATCTTCCACTGCAAAATATTTCTGATGGTCGCGCATCACCGTGACCAGCACTTCTTCCGGCAACTCCAGAAATTGCGGATCGAACCCACCCAGAATCACAGAAGAAAATTCCGTCAGGTTGACGACGCTATCAAGCAGAGCCTTATCTTCCCGCCATCGCGCTCCGGGAATCGTGCGCGTAGCCGCGTCGAGCGCCTTGCGAATCTGCTGCTCGCGCTCCGCGCGTCCCAGAACCTTAGCAGCACGCAATGCGTCAACGTACGCCGAACCGGCCCGCGAAATTGTTACCGGCCCATGCGACAACTGCCTGTGCCCGCGCGAAGTGTTTCCAGCAAAGACTCCATCGAACTCCAGAGGAATTGTTTCCCCGTCAATCATCGCCACCAACCACCGCACCGGACGCACAAACTTCTCATTCACTTTGCGCCAGTACATATTTTTCGGCCAGTAGATCGAGGAGATTTCCTTCGGCAGATTTTCTGCAAGAATTTCGCCAGCGCTGCGGCCCTTCTTCGTGACCTTCGCGCTCAGGTATTCACCCTTCGCGGTCGTGACCTTCTCCAGTTGCGACACGTCGACTCCGGCCTTCTTGGCAAACGCATGCGCCGCAGGCGTCGGCTGGCCATCTTTATATGCGACATTCACCGAAGGCCCGGTAACCTGCTCGGTAACATCCGCCTGCGCCGCAGGAATTCCTGAAACCATCACAGTCAGGCGCCGCGGCGTGTCGAAATGAGTTATCTCGCCAGCAGCAAGCCGCTCGCGGCTCAGCAAGGCGGAAACTCGCTCGCGCAACTCTGACGAGGCCGCGGCAATCATCCGCGCCGGAATCTCTTCGCACCCGATCTCTAAAAGAAAGTCTGGCATACTTCAAACCGTAGCGCCGCAAATCCGTAGCGCCGGCGTCCCGCCGGCTGTCGCGAGGGCGTCTCGCCCTCGGTGCGTCAATCTCCACACCTGTACCTAAGATCCCACCGCCGTCAGCTTCTCGCTTACCTTCTTCTCCCGCACAGGCTCCGGCTCGTCAGACTTCTCAACGCTCTCGCTCTGCTGATCTACCCATGCCTTCGCAATCCCCACCGCGAGTGCCCGCACCCGCGCAATCACGCCCACGCGCTCAGTGACGGAAATCGCGCCCCGCGCATCGAGAATGTTGAACAAATGTGAGCACTTCAAGCAAAGATCATAAGCGCCGAGAAGCGGAAACCGCGACTTCTCGCGAGCGTCACTGTCAGCCGTGTAATTCGCTAACAAGGCCTTACACTCCGCCTCATACAGACGGAAGTGTTCCCACGTTTTCTCCACATCCGCCATCTCAAAGTTGTAAACAGAAAACTGCAACTCATCCGCCAGGCGCACGTCGCCATACTTCACTTCATGCCCAGTCTCCGGGTCGCGCGCCCAAACAATGTCGTAAATCGAATCCACATCCTGAAGAAACGCACCGATGCGCTCCAACCCATACGTCAGCTCAACCGAAATCGGAAACAGATCCACGCCGCCGCACTGCTGAAAATAAGTGAACTGCGTGATCTCGAGTCCATCGAGCATCACCTGCCAGCCCACGCCCCACGCGCTCAGCGTCGGAGCCTCCCAGTTATCTTCCTCAAACTTAATGTCATGCTGCCGCAGGTCAACCCCAATCGCCCCCAGCGACTCCAAATACAACTCCTGCACATTTTCCGGCGGAGGCTTCAGAATCACCTGCAACTGCATGTGCTTGAACAGCCGGTTCGGATTCTCCCCATACCGCCCGTCCGCCGGCCGCCGCGAAGGCTGCACATACGCCACCTTGTAAGGCTTCGGCCCCAGCACGCGCAGAAACGTCTCCGGCGCCATCGTCCCCGCGCCCACTTCCACGTCATAAGGCTGCTGCAGCACACACCCGCGCTCGGCCCAAAATGCCTGCAGGCGCAGGATGAGTTCCTGAAACGTCAGCGAATTGCGTTTGGATGAGTTCACAAGTTGTTGGAGATTGAAGATTAACCAATGATTGTAACGGAAGCGCCGAGAACCGTCAGCTAGCAGATGCTGGCAGCTTCAACCATGCCAGCGCAAAGATGACAAGTGTGGCGACCATCAACGAAACCGGCGCGATAAAAAAGTAACGCACACCCACAGCGGCCATCACGGCCATCCAGACGACATTGACGAGCGCGACGCGCTTCAGCAGTCCCGCACGTTCGCGGGCGAGAACCAGATCCAGCACCCCCAGCCCGATCATTCCCACCATGAACGCCACGCTGAAACCGCGCAGGAAATCATTCATGCTGCGCATCGACCCCATCACATCAAACTTGTAGTTGGACATCAGATCCAGCAACTGGCGCTCGGTCTCATTCGCAGGCACCTGCTTCTCCAACAGCGACAGTGAGTGCACCAATCCCAGCAATATCAGTAAGATCGCGCCAGTCACGAACAGCCGCCTTCCCCATTTATCTTTCATAGTCACCTTGCTTTATAAGTTAGAACCCACCCTTCTCCAACATCCCCGCCGTCACCAGCTTCTTCTCAATATTCCTCTGCAAAGCCTGGATCACAAACTTCCGCAGATCCGCGCCCTGCGCCTTAGGCCAAGGCGCCCCAGCAAAGCTTTCCACGGGAGCCCGAAACATCTGCGCCGCCAGCAGTCGCGACTCACTCGAAATCTCCGAAGACGCCAGCCGCTTATCCTCGGGACACATCAGCCCATCGGCCAGCGCATGAAAATAAGCACGACTGTCGTTCAAACTTCGCCCGCACACGATGCACTCCGTCAGCTCTGGCAAAAAACCAACCAGACGCGTCAGCCACAGATCAAAGTAAGTAACCGGCATCCAAACATCCGAGCCAGTCAAAGCATGCAGCACCGAAAGCGTCAGGCGGAAGATCGCATCATTCGCTTCACGATCGGGCAGCAACTCGTCCAGCAACTCCGCCACATGCGCTAGCGCCACCGCCCGCGCATAACTGACTTCGTTCGCCAGCGGAGACTCCAGTACCTCGCACGCATCCAACCGCGCTAATTCCTGCCGCTCGCGCACGTCATAAAACGCGCGCACATAAGTCATCGGCTCCAGCGCGCCGCCGAAGCGCCGCTTCGACTTCTTCGCCGACCGCGCCACCCCGCGCACTTTGCCCTCCACGCGCGTAAACAGCGTGACCAGCAAATCGGCCTCGCGCAGCGGATACGTGCGCAGCACGATCGCTTCCGACTCCTTGAGTGCCATGGGAACCAGCAGTGAAGCGATGATTCTAGTGGAAGCGCCGTCAGCCGTCAGCTATCAGCCGTCAGCAAAGCAAAATAGCCACGCAACCGAAATTGAGGTCGCAATCTGCGACCTCAAAATACGAAGGCGCGCATCCAAAACTGGATACGCGCCCTGGTCCGCCAAGCTCGGAAATCGATCTCGCCGATAGCTGACGGCTGAAAGCTGAGAGCTTCCCTACCGCCCGAAATACGCCGCATTCTTCGCCGTAAATTCGTTCCACTTCTCCGGCAGATCGTCCAGCGCGAAGATCGCCGACACCGGGCACACCGGCACGCACGCGCCGCAGTCGATGCACTCCACCGGGTCAATGTAGAGCAACGGCTCCGTCTCATACTTGGGATCGTCTTTCTTGGGATGAATGCAATCCACCGGACACGCATCCACGCACGCCGTGTCTTTGGTGTTAATGCAAGGCTCTGCAATTACGTAGGTCATAAGGGTGTGAGTCTCCTGAATATCTATGCAGGTATTTTACTACTACAGCCGTCTCCGCGACCGCACATTCTAGCAAGAAACTCCGGTTTGATGTAAAGAGAATATCGCGCGCTTCAAACCCACCACCCAGGATTTTTCACGATTGACACCCAACCCGAGATTCCGACCTCTGCAGGCGGCAATCCTTAGGACAAGCAAAACGGCTGGCAGCTTTTCGCTGCCAGCCGTTCTTATTGCTCTTGATCATTTCAGATCAAGCTGCGGAGAAACTTACCGGTGTCCGCCGCCACCATGTCCACCGCCCCCACCGTGACCGCCACCGCCATGGAAGCCGCCGCCACCACCACCATGAAATCCGCCGCCACCGCGGACCGCTCCACCACGCGCCACTCCACCACCGCGCGCACCAGCGTAACCACGTCCGCCCGCATACCCGCGTCCAGCGTAGCCGCGTCCGGCAAGGCCGCGTCCATAGGCTCCACGGCCGTAACCCCAACCGCCCCGGCCATAACCGCCCCAACCACCGTGCCAGCCATACCACGGGCCAGCGCCGATGAACAATCCGCCCACAAACCAACTAGGTCCGTAATAGCCGTAAGGTGCGCAGGCATAAGGGTAATAATTGTAGTAGCCGTATCCGCAAACCGGCTCCACGCCGATTCCGACCGCGACCTGGGCTTGCGAGTAAGCCAGTGGCACCATCAGAACCGCGACCAAAGCCAAATATTTCATGTACTTCATAGTTCCCCCTTGTTCCAGATCCGGGCCCCAGCCGCTAAACCCACCGAATCTACAGGTCTTCTGGATTTTCTTTCTATCTGAAGCGCCTATGTATTTGAACTCCCATCTCGGGAAAAAGTTGCTGCTCCCATACTGGCTGATTTCAGCCACCCCGCCTGAAATCAACCACTTGCAAGCATTCCTCCGGAAGATGCGGTCCACCCCACCGCCATCCCGAGTCAAAGTGTCTTTCTGCCGTCCGGCTAAGGCCTGTAAATCCACGTCTGCGCAGTCGCCTGATCGTTGTTCGGGTAGCCACCCGCCAGCAATACGCTGCCGTCCCGAAGCTTCGTCTCCGACATGAAATGCCACTTGTCATTCATCTGGCCTGATGCCACGTCAAACTTCCCCGTCGCCGGATCATACACCTCCACATCCCTGCTTCCGCCCGCAACCAGCAACTTTCCAGACGACAACTGCACGGCTTCGTCCGGCAGCTTGAAACGGCTGTCATTCATCGAGGAAGCAGCCGTAAACTTCCCCGACTGCGGATCATAAATCTCGGCGCTGCTCAAGTTCCCGCTCCAACCTCGCGAATCTGACCCGCCCGCAATCAACACTCTGCCATCCGGCAAAAGTCCCGCTGTGTGTTTGCAGCGTGCGGCGCCCAGGCTGCCGGTCTCCGTAAAAGCACCACTTTTCGGATCGTATAACTCCACACTCGACGCGACGCTGCCCGCATAACCACCCGCAATCAGAACGCGCCCATCCTTGAGCAGCGTCGCCGTGTGGGATATGCGAGCGTGATGCATCGATCCGGTCGGCTGAAACGAAAGCGTCTTGGCGTGAAAAATCTCCGCCGATGCCAGGGACTCGTTATCGCGCTCTTCCCCGCCGGCAATCAGCACATCGCCATCGGCAAGCACCGTTGCACTCGGCCTCCCACGCCGAACAGTCATCTTGGCAACCACGCTGAACTTGCCAGTAGCCGGGTCATACAACTCCGCCGAATCAGTCCCACCCATTCCGACCCAGCCTCCGGCAATCAGCACTTTCCCCGACCGCAGCAGCACGGCAATATGACCCACGCGCCCCAAGCTCATTTCTCCCGTAGCCTGAAACTTCCCAGTCGCCGGATCATAAAGCTCAGCAGACTTGTAAAAATCCTGATTACGCCGCATGCCCCCAACAATAAGAACCTTGCCGTCCGGCAAAAGAGTAGCGCTCTGCCCCGAACGCGGCGCCAGCATGGGCGCAGCAGCCGTAATCGATCCGGCTCGCGAAGCAGGAGAAACTTCAGGACGAAACGCAATAGCAGCAACAGCAAATGTAATGGTGAAGAGCGAAACGAGAAGCAGACGGGAACCGCTCATGAGGATCCTCCTGAGACGTCAGACGAGGCCACTCAAGACAAGTTAGCAGATACTGCCCATTGCGCCCATTAAATCCTCGCGCAACCTACTTTGTCCGGTCAGCGCAACGGCGTAGAATAAAAGTTCCAAAGGGGGCACAATGGCAACTCCATCAGTCGATCGTTCTGAGCAGCCAACAGTTCGAAGCACGGAAATTATTAGTTACGAGGAGGCGATGGAGAAACTGTCTCGCGACGAGCGCTTTCGAGCCACCGTTTATGCCATGAATACGTTGCTCGTTCAAAAAGGAATCTACTCGCCAGAGGAATTCGAATTCCAGTTCCGGCAGTTTGCTCAGAAAGTGTCAAACTAGATTTGCATTCGAGAGAATTGAGGCATTCATGGCAAGAGCGAAATTGAAGCCCAAGACGGATCCCACCCCTCCGAAGCGTGTAGTCCGACGGAAAGAGTCGCCCGCTAAGTCACCCTCCAAATTGCTCGGCAAGGATCTGGAGCGCGCGGTCGAGCAGTTCCAATCTGAGAGCGACGAACAGAAAGCTCACCAACAGTGGAAGAAAATCGAGACCTCAGTTTTTGGCGTGCAGTTTGAGGACTGATGGCAAAGCTGAACTGGCGCAATCTTCCCGCGTGGAAGCGCGCCAAACTGGAAGACCGGGTGCGGAGTAGAGAAATCACTGCCGCAGATATTCGGCTTCTGCAGGAGTGGATCGCGAGTAGCCCCGACGTTCCCAACGAAGATTGGTGCAAAGACTTTGGATCCTTCAAAGTCGCAGGCACCGGATCCTCGCCCTCAACTTTCCTCACCCGAGATCAACCCTGCTGGGGCAAGAAACTCTGATCCTAAACCCCTACCAACTCCCTCTTCTCGCTAGGCTCATACTCCACGATGTACCCCGCCACCGCGCTAGCCGCGACCGTAAGCGGCGAAGCCAGATACATCTGTCCCGGACCGCTGCGCCCAGGAAAATTCCGGTTCTGTGCGCTGATCACCACCTGATCCGGACGCGTCGAAACCCCCGGCCCCGCATTAATGCAAGCCCCGCAACTAGGCTCAATCAGAATCGCCCCAGCCTTCTGAAACACATCGATGTAGCCTTTACGAATGCAGTACTCGCGCGTCTCCTGCGACCCAAACTGAATGTAAAACTTCACCGACTCCGCCACGCGCTTACCTTGCTTCAAAGTATCGGCCAGCACTGCGGCATACATATCCATGTCTTCATTCTTGCCCGCCGTGCAAGTGCCGCCATAAGCAATCTCCACCGGCACAGGCGTATTCAACTCCCGTACATATTTCCCATTCCCCGGATCCCCCGGCGTCGCCACCATCGGAGTAATCTCCGCCGCATCCAACTCAATCACATGCGCATACTGCGCGTCCGCATCGCTGTATAAGCCTTCAATCATCCCCTCGGCCTTCGCGCGATCCATCCCGCGCCGCTCCACCAGAAAATCCACCGCCTTCTTATCCGGAGCGACAATCCCCGTAAACCCGCCAATCTCAGCCGCCATATTCGTCATCGTCGCGCGCTCATCCACGCTGAGTTCTTCAATCGCTTCGCCCGCATACTCCATCACCTTCGCCAGCGCCTTGCCGCTCCGCACATAGTCGAGGCTAAGAATTTTCAGGATGAAATCCTTCGCCGTAACATTCTCATGCCGTTTGCCACGAACCACAATCTTCACCGACTCCGGCACCTTCACCCGCACATCCTTAGTAATCCAGCTATTGAAAACGTCAGTCGTGCCAATCCCAAACGCAACGCACCCAATCGCCCCCACGTGCGGAGTGTGCGAGTCCGACCCAACATTCAACTGTCCCGGCAGCGCGTAGGTTTCCAGCACGATCGCGTGGCAAATGCCTTCCGACCCCTTGCGGTCTTTCAACTCTCCATGCAGCCTGATTCCCTGCTTCGCCGCAAAGTCCTGCTGCTTCAGCTTAAGCTGTGTAGCCAGATCCAGCAGCCCCAACTTCTTTTTCTCCTCCGAAATCACTTCGTCCAGAAACGTAAGATGATCGCGAAAAAAAATAATGCTGGACGCGTCATTCACCTTCGCATCCTTGCCCACGTACCGCTCAAAAAAGATAGCCGCCATCGGCGTAACGTACTCATGGCTAAATCGCAGATCAGCCCGCGCAAACCCACTATCTCCCGGCTTCACGCTAGACACGCCAACCTCGCCCTTTTCGTTGATCATGTGCCGCGCAAATATTTTCTCAGCCAGCGTCATCGGAGGCGCCGTGTAACGCCGAACATTGACATTGATTTCCAACTTCATCCCGGTTTTGATCGGCGGCAAGAAAACCTTCCCCTGCATCCGCGCCACATTAAACGGAAACAGCCCGCCATACTCAATCACCTGCCGCGTAATCTCATCCTCACCTGCAGTAAACTCACTTAAAGCAATCTCCTCGCCCGCGCGAATCCGATCGATCAAAGAAAAATCCGTCGAGGTCAGCACGCCCAGGTTCTGGCAATTCTGCTTGTAAATCCGCTCAATGTTCTCCGCGATCACCACCTGAATCCCGGCACACATCTCCGCATAAGGAGACTGCTCCCGGCTCGATCCCTTCCCGCGCCGCTTCCCGCTCACCGCGCAAACAAATCCCCCGCGCTTCACATCGCCGCGCCCGATCGGAGTCACGCTCCCGCACTTCAACCCCAGATAAGGAATCTCGCCCAAAGTCTCATCAAAATAAAAACAGTAGTGCGCCGGAGTAATCTCATCCGTAGAAATGTCATCGCGCAGCTTAGGGTTATTCCCCGGATTCCCAGTATCCCAAGGCAAATCTTCGCCAGCCAGTTGCCGCTTGATCAGCTCAGGGTCCTCAGTAAGAAAAAGAATGCGTCCACGCAGCCGCACCTGCTCAGGCCGCTTTTCGATTTTGCGTTCAAGAAGAGAATTGATCACGATAAACCCACAGGAATTCAGAATTTAGGACAGCGGGAAGAGAAGCAGCAATCCCACAACGTAATTGTAACGCGCCAAAGAACCAGATGTACCCTGTGTTCCTCTGTGTCCTCTGTGTTAAAGATTTTATCTCTCATAACCCCGAGGATCAGCCAACCCCTCCAACCCCCGCCCAGCAAAAATGTCCGCGAACTCCTTCAACAAAGGCTCATGAATCACTCCATTAGAAGCCAAAGTCTCGCGGCTATCGATCTCAAACCCCGACCCATCGAAGCGACTCACGCGACCGCCAGCCTCCTCCACAATCAGCACCCCAGCCGCCGTATCCCAAGGATTCAGATTGAACTCCCAAAAACCGTCATACCGCCCGCAGGCCACATTGCACAAATCCAGCGCTGCCGATCCAGCCCGCCTCACCCCATGCGAATGCAAAGTGATCTGGTGATAAAAATGAATATTCGGATTCTTATGCCGCTTCTGGCTAGGGAATCCAGTAGCCAGCAGCGACTCCTTCACCGACCCAGTCTTCGAAACCTGAATCGCTTCGCCATTAAGCCAAGCGCCACGCCCCAACTCCGCCGAAAACAATTCATCCCGCGTAGGATCGTAAATCACAGCGGCAATGCGCCGACCCGGCTCCCCGGCAGCGCGTTTCTCCAACCCCATCGAAACGCAAAACACCGGATACCCATGCGCAAAGTTCGTAGTCCCGTCCAGCGGATCGACATACCAGCGATACTCGCTCCCGCGATCGCTAAGCCCCTGCTCTTCGCCCAACACATCGTGCCCAGGCCACAGCGCCGCAATCCGCTCGCGGATCAGCACCTCCGAAGCCCGGTCCGCAGCCGTAACCAAATCGGCATCACCCTTATACTCAATCTTCAAATGTTGATGAAAATAATGCATCAGCAAGGCACCAGCCTCGCGAGCAATGGCCGACATAGCCGGAACAAAGCTATCGGAATTAGCAGACTGAATCAGATTTGTCATCCTGAGCGAAGCAAGTATTTGCGATCAGATTTGTCATCCTGAGCGGATCAAGTGTTTGCGCGCCAGCGCAAACACTTGTGTAGTCGAAGGACCCCTAGCAGGCTAGCGCCACCACAGGCCCCGCAAGGCATTTCAATCAAGAAGTTAGCGCGCCTCACGCGCCCCAACCGCACATCGAATGTCCGGAAGCCGGACGCCGGAAGCCGTTACTTCCCCCCGCCATCTTCCGCAATGTACATAATCTCGTGCTTGAAAATAAAAAGATTAGGAGCGCCTTCCCGAGTCAGCCGCACCATATGCTTGTCGTAATACTCAATCCAGCCGCGAACCGTCTGGCCATCCATCAGCTTCACGCTGACCTGCTTCTGCTTCTCACCCAGATTCTTCAGGAAGGTAGCTTCTTCAAAAGTCTCTTCAGGAGGCGGGGTCCGCCCGTGCTTGGCGGCATTAGGATTTCCCTGCGCGCGGAAAGGCATGCCCAACATTGTACACGCAGCCACTCCCGGCCCGAATTCACCGCTCAATCGGGAAGGACGAAACCACACAGATTCCCTCCTCCGTGTAGCGGTCGCCCCAGTTACTTGGGGGCGATTTCGGCCGGGGCTGGTGCGATTTCGAAGACAGTTCCAGCCGGCGCTTGCGCACCGATGTGCCAAAAACTGCCGCCTTGCGCTGTGGTCCCGTACAGATTTCCCTTGCTATCGAAGATCAAGCCTGAGAATGGAAACGCGCCTCTCTTTCCCGATGGTGGGAAAGTCAGAAGAGTGGTTTCGGTCCAACCGCCGTCGGCTTGTGGAGCTAGTTCGAACACGCTGCCGCAGCAGCTGCCCCCAGTGCCCGAGGCCGCGGTGGCGTAAAGGTTCCCCGTGCTATCCATAATCAGGGCATTCGGAAAGCAGCAGGGAGCCGGCAGGTCGCTCTCACTCCAGCTCCCATCAGAGTTCGGCGTCAGCTGGAACGCTCCCGGGGTATAGACCGTTGTGCCGTATAGATTTCCGGCCGCATCAAGAATAGGCGTCGAGTTGGGTTCTGCTACAGTCTCATCGTAGCTGCCCGTGAAGATATATAAAACCTTCTCAGTCCAGGTGCCGCCGGTTTGCGGACTCAACTCAAACACCACGCCGCAGCCAAGATTGAAATTGCAACTGCTACCTCCGAGTACCGCGGTGCCGTACAGGTTTCCCGCCTGGTCGAACACTAAGCCAGCCACCGGGTTAGCGCCGTCGCCCTCGCTGCCGAAGTTATGTAACACGTGCTCGGTCCAAACCCCTTGCTCGAGAGAGAGCTCAAAGACCACACCGGCGCAACCGCACGGGCCTGTTCCTCCCTCGCCAGCTGTCCCATACAGATTCCCCGCCTTGTCGAAAATCAGTCCGCCGTAAGGATGGGAGCCATCTGCCTCCTCGGGCAGCGAACAGAAGGAATAAAGAACCTGCTCGGCCCACGGTCCGCTCTTCGGGTGGATCAATTCAAAGACGGTACCACAGCCCTTTGATCCTCCTCCACCGGTTGTTCCGTAGAGATTGCCGGCGGCGTCAGAGGTCAGGGCTGCGGTCGGATTGGCTCCATCCCCGCTGCCGCCGAAGTTGCGGAGCACTTTTTCCGTCCATCCTCCGTGCGAACTGGGAGACAGTTCGAAGGCGGTCCCGCAACCGTACGCCCCGTCGTCGGAACAGACGCCACTGGCGCCTTCGAATGTGCCCCCATAGAAGTTCGTGCCGTAGAAACTACCGGCCGAATCCATGACCAGAGCGCTTTGCGGCCCCGAGCCCCCTTGGGCCCCAGCCTCAAAGCTGTACAGGACCTTTTCTGTCTGTCCTGTCACGTTGGTGGCGATGGCAAGAATGGCAATTGCCGCGAGAGCGAAACTTCTGGCGTGTGAGAGTTGCCGATAGCTGCGCATAGGATTGGGTAGAGCCTGGAGTCGAGCGGGGATCTTACACTTGAGGGAGGACCAGCGTACATCGACACCGGCGGGTTGTCAAGAGTGTGTCGTGCTGTGTGTCGGTAGCACATGATATGTCCGGTTGAGATAGCAAGTGAAATGTCCGAATTGGCCCGGTAGCCCAGCTTTGATCATGCTTGTCCGCGCTATCCCCGCTGAAGATGAGTTGCCCCAGCCTTCGATGATCCTTGTCCGCGCCATCGATGCTGAGGATGCCCCACTCTTTCGCGTTCTTTGCGAAAGCCTGCCCTGAGCGGAGCCGAAGGGGGTGGGACGCGATGCTGCCCGCACAATCTTGCTTGCAGCGCCTGCGCGCCTGGGCCGAGCCCGGCTCTGCGACCCGCTCAGTTAACGACTCTGAAACTAACGTTGCTGGTGAGCGCGCCGCCGGGAGTCGCGACCACCACCGGCCCGGTACTCGCGCCGCTCGGCACGGCCGCCGTCATGTACGTGTCGCTGACGACGGTGAACTTCGTGGCGGCGACTCCGCTGAAGGTAACAGCCGTCGCCCCGGTCAAGC
>JBEKJF010000048.1:0-18014 GCA_050011375.1 Candidatus Sulfotelmatobacter sp.
CGCTGCGCTCAGCGCGGATCACAAACCTCTGGCCGAAATTCCAGCGGGAAAGATTCTGGTCGAGCACACCAGCATCAATCCCAACAAAGCCGCGCACATCGGCCACCTGCGCAACGCCATTCTCGGCGACACATTCGTCCGCCTGCTACGTTACGAGGACCGCGCAGTCGACGTGCAAAATTACATCGACAACACTGGCGTGCAGGTCGCCGACGTGGTTGTGGGCTTCACGCATATCGAGAAAAAGTCTCGCGCAGAAATCGAAGCCCTCACACGTCAGCCTCGTTTCGATTACTACTGCTGGGATCTCTACGCCCGTGTCTCGCAGTGGTATGCGCAGGATAAAAATAATCTGCAGGCACGTCGCGAAACTCTCCATGCCATCGAAGACGCATCGAGCGATACTGCAGCGATCGCCGAACTGATTTCGACTGCCGTGCTCCGCCGCCATCTCGAGACCATGGACCGCCTCGACATCGAATACGATTTTCTCCCGCGCGAGAGCGAAATCCTGCACCTGCATTTCTGGGATGCGGCCTTCACCAAACTGAAAGAAGCGGGCGTGCTCACGTACGAGAGCGAAGGCAAGAACAAAGGCTGCTGGATAATGCGTCGCGCGGGCACGGCTAAAGTTGAGAGCATCAAGGCTTCGGTTCCCTTATCCATTGCCGCGTCTGCGGATGCGATTTCCGAAGAAGACCAGAAAGTAATCGTCCGCTCCAACGGCACCGTCGGCTACGTGGGCAAAGATATCGCGTATCACATGTGGAAGTTCGGCCTGCTCGGCCGCGATTTTGGCTACCGCAAGTTTTATCGCTATCCCAACCAGCACGAGTGTTGGATTTCTTCCACAGAAGGCGAGAAAGAACATCCGCACTTCGGCGACGTCGCCGAAAACTACAACGTCATTGACGCCCGCCAGTCGGAAGCGCAAGACACCGTCAAAGAAGCCCTGCGCGATCTGGGTCACGGAGAGGCGGCCGATCATTTCACGCACTTTTCCTACGGCATGGTCGTGCTGACTCCTGGCTGCGCGGCCGAACTCGGCTACGATCTGAGCGAAGAAGACAAGACGCGGCCCTTCATTGGGGTCAGCGGACGCAAAGGCTTCGGCGTCAAGGCCGATGACCTGCTCGATCAACTCATCGTCTCGGCCAAAACCGAGGTGGATTCCCGCCATCCCCAGCTCACCGATGCCGAGCGCCTCTCCATCGCCACGCAAATTGCCATCGGCGCGCTCCGTTACTTCATGCTGAAGTTCACCAAACTGTCGGTGATCGCCTTCGACTTCAAAGAAGCGCTCAGCTTCGAAGGCGAAACCGGCCCCTACGCGCAGTACGCCGTGGTCCGCGCCACCAGCATCTTCAAAAAGGCGGCAATCGATCCTGACACTTTCTGTAGTGACGTTCTCGCTAACGTGGCCGCTCCGGACTTTGCAAAGTTCCTGTCAGCGGGAGATGCGGACGAATTTTGGGAACTCTGGCAAGCCTCGGCGAAAACATCCTACATCGTGGATCAATGCATCGCGACCACAGAGCCGGCCTACCTGGCCAAGCACGCCTTCCAACTGGCGCAGCTCTTCAACGCCTTTTATCACCGCCATCCCATCCTGAGCGAGCCGGATAAGAAGCGAAAGCAATTTCTGCTGGCCACGGTAGCAGTAGTTCGCCGCGAACTGATTCGCACTCTGGCAGTCATGGGCATCACAGTTCCGCCGGTCATGTAACCCGGATAAACTTGTGTGGATAGAATCGTGTGGCGCGGACACTCCCCTCGGCTTCGCTCGGAGCTTGCCCTGAGCCTGTCGAAGGGGCAGGCTATGTTCGCGTCGAGCCAGAAGAAACGTACCATGACCCAGACCATGCCCTCCGCCATGCAGTCGAGCCGCTGGGTGAGACGCATAATCATCGGTCTGGTGGGCGTCGCAATTCTTTTTGCCGCTGCCGGAGCTGTTTACCAATCCGTCTCCGCCACCCTCGATCGCCGCGCCCACCCCATGCCCGGTCAACTCGTCGACGTCGGCGGCTACAAGATGCATATCGATTGCACGGGCCAGGGCTCTCCCACTGTAATTCTCGAATCCGGCCTCGGCGATTCATTTTTCTCGTGGCAAAAAGTGCAGCCGAAGATCGCGCAATTCACGCGCGTCTGTTCCTACGATCGCGCCGGGCTTGGCTACAGCGATTCCAGCCCGCGCCCCCGCACCAGCAACGACTTCGCCGAAGAATTGCACACTCTACTGCACTATGCCGGAATTCCCCCGCCGTACGTGCTCGTAGGTCACTCCATGGGCGGATTTACCGTGCGCCTGTATGCCAGCCTTTATCGGAGCGAAGTCGCGGGCATGGTTCTCGTCGATTCGTCTCACCCTGAGCAGCAGAAACGTCTGCCTCCTGCCCTAAACGATATGGACGCGACCTGGGTGCGCGAGCAGGAATTTATGGAATTCACAATGCCATTCGGAATCCCGCGCCTTATGGGGTTCTGCGGGCCCGATGCCGAAGTGCGCGCCGCCGAATGCAACTTCCATAACGCGCGCGAGGGTGTAGCGGAATCGAAAGCAATTTCCGAAAGCGCCGCGCAGGCGGCCACGGCTGGCAAGATCGGCGACATACCGCTCACTGTCCTCTCGGAAGATCCCAACAACTCCCAACCCGATCTGCCCGATGACCTGATCAAGCCCGCCGGTGACGCCTGGCAACAGATGCAGGATGAGTTGGCGCACCTTTCGACGCGCGGAACGCACGTGATCGCCAAGAACAGCGGACACTTCATCCAGTTCGACCGGCCCGATGCTGTGGTCGAAGCCGTGCACAAAGTCGTAAATCAGGCGCGCCACACACAATAAACGGCCATTGCTAAAGTGCATCGTGTAGGCACTCCGCCCGTTTCTGTTTTCTTCATTCGACAGTTATGGCAAACTTACATTTTCACGCCGCTAGAAACATTTCTTGTCGAGGTCCTAATCTTGTCGAGGTTCTATCAATGTGCAGAAATATCAAAACGCTTTTCAACTTTGACCCGCCAGTCAATGCCGAAGAGATTCGAGCCGCGTCTCTGCAATTCGTGAGGAAGATCACCGGCTTCAATAAACCATCGAAGGCCAACGAAGCTTCGTTCCTGGCCGCGGTCGATGAAGTAGCCGCCATCTCCGCTCGTCTGCTCCATTCGCTCGAAACCACCGCGACTCCGAAGAATCGCGAGGAGGAAGCGGCCAAGGCGAAGGCGCGCGCCGCTGAGAGATTCAGTGCCTGAGCCTTGGTATTTTTCGTAAGTTGTTGAAATTCGGTGTAAGTTGTTGAAACTGTTTGTAAGTCGTTGAAGCATTAACTGCTGGCTATAGAGCGGGACGGCGTCCTCGCTAGGATGCCCCAGGATCGCGTTTCTTTTCGGGATGGCCCTTTGGGTCCACCCGTGTCCTTACTCGCGTTCCTAGGGCCGTTTCCGGCTCAGGAAATGGCATTCCTCGCAAGGTTCAGATAGCCAATTTGAAGTCCTCTGGGCCGTGGATTCTGGCAATATCTAGCAGCTACAATGAATTCAATGACTTACGACGAATTGCATCGAAAGCAGTGCAAAGTGCAGCGGAGACACCACGATTCGCACAGAATTAGATTAGTGGGCGCAGCCCACTTGACGCATATTTCTACTAATGCTATGTTGGGTTTTATGCCGAGTTCCCCAATTGTTAGAGATGCCAATTTCCAGTTGGTTTCAGAGTTCGCGCAGCCAGACGCAAAGAGACGCTTATCCCTGGGAGAAGCTCTGGCTGGAGCGACGGCGTACAACATCTACAGGAATAGCTTCGGCCAACTCATTCTTGATCCGGTAAAGGCTGTTCCCGCCAGCGAGATGTGGCTTTACGAAAATCCGCCAGCCCTGGCCAGTGTAAAACGAGGTTTGAGGGAGTCCGCGGAAGGCAAGACCGTTTATCGCGGCTCGTTTGCCAAGCACGCCGAGGAATAGGCGTGCAACGAAAACTCAGATTCACTGCGACAGCAGACGAGCAATTTTCCGCTCTCGAAAACAGCAAGTCGAGAGCTTCAATTTTTGAGCAGGTTCGAAAGGCGCTCGGCTACCTCGAAATAGACCCGCACCATCCCAGCCTTAACACGCACGAGTTCACTTCGCTGACCGGTGCCAAAGCCGAGAAGGTATTCGAGGCGTATTCTCAAAACAACACGCCCGGAGCCTACCGCATCTTCTGGCACTACGGTCCTGACGAGACGAAGGGGAAGAAACGATCTCCCGTGATTACCATCATTGCGATCACGCCTCATCCCTAGTGGACTAGATGTGGCGTCCTAGCTCTTTCTGCCGGCGATCATCAGTCCAGCACCCGCGACGATCAGAACCACGCTTACGACCGGCGGGATCCTCTCATCGTCGTGCGTTGTGACGCCCACGTGCGCGTCGCCCAGGCTGACGCCGTGGTGTTCGGAATGCGGAAAGGGAACGAAGAACGAAATAACTCCAAGCACCAGCACCACAACTCCAACCAGCAGTAGAGCTTTCATGAGCACCCTCCGCGCATAAGATGACATCGGAGCCGAAAACGCTGTCACAAGAATGACCTAAAGTCTCGGCGACCCACGCGAACGGTGCGGCCTTCATTTTCTATCCCGCAAAGCCCTTCACAAACTCCACCAGGCTGCGCAGAGCGATCCCCGAGGGGCCTTTGGCGATCCACGGTTTTTGGTCTTCCATCCAGGCGGTGCCGGCGATGTCGAGGTGAATCCACGGAGTGTCTTCGGCGAACTCTTTCAGGAACATGGCCGCGTTGATGGCGCCGCCCCAGCGCCCGCCGGAATTGACCATGTCGGCGATGGTGGACTTGATGTTCTCTTTGTATTCGTCATCGATCGGCAAGCGCCACATTTTTTCTCCGGCTTCGGCGTTGGCTTTGTGGAAGCGCTCATACATATCGTCATCATTGGCGAAGATGCCAGCGTTTTGGAACCCGAGCGCAATCACGACTGCGCCGGTCAGCGTTGCCGCATCGACGAGATGCGTCGCGCCCAGTTGCTTGGCATAGTGCAGACCATCGGCCAGCACGAGCCGGCCTTCGGCATCGGTGTTAATGATTTCGATGCTCTTGCCTGACATTGCAATCTGCACGTCGCCCGGCTTCTGCGCTTTACCTGAAGGCATATTCTCAGTCGCGCAAACGATGCCGATCACCTTCACTTTCGGCTTCAGCAGCGCGATGGCGCGCATGGCGCCAATCATGGTTGCGCCGCCGGCCATGTCGTACTTCATCTTCTCCATGCCATCGGCGGGTTTGATCGAGATGCCGCCGGTGTCAAACGTAATTCCCTTGCCCACAAGGCCTAAGACGGGTTTTTCTGGCGCGCCGGCGGGCTCGTATTTCATCACGATCAGCGCGGGTGGCTCGTCGGAACCTTGTGCCACGCTCCAGAACGCGCCCATCTTTAATTCTTTGATCTTGTCGGCGCCGTAAACTTCACATTTCAAACCAACTTCCTCGCACATCTTCTTGGCGCGGTCGCCGAGGATGGTAGGAGTCATGCGATTGGAAGGCTCGTTCACCAGGTCGCGCGTGAAATTCTGCGAGTCGCCGATCACTTGCGCTTCGTGGGCAGCTTTGTCGAGCGCGGCATGATCGCTGTTACCGCTGGCCAGGATCGTAAGTGCGTCAATCTTCTGATCTTTGCGATCGCTGCGGTAGTAATCAGGATCGAAGTTGCCGACCAGCGCGCCCTCGACTATCGCCCGCACGGCTTCTACGGCGGGAATGTTGGGAGGTGCAATGAAGGCGAAGCTGCGGATTCCGCGCGACTTCAGCGTGCGTACGGCGGCTCCGGCAATGCGGCGCAGTTCGTAGCTGGTGAATTTTTTCGCCGATCCTCCGCCGATCAGCAGCAGGCGCTTGGCCTTGAGTCCGGCGGGCTTATGCAGCAGATTCATTTCAAAGGGCTTGCCGGTTAATTCGCCGCTAACAAGAAGATCGGCGGGAACAGACTGGACGGCGGTATCGCTGGTCGCAAGTTTGAGTTGCGGCTTGGCGTCTTTGTCTTTTTCTCCTGTAGGGTCGGCGTGGTTGAGCACGATGGCGACGAGAGATTCGGTTTCGAGTTGAGCAGGCGTAGTGAGAGAGATTGTCGTTTTCATGATGTCGTTTATAAGTTTTCGGGTAACACTCCAGTATCGTCGGCAAACGGGACTAACGCAAGGGCGGCAATACCTGGAAATGGAGTCGATGCTACTTATTCGGAAGACGATGTGCCTAGCAGGCAAACTGCAACGGGGAAGTGTGCGAGAAGATCTGAGACAGCAATCTTTGCGTCGCCTATTGGAATGTCTTTGGCTTCTCCGGTAAATGCGTTCTGATAATTTTTGGACATGCTCCCACTTGGAAGCAAAACCTGAGTATCGCCCCACACACTTGATCCTGTCGGCGGCAGATTGCTGTCGGCTAGCGCACTGGCGACCAGCCGCGGAACCACTACGAGCACACTCGCGTGCTCATCTTTTCGAATGAATGCTACAACGTGATCCGCTTTCGCTCCTTGAACGGTGAGCGGCAGATATTCTCCGTGCTGAAAAACCTCGGGCCACTGTTTGCGCAGGCAGAGCGTTTTCCAGATCACATACATTTTGAGACGGCCGTCCTCGGGGGTTTCAAGGAGTCGGCTCACTGATGTTGCATCCGGGCTGGCACTCCATTTTCGGATACTTTCAAACATTTGCCGGCGGTGGTCGTAGTCGACCGGACGCCGGTTGTCGGGATCAACCAGGCTGAAATCCCACAAGTCGTTGCCTTGATAGATGTCGGGAACGCCCGGCGTGGTCAGCTTGAGCAGCGTCTGCGACAGGCTGTTCCACAGGCCAATGCGAGCTACAAGGCGCTGGAAGGGAATGAAGTCGTTCAGAAAACGGTTCTTGGCGCCGGGATTCAGCAATGCCTTCACGAATTTCGAAACTGCGTTTTCGTAAGGAATATTCTGATTGATCCAACTGGTGTTGCGCTTGCTCTCGCGGATCGCCTTCAGCATGTAGTTTTCGATCCGCTCCGAAAAAGTCTTCCAATCGTTCTTGTCGCCCAGAGGTTCGAGCGGCCAGGCGCCCACCAACGTCTGATAAAGCATGTACTCATCGTTCGGCGAAGGGGCTGGCTTGTCATCGACCACGGACCTGTGGCTGCGATTGAAGCGCTTCCAATCGCGTACTCGCATTCGCCACAGCGCAGTCATTTCTGAGAGCACATTGATCCGGGCGCGCACGTCCTCAGAACGTTTTGAGTCATGCGTGCTGGTCGCGAGCATGGTGTGCGGCCAATCGCGAAGACGGTCTTCATTTGCGCGATGAAACTCCGGCGAGGCGATTCCGAAGCGGTGAAGATCGCCGCCAACGTCGTTCAACGAGATGAGCCGGTGGTAGCGGTAAAAGGCCGTGTCTTCGAGACCCTTCGCCATCACTGGGCTGGTGAACTGCTGGAATTTCATCGCGAAAGCGGTAACCGCATTTCGGTAAGCGTCATCGTGGCCTTCGGCGATGCGAGTGAGAAGTACTCCGCGAATGAAATCGAAAACGCTGGTGTCGTTGGCCGGGCTTTTTGCTTTTGCCGAATTGATGGCGGTGCCGATGTAAGACACATCTGTCTCTGCGACGCCGGAGAGGCTGATGTAAGTGCGGTACACAGGAAAGCTGGCGACCACCTCGGTTAGCGCATCCCGCAGGCTGTTGAGAGTGAAATCGCAAGTGTGCCGCTTGGCGAGCGCGATGCGCGAAAGTTGATGGGCCAGCACGTTCAACTCGCTAGCCAGAGCGACCCTGACAATAAGTTTTCGACAACGATAAGCGAGATCGTCGAAATCGATGGTGTCGCCGATAAAATTTCGGTAAATGCGCTCGAAGCGGCTGACGGCCGCGGGATCGACAAACAATCCGTTCACGAGGTTTGCGAAATCGTAGCCGGTTGTGCCGCAAATTGGCCACCCGGCGGGCAGGCGTTCTGCGCCGGTAAGGATTTTCTCAATCACTACATAACGCGATTCGTTTTCCGGATCGTTTACGGCGGCTGCGATAGCCTGGCGAAGGCGTTCGAAATATTGCGCGGGATCGTAGAGGCCATCGGGATGGTCGATGCGCAGGCCGTCGACTTTTCCCTCGGCCATAAACTTCAGAACCAGACGATGAGTTGCTTCAAACACGGTCTCGTTTTCCGTGCGAAGGGCGGCGAGATCGTTGGTGTCGAAGAAGCGCCGATAGTTGATGTCGTCGGCGGCGACTCTCCAGTTCGCCAGGCGGAAGGCTTGTGCTTTGATGAGTTCGTGGAGTTGCTCGAAGCTCGCGGGGTCTGCGGGATTTCCGTTGATCGAGTCGACGGCTTCGTTCACGGCGGCCGCTATTTCCGGCGCTCGCGCGCAAACTTCTGCCAGCCTGCGCTTGTGAATTTCCTTGTCGCGATTGCGCTCGATCGCGCGATCGCTGCTCACTTCCTGACGTGCCGGCAAGTGCCCGAAAGATGCGATCAAGCTTTGAAATTCCAACAGGTCTAAATTTTGCTCGCCCAGTCGTGCCGACAGCTTGCCCGTGGCCCGCTCGAGGATTCGAGGGTAAACCCTGGGGTTCACGGGGAAGCGATGATCGCGATAGGAAATATCAAACTCGCCGCGCTCGGGATGGAAAACCAGTTTCAACTCGCCGCTTTCGAGCACCGCGCCGTAATGGTCGTGCAGCACGGGCACGAGTACTTTCGATTCGAGTTCGTCTTTCAGAGGATGCCAGTCGATATCGAAAAAACCGGCATAGGCCGAGGCTTCGCCGTTCTCCAGGACATCGAGCCACCACGCATTGTCGCTGCCCATCACTCCCATATGGTTGGGGACGATGTCGAGAATCAGTCCCATATCGTGTTGGTGGAGAGCGGCCACAAAGCCATCGAATTCTTCAGGGCTTCCGATTTCTGGGTTGAGTGAGTTGTGATCGACGATGTCGTAGCCGTGCATGCTTCCGGGGCGCGCCTTTAAACATGGAGAAATGTAGCAATGACTGATGCCCAGCGCGGCAAGGTAGGGAACTATTGCCTTCGCCTGGTTGAAGGTAAAGTCGCGATTAAGCTGCAGACGATAGGTCGCGCGCGGAAGTTTGGATTCAGCCTTCATCATGCTAAAAACCAGGCCACAGACCACGCGGGCAGCGTTCCTCGGTTTAGAGCATCGTCACTCACTTCCTCGCTTGCATAAATCAGTTTAGAAGTTGGAAGAGTGAACGAGAGAGAATCTGCACTGAGATTTGCCAGGAGATCGATCCTCGCGCCGTCTGGGAAGTCCCAATGCGCTGTGAGCCCGCGATTTTCAAGCATCTCATACCGTGCTTTGATGGCGCATGCTTCCGCCAGGTGACAAACAATGTGTTGACATCGCAGTTTCAGGAGTTGGCGATAGAAGTCCAGCCAATCGCGATTCGGCGTTTGCGCCAGGTCTTTCCAATCGAGGCGCGAAGTGTCAAACGTTGAAGCGGCGTTTGGGTCAGGGATGCCTGCGCGTGAGGCGGGATCGTTGAATCTGGCGAAGCGAGCGAATTCATTGCGCCGTCCCGCCGCGACTGCTTCGGCGAGACCTTTCTCGAAATCGCAGAAAAAAAGAAACGGAGCCTTACTGCCGAACTCTTCGCCCATGAAAAGCAATGGCGGAGATGGGGCAAGCAGAAGAATCGCCGTGGCTGCCCGCACTGCTCGCGGCTCTGCGAGGGTTGCAATGCGCTCGCCGAACGCACGATTGCCAATCTGGTCGTGATTCTGCAGGAAAGAAATAAATGCGCTGGGAGGTAGACCAGCGGTTGGTTCGCCGCGAGTTTTCCCGTTGCGCAAGATAGAACGCTCGCCCTGATAGGCGAATCCCTCAGCCAGGCAGCGGCCTAACTGATCAAGCGGACGCTCCGCATAATCCGAATAATAACCATCGTGCTCGCCAGTGATTAAAACGTGCAGGGTGTGGTGGATATCGTCATTCCATTGCGCGTTGTAGCCCTGGATCTGGCAGTGCCCCGTGCGTTGCAGGTAGCGCGCCTGATTGTGATCGTTTTCCAAAATAAGCTGGACTTGGCGATCCGGCTCGATGGAACTTCGCACCGCATCCGCAAGTTCAGTGAGGATGTGAGGCGCGGAGTCGTCAAGGATTGCGTGAACTGCATCGAGGCGGAGTCCGTCGAAGTGATATTCGTTTAGCCAGTGCAAAGCGTTGTGAATGAAGAAGTCGCGGACGGTGCGGCTCTCGGGTCCATCGAAATTGATTGCGTTGCCCCACGGAGTCTTGTGTCGGTCGGTAAAAAATCGCGGTGCGTAGGAATTGAGATAATTTCCTTCCGGGCCGAAATGGTTGTAGACCACATCGAGGAAAATCATCAGCCCGCGATCGTGCGCACTCTGAATTAGCGCCTTTAGATCTTCGGGGCGGCCGTAGGAGCTGTCGGGCGCGAACGGAAGTACGCCGTCGTAACCCCAATTGCGCCGGCCGGGAAAATCGGCAACCGGCATGAGTTCGATCGCTGTGATCCCAAAATCTGCCAGATAATCGAGACGCTCGGCCGCGGCGGAAAATGTGCCCGCCGGCGTGAACGCTCCGACATGAAGTTCGTAGATGACCGCTTCTTCCCATCGGCGACCGCGCCAGGCTTCGTCTCGCCAGTCGAAAGTTGTCGCATCGATCACTTCACTTGGCCCATGCACATCTTCTGGCTGGAAGCGAGAAGCAGGGTCGGGAACTTCCTGACCGCCATTGATTCGGAAGCGGTATTGGGTTCCTGCCTTGGCTGCGTCCGTCGCTAACTCAAACCAGCCCTGATCGCTTGGTTCCATGGAAAGAGCTTTTGAACTGTTCGAGCCGACGAGGCAGAGATCAACCTTGTGCGCGGCCGGAGCCCACAGGCGAAAACGTACGCTCCCGTCATCATTGCACTCCGCGCCAAACGGCATGTTATGACGGCGCTTCATTGCTCTCTTCTTTCGTCTCTTCCTTTTTATCGTTTCCACCGCCGTTGCCGTGGCGCTCCATCAGCACAGCGAGAGAGCGTGCCTGCAAGGGGTAGACCGCGCCGGAATCATAAGTGCCTGCGGGATGCAAGCCATCATCTCGAGATGTATCCATCCACGCGCCCCAGACAAATCCGGGATGGAACGCCGGCAACGTGAATGCAACGTCTTCATGATGAGCATTCAGCAGCACAAGAAAGTTTTCGTCGCCAACCTTACGGCCGCGCTCATCGGTCTCTTCCAGCCCCTGGCCCGCGAGAAACATTCCAAGGCATCGCACCGACGCGTCGCGCCATTCGTCTTCGCTCATCTCCGAGCCCTTTGGATTCAGCCACAGCACATCCTTTACGTTTGCGCCTTTGATGGGGCGGCCCTGAAAAAAACGCCTGCGACGGAACACCGGATGCCGCTTGCGCAAATTGATCATGCGCTGGACGAACGCCAGCAGGTTGCGATCTTCCGGCTGAAGAACCCAGCCTAGCCAACTGATCGGATTATCCTGGCAATAGGCATTGTTATTTCCCATCTGCGTGTGGCCAATCGCATCTCCGGCATACATCATGGGCACGCCTTGGGAGAGCAGCAGCGTTGCGATGAAGTTCCGTTTCTGCTTGGCACGCAGTGCTTGAATGTTCGCGTCGTCAGTGGGACCTTCCGCGCCGCAATTCCAGCTTCGGTTGTCGTTGTTGCCGTCGCGGTTGTTTTCGCCGTTGGCTTCGTTATGTTTTTCGTTGTAGCTGACCAGATCCTGCAAGGTGAAGCCGTCGTGAGCGGTGACAAAATTTACGCTGGCGTAAGGACGCCGGCCGCTGTGCGCGTAGAGATCGCTGGAGCCGGTGAGGCGATAAGCGAGATCTCCAACGACACCGCCGTCGCCTTTCCAATATTTGCGCACGGTATCACGATAGCGATCGTTCCACTCCGCCCATCCGACGGGAAAGTTTCCTACCTGATATCCACCTTCGCCAAGATCCCAGGGCTCGGCAATCAGCTTCACTTGTGAGAGCACGGGGTCCTGGTGAATGATGTCGAGAAATGCGCCGAGGCGGTCGACTGCATGGAGTTCCCGGGCGAGGGTTGCAGCCAGGTCGAAGCGAAAACCGTCGACGTGCATTTCGAGAACCCAGTAGCGCAGGCTATCCATGATGAGTTGCAGCACGCGCGGATGCCGCATGTTCAGCGTGTTTCCGGTTCCCGTGTAGTCGTTGTAGTAGCGGGGATTCGCGGGGGACAAGCGGTAATATGTGCTGTTGTCGATGCCTTTCAACGAGAGCGTTGGGCCCAGGTGATTGCCTTCCGCGGTATGGTTGTAGACCACGTCAAGAATTACTTCCAATCCGGCCGAGTGCAAAACCTTGACCATGGTTTTAAATTCAGCGATCGAGCCGGTCGCGAGGTAGCGCGGTTCGGGCGCGAGAAAGCCAATCGAGTTGTAACCCCAATAGTTGCGCAGGCCGCGCTCGACCAGTTGGCGGTCGTCTACGAAAGCGTGCACCGGCATAAGCTCGACTGACGTCACGCCGAGCCGCGTGAGGTATTCGATGACCGGAGCGGTCGCCAGTCCGGCGTAGGTTCCGCGCAGGTGGGGCGGAACATCCGGATGGCACATCGTGAATCCCTTCACCTGGAGTTCGTAGATCACGGTTTCGTGCCAGGGGATGGCGGGCGGCCGATCCGTTCCCCAGGTGAAAGCGGAATCGATGACTTGATTCTTCGGCATTCCGGCGGCATCGTCGCGCCGGTCGAAAGAAAGGTCTTCCTGCTTGTTCCCGACCTTGTATCCAAAATGTGAGTCGCTCCAACGGATTGCCCCGTACACCTGCTTGCCGTAGGGATCCAGCAGCAGTTTGTGATGATTAAAACGATGGCCTTGCTCGGGAGCATAGGGCCCATAGACACGGTATCCATACAACTGGCCAGGACGTATTTCTGGCAGATAGCCGTGCCAAACCATGTCAGTCTGCTCGGGAAGCGTTATGCGAAGACTCTCGCGTCTGCCGGCGCTGTCAAATAAACAAAGCTCGACCTTCTCGGCGTGCTCGGAATACAGCGCGAAGTTAACGCCTTCGCCGTCCCAGGTTGAGCCTAACGGGTATGGGCGGCCGGGCCAGACAACGGGCTGTGATGGAAGGGGCATCTAGCAGAACCTCTAACCAAGACTTTTAACCTTGACTCTAAGTTTGAACCGTATGAAGTTGGGAAGCGTTGCACCTGTGGAATCTAGCACATGCGCATTGCTGTCCCGTGTTGCAGAGCTATCATGTGCCGCGAGCGGCCCTGCTAATCTTGCCGGTCGCTGCTCTTTTTTTCCGCGTGATATTGACGAGCCCGTTCGCATCGTCGTAGAGGCTGTCGCGCTAAAGAGTAAGTGGCTTGAGATCTGCACGCCACAGAAAAGGCACGCGATCGACGATGGTGAATGGGCAAGCACATGTTAAAGCCCTCCCAACGAACGCAGTCTTGAGATCGGATTGTGCTGCTCCTGGTACTTCGTCCAGGATTTGCGCGCTGTCGAAGGCAGAAGCCAGAATGACAGGCAACAGAAGAAAACTGTTCTTGGCCACATGTCTAACCTCTTTCTGGGGTGCCAAACAGCCGTGTGGCGCCCTCTTCCGTCGACTGAAACAAGATGATGCACGGAGCGACTGTGGTTGGTCGCTAGGGTGATTCAGGGAGAAGCGTACCGTTTTTCTGGTATGTAGAGGCGAGGCCCGAGGATCCCGCGTTCCGTCTGGCCTTTGGGAGGCGAATGTCCCTTGCTGTGGGAGTCAGAGGGCCTGGCAGGGCTCGCTGCCCCTTGAGGCATCTGTTTCTTACATTGGGGAAAATTGTCTTACTTGAGATACAATGTAAGGCATGTCAGACATGAGTGCTACC
Organism: Candidatus Sulfotelmatobacter sp.; assembly: GCA_050011375.1. Lineage (GTDB taxonomy): Bacteria > Acidobacteriota > Terriglobia > Terriglobales > Acidobacteriaceae > Sulfotelmatobacter. The sequence goes on from JBEKJF010000048.1 coordinate 13,874, forward strand.
GTCACATCGAAGGGCCAACTTGTCATTCCGGCCGCGCTTCGCCGAAAACATAAGATCGCAGCGGGAACCAGGGTCAAGATTCTGGAAGATCAATTCGGCCGCATTGTCTTGCAACCCGACACCGATGAGTACATTAGCCGGGTCAGGGGTTTCTTGGCGCACGGCCCTGACCTTCTGGCTAACTGGGAAAAAGAACATCGCGAGGAAGGCAAGCACGATAAATGAGGACCTATGTCTTCGATGCCAGCGCGCTATTTGCTTTTGCGCAGGATAAGCCTGGCGCTTCCAAAGTTGAGGAGCTGCTCATGGAAGCCCGGCGAGGACGCGCCAGGGTGATGATGTCGGCGGTGAATTACGGAGAGGTTTACGGCAGAATTCTGCGCGACTCTGGCCCGGAGGCAGCGCGCACTGCTGTGCAGATCTTGAGTCCGCTATCGATTGAAATGCTGGACGCGACGCCGCAGAGGGCACTCAGAGCCGCGGAGGTAAAGGCCCGCTACAAACTCCACTACGCGGACAGCTTCGCGGCGGCGCTGGCGATCGAACACAAGGCTACGTTGGTGACGAGCGATTCTGACTTCCGCAAACTCGGCCATGATTTTCCAGTGGTTTGGTTGAAGGTTTGAGAGCCACCGAGGCCAGCTAGCTTGGTTGTATCCGGGGCGAAGGAAGTTGAGATGCCGATTTACCGGCCTCGAGTGTCCGCAGGCACTCCCGAATGTCTTGGCACAGCAGTGTGACTGAGATTCCTCCGAAGCTTGCCGGATAGCGGTCGAGCCGCCCTAGCGCAGCTTGAAGAAGCAGCATCGTTCCCAGCAGATTGTCACGGCGCAGGTGATGAAACGCCGCAGTCACCTGTATCACTCCCTGCAAGAATGTCTTCTCCGGTTCAGGCGCCGCCAGCCACACGGTTTCCCACGACTCATGCGCAGTAAAGAACTCGCCTGCTTCGTACAATCGCAGGCCTTCCGCCAGGGCGCCTTCACTCCAATCGAATTTCATAATGTGCGAATACTGCTACAAGCTAGCATGGGGCTGTTCGGTTTTCGACAACGGTTCGGATCCAATCTGGTACGAGCACTGCCAGAAAATATCGTCCTCCACACAACCTGTCGCGCGCCGGCTGTGACGGGTGTACACTGTTGCGCAGCATTGGAAGGGAATCCCGACTGATGGGATGATCGACTGCGGGACGCCCTGCCTTTCCCCCGGCGATTGCGGAAGTTTTTATGAGAAGTTCTCCGGAAGCCAGGCGGCTTTTTGCGGCCAGCGGTGCAGCGAGAACCATATTCGTCGCCGCTTGTTCGCACGTCTTTTTACTCCTCTGCACCTTGTTATTTTTCGCTTGTCCAACGGCACTCACGCAGGACGCGCAGGCCCCGGCTACAAGCCCCGCCCCGCAACCCGAAACAAAGGAGACTTCAGCAGAAGTCGTCGCCCACGACGAACCCACTACCTTCAGGGTAAATGTAAAGCTGGTGGTGGTGCGCGCGGTAGTCCGCGACTCCTTGGGGCACGCAATCGGGAATCTTCACGAAGAGGACTTTCAGGTTTTCGACAAGGGCAAGCCGCAAATCATTACGCAGTTCGACGTAGAGCAGTCCGGAGCGCTGGCCGCAAAAGCGCGCGCGAAGTCAATCGAGAACTCCGGCGATATTCCTTTCAGCGAGGCTGCTCCGAATACTCCGAACGCGCCCGCCGCGCCGGAGCGTTTTGTAGCTTACATGTTCGACGATGTCCATCTCGAATTCGGCGATCTCGCGCATGTACGGGAGGCCGCGGAACGCCACTTTGCCAGTCTCAAGCCAACGGATCGCGCCGCCATCTTTACCACATCAGGTCAAACGATTCTGGATTTTACCGACGATCGCGCCAAATTGCATGATACGTTGCTCCGCTTGCGGCCCAGCCCGATCAACTCTGGCAACTTTGCGCATCAGTGCCCGGAGATCAGTTACTACCAGGCCGATCTTATCGTCAACAAACATGACAACGAGGCTACGCAGGTCGCTATTCAGGAGGCCGGCGAATGTGGCCCCACGGTCCAGCAAGGATTCAGTTCCGCGCCGCAGGGAAATCCCGCAGGGGTCGTGAACGCCCTCAGCGTTGGCGTACTTACTGCTGGCGAGCACGAAAGCCGCGTCTCACTGCTCTCGCTGAAGGATGTAGTTCGCAATCTCTCGCTAAAGCCCGGACAGCGCAGTGTCGTCCTCGTCTCCCCAGGGTTTATCGCTCCAGATCTCGAGTACGAATACACAGACATTATCGATCGCGCGGTGCGCTCGCAGATTGTCGTTAACACAATGGATGCTCGCGGGCTGTACGTCGTCATCCCTTACGGGGATGCGAGTCACAATCCCCCAGTCATCCCTGGCGACAGCTCGTTTAACAGCACCGTTTCTACCAGTAAGAGCTTGATGGAAACCGCGGCTGCATCCGCTCAGGATGACCTGCTCGCTACCTTGGCTGACGGCACAGGCGGTACTTTCTTTCACAACAACAACGACTTCAACGAAGGCTTCCGGCGCGTTGCCGAGTCTCCGGAATACTCCTACGTTTTGGGCTTCGTTCCGCAAAATCTTAAGCTCGACGGCAGCTTCCACAGTCTGAAGGTCACTCTGAAGAATCCTCAGAAGAAGCTGACGCTGCAAGCTCGACGCGGTTATTTCGCGCCCAAGAACGCTATCGATCCGAACGAGCAGGCCGCGCAGGAAATCGAAGACGCAATGTACTCGCAGGAGGAGTTGCACAATCTTCCAGTCAACTTGCGGACGCAGTTTTTTAAAGCCAGCGACGAGAATGCCAAGCTTGTCGTCGTAGCCCATGTGGATGTAAAGCGTTTGCGCTTCCGTAAAGTCGAAGGACGGAACGACAACGTTTTGACGTGCGTTTCAGTTTTATTCAACAGCAATGGCCGCTTCATTGATGGAACGAAAAAGACCGTCACCATGCACTGGAAGGACGAAACTCTGGCCCACAAGCTTGATTCCGGCATGACGCTGAAGACGAGCTTCGATGTGAAACCCGGGAGCTATCTGGTCCGGCTGGTGGTAAGGGATGCAGAAGGGCAGTTGATGTCCGCGGAAAATGGAACGGTTGAGATTCGTTAGAAACCACACGGGGGATGAAATATGCGCGATCGTCGGCTGATTCTTCTGATTGGCTTGATCTGCCTAACCAGTTGCTGGATGTTCCTCGAACTGGGCTCCGAGCGCCCAGTAGCCCACGCCCAGCAGCCAACATCTGCTGCTCCTGCCGCGACTCCCGCCGTCGCGACCACACCCAACGACACGACCGTCTTCCGCGCCGAAACTCGTCTCGTTCTCGTGGACGCCGTGGTGACCGACAAAAAAAACAACTACATTCGGGATCTCGCCCAAAAAGATTTCAAGGTTTGGGAAGATGGCAAGGAACAGGCGATCACCAGTTTTTCTTTTGAGGAGAATACCGGCTCCTCCAACTCTCAGCCGCGCTACATGGTCCTGTTCTTTGACAACTCCACCATGGACTTCGGCGATCAAGCCAAGGCCAGGGATGCGGCCGCGAAATTTATTGATGCGAATGCCGGCCCCGGCCGTTTGATCGCTCTTGCCGATTTCGGCGGCACCGTAAAAATCTCGCAAAACTTTACCGCCGATTCCCAGCGCTTGAAGCAGGTGGTCATGGGCTTAAAAACTTCCTCGGTTTCGCCCAACGCGGATCCCGTCACTGTTGCATCGCTGGGAGCCCCACCATTGCCTGTGCCGGCTCTGGGAAATGCAGAAGCTGACTTTGGCATTCACAGCGTGCTGCTCGCTCTGCGAAGCCTTGCCAAGGATCTTTCCACCGTTCCGGGGCGCAAGACGCTGGTGATGTTAACTTCCGGATTTCCATTGAGCCCAGAGTACGAATCGGAAGTGACCGCAGTCATCGATACCTGCAACAAGTCGAACGTTGCCATATATCCCATCGATGTCCGTGGATTGACGGTTCCGCAGTTGCCGGGTATGCAGAACCGTCTGACGCCGCCGTCGGTGCATTCGACATCGGGATCGGTGGTTCAAGCCGCATTTCACTACTCCGACGGTCAGCCCATGTTGCACCTCGCTGCATTTGCTGAACCGGCCTGGGCGTTTCCCGTGCAACATGGCGGAGGCGGTGG
>JBEKJF010000049.1:0-17966 GCA_050011375.1 Candidatus Sulfotelmatobacter sp.
CAACTTCCTGGAGAGTCTTTGGGCTTATGGATTTCTCCATTCTACCCGGGCTGGGGCGAGCCGCCAAGGCCAGTTGTAAAGCGCCGTTGTTTAGTTTCTCCCTCACCATCGAGGGTGTCAGGGCCGGTGACCGGGTAAATTTCCTTGGACGATTTGTCGAATTCCGGAGGGGCCGTTCGACTATATGGTGAAGGCCGGGGAACCGGCCCGCCAGAAAGTGTTTCCGGGGGTGATATGCTACGCGAAAAATCCGCAAATTGCGTGTCGATTCTCCGGCCACCCCGTTCGACTAGTAAATGGAGCCGCACCGCGCACCCGGGCACTGGCAACATTTCTGTGCCCAGCGCGGTCCGGGCTCTTATATAAAAGTAGCGGCCCTGATACGGTGTCCGCACAGCATTCGATACTCACTACACAAGGAGAACACCATGCGCTTCATGATGATCATGTTTCCGAAAGAATACACAAACGCAAAACCCGGCTGGGTGCCCGACCTCAAGGGCATGGAGGTAATGGGCAAATACAACGAGGAACTAGGGAAAGCCGGGGTGCTGGTCGCGCTCGACGGGCTGACTCCGCCCGCGACTATGAGCGCGCGGGTTACTTTCAAGGGCGGAAAATCGAAAGTGACCGACGGGCCGTTTACCGAGGCGAAGGAAGTGGTGGGCGGGTACTGGATCATCCAGGTGAAGTCGCGCGAAGAGGCGCTGGAGTGGGCTGCGCACATACCCGGAAAGGATAACGAAATGGTCGAAGTTCGCCGGATGTTTGACATGACCGACTTCGATCCTGAGACCCAGAAGTATATCCAGGAGAAGTTCGGCGACGACGTGGCCGCTGAGATGCGCCAGTAGTAAGAAAAACCTTTGCGCGCTTTTAGAGCGTCGAAGTTTTTTCGTTCGTTTCCGAGAATAGGAAAGTCAAAACCCCCGCCCTGTCGCACAAAACGCGACAAGGGCGGGGCACCCGGCTGGCCCATACTTGGTTCTAAACATCTTCCAAGCTAGCGGTTGATGTCGTCTTTGGATTGCAGACGCTTCACGTATTTTTCCAGGTTGGCGCGGTTGGCGTCATCCGGCGTGCCTGCGAGAGCGGATTGCATTTCTTTGACGGCTTTGTCGAAGTCGCCCTGGCCGCTGTAGACGCGAGCCATGCCTACGTGCGACGTCCAATAATCGGGGAACTTCTTGGCGTTCGAGCGAAAAATTGCGAAGGCTTCTTCCTGCTTTTTCTCGCCTTGCAACTGGCGGCCGTAGAAGTAAAGTTGCTGGGCTGATGCTTTTTCCAACGCTTCGTTGCGCGCTACCGTCGAGTCATCTTTGCGGCCCATGGCCTCGAGAATCTTCGACTTGGTGATCAGGTTGTCGAAGCGTGCTTCCACTTTGATCGACTGATCTTCATCTTTCAGCGCCTGGTCAAGATTTATTTTGTTTGTGAGGTAGTAGGTCGCGACGTCGTCCCAGCTCTCCCAGTAATATTGGTTGAGCCCGCGCAGTTGCTGGTGAATGCTGGCTTCGACCGTGTCGTTCAGATTGACTGCAACCTTGAAGGGCACCGCGACTTTTTCCCAGCGCAGAATAATTACGGCGGAGTCGGGTTTGACGTCATCAAAGTCGTAGGTCAGCGCGTCGTGGAATTCGGCAGCCTGCGGTTTCACGGTGACGCGCAGCGCGTCCTCATCTTGCTTGTAGCTGAAGCTTCCCCATGCGGTGGACATTTTCGAGAAGATGACCGTCCACTGATTTTCGCCGGGAATCATGTGCAGGCCGTAGGTGCCCTTGTCGAGCGGCTGGCCTTCAATCGTGACCGGATCGGTGAAGGTGACGGTGGTATTTTCGTTGGCTCCAGCGCGCCAGACTTCTCCGTAGGGCACAACCTTGCCCCAGATCTGGCGGCTATTCACCAGCGGCCGGTGGTAGTTGACGGTGATGTCAGTGACGCCGATGCGCTGGATAATCACAGCACGCTGGCTCTGCAGGGGCAGATCGAGCATGACGGTTTGGGCAGAGCAGATGCTGGCTAATAACAAAATGCTGGCTAGCGAAACAAGCAGCCGAGTTTTGAGCATGGGAGACTCCTCTTCTGTTTGGAGATATCGAACAGCCGATTCAGCCGCAATCCTGGGACGAACTTGGATGGAGCACTTGCGCCTGACCGCTGTGCTGTTGGGCTTAGACGGAAGAGAGGAGTTGAGGTTAGCAGAGCACGGACCATTACAAGTGCTAAGCCTGTTTTCTTCAGTTCGCGTTTATCGAGATGGGATACCACCCGAAAGGGCGACGATCACGATTATCCAGAACAGTCCCAGAGGCAGGAGGTAGAACCAGCCGAAACGTCTTCTCGCAGCTTGGATAGCGAACCAATGAATCAGAGCCAACGGTCCCCAAAGGAGAACCTGCCCGATAGGAGTTGTAGGTTCATTCTTGAACCAGTAGAGAAACCAAACGAAGAGACTGATGGTGCTTGCACGTCCCCACCAGTTCGTATTTCGAGTTGCAGATTCAATGCTCATCGCTGCTATTCAGACAGATGATGACGGGAATCTCGGTCCCCAGCCAGTGACTTGAGTAACGAAACTGTTGAAGAATCGCCATAGCGTTCATAACTAAATTCTGAACAGAGTCTTAACCTGCTTGACAATCTGAGCCGCCCGGAGCACAATTCAAAAAGGCGAATAAAAAGCGAATACGCCTCTGGGCCTTTCGAGCCCGCTGTTCCCTGAAATTTCCCGAGGAATTTATGTCTTCCGCAGTGGTTTCCACTTCGGCGGCCCAGGGCCGCCCTTTTGTCTTTGATGCCGAAACTGCTGAAGTGTGCCCGCTTCCCAGCAATCGAGAGCCGGCTGCTATCCAGCGTGCTTTTCCGCCAACTCGTTCCGATCAATCAACAATCAACAATCAAAAATCAAAAATTCTTTCCAGCGTTACTCCGGCGTCGCGGCTGGCGGTGCGTCCTGCGCCGGAAATGGTTTCGAGTGGGGTCGCGGCGATGGATGCTCTTACTGGTGGCCTGCCGCGCGGTTGCCTGACTGAAATTTGCGGACCGGCATCTTCTGGCCGCACCACGTTATTACTGGCGGCGCTGGCCGCTGCTACCCGGCGCGGAGAATGCTGCGCGGTCGTGGATGCCAGCGATGCTCTCGATCCGCAGTCTGCGGCGGCAGCCGGGGTTGAGTTGAGCCGGTTGCTGTGGGTGCGGTGCGGAGAAAATTCTCCGGAGAAGAGCTTGGAGCAACTTTTGCGCGCGACCGATTTGCTGCTCGAAAGCGGAGGCTTCGGCATGATCGCTCTCGACCTTGGCGATCTGCCGCCGCAAGCGGCGCGCCGTATCCCGCTAACCACATGGTTCCGTTACCGCCGTGCTGTGGAACATACGTCCACGGTGCTGCTGGCCATTGAGCGGCAGTCGATTGCTGGAAGCTGCTCTTCGTTGTTGATCAAGCTGGGATCGCGAGGAAATCGGATAAAAGAGTCGGCGGATTCTCAATTCCGCGCGCTCGCGCACGCGCAGTTGTTGACTGAACTGGAAATCACAGCGGAGTTAGTGCGATCGCGGCAGGAACGCAAGCCGGTTCGTTCCGCAGAAATTACGTTCGCGTGCAAAACCGCTTGGGCGGGATGAAAAAACAGTAGCCAGTTGCCAGTAGCCAGTTGCCAGAAAAGAACAACTGGGTACTGACAACTAGGTACTAGGTACTGCTTCATGTTTGCCTGCATCTTCGTGCCGAATTTTCCCGTGGCCGCGGTGTTTCGCGCCGAGCCGGAGTTGCGCGCGCAGGCGGTAGCCGTTTTCGAGGGCAAACCTCCGCTGGAAAAAGTTTTTGCGGTGAACGAGAGCGCCGGCAGAGTGGGCATTGCGGCCGGCATGACGAAAGCTCAGGCAGAATTGTGTTCGGAGTTGACGCTGCGTCCGCGCTCTCGGTTGCAGGAGGCATCGGCGCATGCCGCTTTGCTGGATTGCGCGCAATCGTTTTCGCCGCGCGTGGAAGATGCTGCGCTCGATACTGCGCTGATCGATCTCGCGGGTATGGAATCTCTTTTCGGACCGCTGCCTGAAATCGCTCATGCCACGTCTCAGCGGATTGCCGGCCTCGGGCTCGAAGCGAATGTTGCAGTGGCCTCGAATCTCGATGCTGCCGCGCTCGCTGCCCGCGGCTTTTCCGGCGTGACTGTGATTCCACAGGGCAAAGAAGGCGAGTCTCTGGGATCGCTGCCAGTGGAAGTGTTGTTTGCCGGTTGGATCGAAGGTGAGCGGGAAGGGAAGAAGAAAGAAGATGAGCGGAGAAAAAACTCCGAGCGGCTGCTCGCAACTCTTGAGCGCTGGGGCATTCGCACGCTGCATGCTCTAGCGGCGTTGCCGGAAGTTGCGCTGAGCGAGCGCCTGGGACAGGAAGGCCTGCGCTTACGGCAACTGGCGCGGGGCGCGGCTTTTCGCACGCTCGTTCCGGTGGAAGCGCCGGCGGTATTTGAAGAGGGAGTCGAGTTGGAACATCCTATCGTGCTGCTGGAGCCGCTGGCTTTTTTGCTGAACCGTCTGCTCGAGCAGATTTGCGCGCGCCTGGCGTCGCGCGCTCTGAACACACAGGAGCTGCGGCTCACGCTGGAACTGGAAAGTTTTTCATCTCGCAATCAAGAATCAAAAATCAGCAATCAACAATTCTGCCGTACGCTTCGTCTTCCTCTACCTATGCTTGATCCCAAACTTTTTCTCAAGCTGTTGCAATTGGATTTGAGCGCGCATCCGCCGGGCGCGCCCATCCTGAAGATTCATCTCGCAGCGGAAGCGGCGCGGCCGCGATCGGCACAGGGCGGACTGTTTCTGCCTCCATCGCCGGAGCCGGAGAAGTTGGAACTCACGCTGGCACGGATTGCCAGCCTGGTCGGCGAATCCCGCGTGGGCTCTCTGGAGTTGCTGGATACCTACCGCGCTGAAGGTTTCCGCATGAAGCGCTTTGTGCCGGGAACATATTCAGAGGGAGCAGTTTCAGAAACAGTTCGTCAAAAAGCTACGGCAGAAGAAAAATCCGCAGTCGCGGCTCTGCGCATGTTCCGTCCGCCGCTGCGTGCCACCGTAACTTTGGAAAACGGTGAACCAGCGCGCGTGCTCTGCTCGAAGAAAAAAGAAGTGCAGGGCGCTGTGCTCTGGAAGGCCGGCCCATGGCGCAGTTCGGGCGATTGGTGGGAGCGCGAAGCCTGGGCGCGCGATGAGTGGGATATCGCTTTGCAAACTGCAGACGGAGCCGCTCTCTACCGGCTTATGCATGATTTGCTCGGCGGAAGCTGGTTTGTGGAAGGAACGTATGACTGAAGGAATTGAGTCATTGAGTGATTGAGTCATTGAGTTATTTGCAACTCAATCGCTCAATGACTCAATCACTCGATGACTCAATATGTTGAACTCCATGCCCGCTCTGCTTTCAGCTTCCTCGAAGGTTCTTCTTTGCCTGAGGATCTGATGTCGGCTTGCGCCCGGCTCCACATGCCTGCCATGGCCTTGCTCGATGCTGATGGTGTTTACGGTGCTCCGCGCTTTCATCTCGCGGCGAAAAAAATGGGGATCAAGGCGCACATCGGCGCAGAAGTCACCGCCTATTCACCACGGAGTCACGGAGTCACGGAGAAGAAGCAAGGGTCAAAGAACCAAGGTTCCTCCGTGTCTCCGTGTCTCCGTGGTGAGTTTCGTCTTCCTCTTCTCGTTTCTTCCCGTGCGGGCTATCAGAACCTTTGCCGCCTGATTACCAAAATGAAGTTGCGCTCAAAAAAAGGTGAAGGCTCGGTCCGCCACGAAGAATTAGAAGAGCATGCTGCTGGCCTTGTTTGCCTCACTGGCGGTGCGGATGGGCCGCTGGCTGCCGCCTTGCAACGCGGTGGTGTCGAAGAAGCCTGCAAGGAAATTGAGCAACTGATTGGATGGTTTGGCCGTGGCAATGTGTACATCGAGTTGCAGCGCCATTTTCATCGCGAAGAAGAAACTCGCAATCGCGCTGCCATCGAAGTTGCACGGTGGCTGAATCTTCCTTTGCTCGCGACGAATGGCGTGTGCTACGCCGCCGAAAAAAATCGCGAACTCTGCGACGCCTTCACTGCCATCCGGCATCACCGCACGCTGTCGACCGCCGGACGCCTGCTGGCGCGCAACTCCGAGCGTCACCTGAAATCGCCGCAAGAGATGCAGCAACTCTTCGCCGATCTGCCCGAAGCGCTAGCCAACACGCTCGAACTTTCCTCGCGCCTCGAATTCACGCTGAACGATCTTGGCTATGAATTTCCCCGCTATCCCGTTCCCGAAGGCGAGACTATGAATTCGTTTCTGCGCGAACGCGCCTGGGAAGGTTTTCGGCAACGCTATGGCCGTACTTCGCCCGACATGCAAGCCCGCGCCCGGCGCCAGATTGAGCGCGAACTGGCGCTGATTGGGAAACTAAAACTTGACGGATATTTTTTAATTGTCTGGGACTTGGTTCGCTTCTGCCGCGAGCAAAATATTCTTCTGCAGGGGCGGGGATCGGCCGCTAACAGTGCCGTCTGTTATTCGCTCAGCATTACCGCCGTCGATCCCATCAGCATGGAGCTTCTCTTCGAGCGTTTTCTATCGGAGGAGCGCGGCGAGTGGCCCGACATCGATCTCGATCTGCCCAGCGGCGACGAGCGCGAAAAAGTTATTCAATATGTGTACCGGCGCTACGGCGAACGCGGCGCAGCCATGACTGCGAATGTCATCACCTACCGCAATCGAATGGCTGCGCGCGAAATGGGCAAGGCGCTGGGATTCGATCCGGAAACGTTAGCCAAAATTTCTGCCGCCGTTGCCACCTGGGAATTCCGCGATGAAAACGATGCGCTCGACCGCCGCTTCCGCGATGCTGGACTCGATCTGAACCATCCTCGCCTGCGCAAATATTACGAGTTGTGCCTTGCCGTGCAAGACATGCCGCGCCATCTCGGCCAGCACTCGGGCGGCATGGTCATTTGCCAGGGGCAACTCGACTCGGTTGTTCCGCTCGAACCCGCATCCATGCCCGGCCGCGTCGTGGTGCAATGGGATAAAGAAGATTGCGCCGACATGGGCATCATTAAAGTCGATCTGCTCGGCCTTGGCATGATGGCGGTGCTCAAAGATTCGATCGAACTGATTCGCAACCACTATCAAGAGGAAGTCGATCTGGCGCATCTTCCGCAGGATGATTCCACGGTTTATTCCGCGCTGCAAAAGGCTGACACCATAGGATTATTTCAGGTGGAAAGCCGCGCGCAAATGGCGTGCCTGCCGCGTCTTCGGCCGATGCGCTTTTATGACATTGTGGTGCAGGTGGCCATCATTCGTCCGGGGCCGATCGTTGGCCAGATGGTGAATCCTTTTTTGCAACGCCGCCAGGGACGTGAAGAGGTTACGTATCCGCATCCCTCGCTGGAACCGGTGCTCAAGCGCACACTCGGCGTTCCTCTTTTTCAGGAGCAACTGCTTCGCATCGCCATGATCGCGGCCAACTTCACCGGGGGTGAAGCCGAAGAGCTGCGCCGCGCCATGGGTTTCAAACGTTCCCAGGCGCGCATGAAAGAAATCGAAGCCAAACTGCGCGCCGGCATGACGCAAAACAAAATCCCGCCGAAAGCGCAGGAAGAAATCATTCTTTCCATCACATCCTTCGCTCTCTATGGATTTCCCGAGTCGCACGCTGCCAGCTTCGCGCTGATCGCGTATGCCAGCGCTTACTTGAAGTGCCATTACCTCGCGGCCTTCACCGCCGCGCTGCTCAACAACCAGCCTATGGGATTTTATTCTCCCGCCACCATTGCTACGGATGCGAAACGCCACGGATTGAAAATGCTGCCGGTGGATGTGACGCGCTCGGAGTGGTTGTGTAGTTTAGAGGCAGTTGCCAGTGAATCAGTACCTGGTACCCAGTACCTAGTACCTAGTAAAACCTTTGGCGTGCCGGCGCTGCGGTTGGGATTGCGTTATGTGCGCGGACTGCGTGAGGAGGCCGGGTTGGCGCTGGTGCGCGAACGCGCGCTTGCTCCGTTTACTTCGATTCACGATCTGACTCGGCGCGTTCCAGAATTGCGCAAGGACGAACTCACTACGCTGGCGGAGATTGGTGCGTTGAATTCAGTAGCTAGTACCGAGTACCTAGTACCGAGATTCCTCCGCCCCTCGCTTGCGCTCGGGGGTCGGAATGACAAAGGTGTTACTGGGTACTCGGGACTCGCGACTCGGAACTCGAAGCTTCATCGCCGCGATGCTCTCTGGCAGGTGGAACGCGCCGTCCGCGGTTCTGGGCCGTTGCTGGAAAAATTGCCGGAGCCCGATTCGCCTTCTCCGCTGCAGCGCATGAATCATGAAGAGCGCATCGTTGCTGACTTTCACGGCACCGGCCTCACCGTGGGACCGCATCCCATGGCTTACCGCCGCGACTGGCTCAATGCCATGGGCATTCGCCGCGCCAGCGAACTCCGCGACCTGCCCAATGGCAAGCGTTTGCGCATTGGAGGTTGCGTGATTGTGCGCCAGCGCCCGGGCACCGCGAAGGGGTTTGTATTTTTAAGTCTGGAAGATGAAACGGGAGTGGCCAACGCGATTATTGCGCCCGATCTTTTTCATCGCAACCGGCTGCTGCTGGCCTCAGAACGGTTTCTGGCTATCGAAGGAATTTTGCAGAATCAGGACAATGTGATTTCGGTGAAAGCGGAACGCGTGCAGCCCCTGTTCGTAACGAAAGCGGAAACGGTTTCACACGACTTCCACTAAAGCAGTCGTTGGCTGTTCGTCCCTTCGACGAGCTCAGGGCAGGCTAAGAACGGCCATTCGCAAACGCGGAAGAAAATTGGAAACCAGAAAACCAGAAAACTAAAAACTGCCTTACTGTGGCGGATCTTCGGGTCTGGCTCCGGGCGCGAATGGCAGCCTGATGGCTCCGGCCATAATGTCGAGTTCATCCGGTGTAAACATTTTCTTGAAGCGGCCGGAATTGATGATCCGGTCGCGCTCGCCGGGAGGCATGGCGCTCAAATCGCGTACCGCAGTGGTAACCATGCGCCGCCGGTCGGGCGGAAGTTGCCGCATCCGGTTGACTACCTGCTTCTGTTCCGGCGTCAGGTGCGCCCACCGGTCCATGTTATCGACAATGCGTTGCTGTTCGCGCGGTGGAAGGCTCGCGAAATAGTGCAACTGCTGCCGCAAGCGCTGCTGTTGCTGCGGAGTCATATGGCGGAAGCCAGGATCGTTTTGCAAGGCGCGATCCTGCTCGCCCGGCGGCAGGCCCTTGTAGCGGCGCAACCAATCACCGGCGTGCGCTTCTGCCTGATGATTAGGCGTTGCTGGCCGTGCCTGCACGGTATGGAGGTTGCTGTGTTGCTGAGCCATGCATGGAGAGAGCGATAGCACGACGGTGGCTGCCGAAAGCACAGCCATAGCCATCCATCCCGTCGTGAAATTTTTCTGCATTCTCCCCCGCCCTTAAGTTCGTTCCGCTTGCACTCTTGCCACTTCACAGCCTACGGATTCTCAACAACGTCGTGCTGAACTTCCAGATCATCCAGCAGATCGAAGTCGGAATACAGATCGTGATTCTTCTCGAGAGCCTGCAGATCGCTCACTGCGGTGCCCGGTCCCGATGGTGCGTGAGGCTCGACCCGCGCGAGTTCGTTATCGTTATATCGAGTAGCGCTGTTCTTATTGAAGAACAATCCCACACCCACCGCCATTAGCACAGTAAGCGCTCCGGCCAGCACTGGACGTCGGAACCACGCCAACCATCCGAGTTGCGGTTTAGCCATCTCTTCCCGCAGACGCGCTTGCAGGCGCACATCAAAATATGGCGAGGGCTCTGGAGCCTGCCACTCATCCAGCAACGCCATGGTCTGCTTGAACTCTTCCAGCTTTCCGGCGCACGCGCCGCAAGCCGCCAGATGTCCGCCGACCTCGGGCGTCACTTCCATCAAACCGGAAGCCAGGTCCGGCATCATTTCTTGAATCTCATCGCACTTCATAACCGTTCTCCCTCTACTTCTTCACAAAAATTCTCTTAACTGTTCGCGCAAAGTTTCATACGCCCGAAACAATAACGACTTCGTTGCCGACTCGCTCAACTTCAATACATCGGAAATCTGCTTGTAATCCATTTGCTGATATTTGTGCATCACTACGGCGAGGCGCTGCCGTTCCGGAAGCGCTTCTACTTTGCTCCGGATCGCCAGCATGCGTTCGCGCCGCACCAGTAATTCTTCGGCCGTCATCTTGCTGTCGGCCACATCCATTGTGGTGCCAGTATCTTCATCCGGTTCGTCCAGACTGACGGTCACCTCTGGACGTTCCTTGCGCGTGTCGCGCGCGTGATTCACCGCGAGATTGGTCGCGATGCGATACAACCATGTGGTGAACTTCGCGCTGGCTTCATAACTCTGGCGCGAACGATACACGCGCAGAAAAACTTCCTGCGCAAGATCTTCCGCGGCGGCAGTGTTACGCGCCATGCGATACATGAAACTCACCAGCGGCCTGCGATACTTCTGCACCAGAAAATCGAACGCCGACTGATCGCCCGCCTTCACCCGCAACATGACTTCGGCGTCGGTATAACTTTCAGCGCCAGCCATGGCCGGTTCCAAACCGCCGGATGGCCCAAGCGCGGCCATCAGAACTCCTCCGTCCATGGCGGCAGTGCTCACACTAGTTCCAACCCTGGGAAGAGCAGAAAGTTCTTCTTTTTCTTGATCGACCGAACCTTGGGAAGTCCCCGCAGATGAGGGGGATAGACCGGGTCGAAGCGGCTTGGTTTGGTCCGGCATTTGGGGTTACTTTGGGCACGGTACTGAGCAACCTGAAGGGCCCACGTCGTGTCCGAGCAATAGGCTACCACGACGCGGATTCGCCTCCAAACTGTACTTTCGATAGTGGTGCGGCTTGGCTTACGTAACGGCTGGTTAAGCGGGAGATCCATCGCTACGTTTGTGAAACGGCTCGGCTCTGGAATAACAATTTGTAAAGTATGCTTGACATCTGAGAACCTGCGAGCTACACTCCAATGGAAAGTTAGCTTTACATGGCGCCCAACATTTTAAACCGGGTTAAGGAACTCCGCGCGGCTCGCGGCTGGACGCAAGAGCAGCTTGCCGATGCCGTGGGCGTTTCACGGCAGAGCATCAACTCGATTGAGCGCGATCGTTATGTGCCGAGTCTTCCGCTGGCACTTACTTTTGCGCGAGTGTTCGGCTGTTCGACCGACGAGATCTTCACTCTGACTGGCGACGTGAAGTCTGGCGAAACAAAATCCGGCGAAATGCGGGAGGGCTAGAGATGGTAATTCCTCTTCTAGTGTTAATCGGCGAGCGCTTAAAGAAAGTTCCAATCCTGGGCAAGCTGGTGGACGAACGCTTCCTCAGCCATCGTCGGCGCGCCCAGAGAATTGGCGGATTGATCGGCTTCCTCGTTGCCGACGTTCTTTGGGGCTACCGCTATCTGGTCAACCACGTCCAGAGTTGGGATCTGCTGGCCGTCGTCCTGACGGTGGCTGTGGTCTACGTAGTTTTGATTGTTTGGTATCTGATAACTGAATAGGAGAGAAAAAATGACGCTCACAAATACGCTGAAAGCCAACGAAGTCGCGCCTTTGCTGTCCCCTCGATTGGCGGTGCGTTCCCCGGAACGCAATCCCCCATCCGGCTTCAAATCAATCTTCATTGGACCGAACGGTCTGCGTGCAGGCTGGCGCTTGCTCATCTTCGCCGCGCTCGTAGTCGTTCTGCTTGGCAGCTTCGTTCTCATCCGCAGCGGCGGGGTTCAAGGTTTCCGCGAAGCGCAAAAGCACGCCGCCGAACTGACGATCACGCCGCTGTTGATGTTCAAAGGCGAAGCCGTGGCTTTCCTGCTGATATGCGTTGCCACTTTGATCATGGGAAAAATCGAACATCGCAAATTCAGCGAATACGGTTTGCCCTTAAGGTTAGCGCTGCGAAAAGACTTCTGGATCGGCGCTGGCTCGGGCTTTCTAGCGATCAGCGGCACCCTGCTCGCAATCTTTCTGCGGCACGGTTTCCACGTCACCGGCCTGGCGCTTCACGGCACGGCAATTCTGTCTTCAATGGCCGCGTGGGGAATTGCTTTTCTTATGGTCGGACTGTTTGAAGAATTCCTGAATCGCGGCTATATCCAATACACGCTTGCTTCCGGAATCGGATTCTGGCCGGCGGCGTTGGTGATGTCGTTCCTGTTCGGTTTCGGCCACTACTTTAATGCGAACGAAACTGCGGTGGGTTCGATCTCCGCGGGATTATTCGGGCTGTTGTTCTGTTTCTTTTTGCGGCGCACTGGAAATCTTTGGATTGCGGTCGGATTTCATGCCGCCTGGGACTGGGGACAAATTTTCTACGGCGTTCCCGACAGCGGCATCGTGCCTTACCACAACGTTGTGAGTTCCACGTTTAGCGGGCCGCGCTGGTTGACTGGCGGCATCGTTGGGCCGGAAGCCAGCATCTTTTGTCCGATCGCGTTGCTCGTGGTAGGACTGATTTTCAGCCGTTACTATCGCGAGAATAAGATACTGACGCCGCGGTCGTAGCATGTGAAATCGCCTCTGACAGCGGCATCGGCGGCATCGAACTCTGCTAGAATAGCGCAAATTCTAGAGTCACTGGAGACGCCGATGCGCCGAGGTTTCGTTATTTTGGCTGGCCTTTTGTTGGCGGGAGCGGTCCTGTCGTTCTCGCCAATGTCTTCGCTTCGGGCGGGCGCACCCAGCGCGGAGTTGAAAGGCTCCTTCCGTCTGCCGCCAAAGAATGGCTGGACGTTCGTGCATCTACAAGGCACGCCGCACGAAATCGGCTTTCAGAACGGCTACCTGCTGGCGCCGGAAATTGAAGACATTTTGAAAGTCGTGATTCTTGAAGAGACGCACAGCAGCAGAAAAGACTGGCAGTTCTTCCGCGATGCCGCGCAGAACATGATGTGGCCCCACATCGAGCAGGAATATCGGGAAGAATTACAGGGGATTAGCGATGGCGTGAATGCGCACGGCATCAAGATCGATCTCTGGGATGTGGTGGCGTTGAATGCCGCCGAAGAATGGGACTATTACGTCAGGCAATACGACAAAGACCATGGCATCAAGGCCACGGCTGCACGCGCCATTCCAGAGCACTGCAGCGCGTTCGTTGCCACAGGGAGCTACACGAAGGACGGCAAGGCGGTAATTGCGCACAACAACTGGACCAGTTATCTGGATGGCGAACGGTGGACGATTATTTACGACATCGTTCCCACGAACGGCAAGCGCATGCTCATGGACGGGCTGCCGGGCGTTATTCACAGCGCCGACGATTTCGTGATGAACTCCGCGGGAATCGTGATTACGGAAACCACGATCGGACACTTTTCGGCATACGATGCCAACGGCATTCCTGAATTTGTGCGGGCTCGCAAGGCGGCGCAGTATTCGGCCTCCATCGACGACTTCGCCCGCATCATGAAGAAGGGCAACAATGGAGGCTATGCCAACACCTGGCTGATTGCCGACACTTCGAAGAATGAAATCGGCCGCCTCGAATTAGGATTGAAGAACGTTACGCTGGCGCGGAAAAGTGACGGATACTTTGTGGGTTCGAACTTTCCCATCAGCGAGAAGTTGATTCGCGAAGAAACCGACTTCGATCCTCATGACATGAGCCAGAGTGCCACCGCACGCCATGTGCGCTGGGAGCAACTCATGTCCGAGAATAAGGGCAAGATTGACGTCGCGGCGGCCCAGCGCTTTATGGCCGACCATTACGATACCTACGAGAATAAAGAAGATCCCGATGAGCGCACTCTGGACGGGCACATTGATCTTTCGCCTCGCGGCTCTGAAGGTTGGCAACCGCCTTTCGGAATGGCCGGGGCTGTCCAGAACAAAGCTGCCGACGCAAGCATGACCGCGGAAATGAGTTTCACCGCCGCCGCTGGTCACGCCTGCGGCATGGATTTCAAGGCCGCGGAACATATGCGCGCACATCCGGAATTCAACTGGCAGCAAAGTCTGCAGCGCGACATGAATGCCGGGGCATGGACGACGTTCAGCATCGCAAAGTAAGCGCGCTTTTGGTCTTGCGCTTTCCTTGTAGTGATCCGACGGGCCGGCAATTCCTCTCGCAGTGCGTCAGGCGGGACAACGAACAACAGCAAACGCGCGAGTTGATCCGCGGCGAGAGGCCAATTCTGTATAATGATCAACTTACCGCATCCTAGTGGGCGCTTAACTCAGCGGTAGAGTGCCATCTTCACACGGTGGAAGTCATAGGTTCGAATCCTATAGCGCCCACCATTCTTCCCTAAAGTTCTACGGACTCCGTCGTTTGTGTCTGCTCGATTCTCGGCATTTTACTGCAGCCTGCCATCACGGCTTCTCTCCCTGTTGACTCGCTACTTCATCGGAGACGACGAAGAAGTTCGTCAATTTTGCCCGGCCGAAAGATGTTGTTATTGCGCAGTCCGTGGCGTCGCGTCCGGTGGCCATTAGCACGCGTCCGATGCGCCGGGCGTTGTGTCTGGCGTCGAATGTCCACCAACGATTGCCGAGATAGACTTCAAACCATGCGCTGAAATCCATTGGACTCGGTGCGACGATTACTCCGATGTCGCCTAGGTATCCCGTGGCATAGCGAGCGGGAATGTTCAGAGCGCGGCAGAACGTGATGGCCAGATGTTGGAAGTCACGGCATACCCCTACGCGCTCGGTGTAGACATCCAGCGCGGTGCGGAACGGGCTGGAAAATTCGTATCCGAATGTAACCTTGCTGTGCACCCAGCTGCACACGGCTTGCACGCGCTGCCAGCCCCGTGGAGCGTTCCAGAAAAGTTCCGCCGCTGTGCTCGACAGCAGATCGACTTCGCAGTAGCGGCTGTTCATAAGGAAGGGCAGCACGCTCACAGGCAATTGATCGATGGGAACCTCGGCGGCGCCGAGATCTTCGTCATCGAGTTCCCCCGAGTCTTCGATGAGCGTGGAATTTTGCAGTCGAATTTTTCCGGGCGGAGCGACCAGGCGGCAGGCATGATTGCCGAAGGAGTCTTCATAGTTCTCGACGTTCACCAGGGGATCGGTTTGCAACTCGTCTGGTTCTCGCAGATCTTTTCTTCGCGACGGATGCACATTCAGCAGGGTCACGATCGGCACCTCACCAACCGTTTCGAATTGAATATCGTAGCCCAGGCGAATCAGCATAAGATTTCAGGTTCCTCCTGCGCCGAATGGTGGCGCAGGTGAGATGCAGAAACTAACATGGAAATTGATCTTCTTCCACATTTTTTCTTGCTGCCCTCCATTACAAAATCGGCAGCCCAATCGGTGTATCATGCGGTAGCTTCACTATAGAGGAGAAAAGTGACCTATTGTTTGGGAATCGCAACGCGGGAAGGTCTGGTGCTGGCTTCGGATTCGAGGACCAACGCGGGTTTTGACCAAGTCAACACCTGCCGCAAGATGTTTCGTTTCGTTCATCCGGGCGAGCGCGTTTTCGTGATTTTGACGAGTGGCAGCCTTTCCATCAGCCAATCAGTGATTACTTTGCTGGGGGATGATTTCGATTCCGGCCGGGGTCTGGCCCAGGCCAACTCCCTCTACGATGCGGCCCGTATCGTGGGCGATTGCGTGCGGAGGGTCTCAGATATCGACCGTGCATCGCTGGAGCGCGACTCCTTCAGCTTCAATGTTCACCTGCTGCTCGGCGGGCAGGTTCGAGGGCAGGAGCCGAATCTCTATTTGATTTATCCCCAGGGAAATCCGCTCGCGGCCACAGAAGACTCACTTTACTTGCAACTCGGCGAGTGCAAGTATGGACGCCCGATCCTGGATCGCGGCATTCAGTCCTCAACCTCGCTGGAGGTTGCTGCGAAGTATGCACTGCTCTCACTCGACGCTACCATGCGCTCGAATGTAACGGTCGGACCTCCTTTCGACCTGCTGCTCTACAAGAAAGATAGCCTGCAGATCACCCGGTACCGCCGAGTTTCGGCCGGAGATCGGGACCTGAACCTGATCCACTCGAGCTGGGAGCAATCCCTTCGGCGCGCCGTGGAGCAGTTACCGGACATAGAATTTCAGTCCGCTGGCAACGAAATCCCAGCTGAAGGCACCAGAGAAATCGCGCGCTCCAGAGTCTAAGGTCGCCAGACCGGTGCGCGCTGTTTCTTGAATGCGGCGCATCACTTTTCCCCATCATCGATTCGCCGCTTTGTGAGCTATTCTGGCGGAGCAAGCGGGAGCGTATGATTATAGAAATGGATACGTCCGAGCGTGGCGGTGCGGAGGCCCTGCATCGTTACGAACTCAACGGCGCGTACGACGAGATGTACAGCTCCGTCGACCATCCCCGCAAACAGTACCGCCCATTGCACAATTTGCTTCTGAATCTGGGGGCTGATGAACTGCGGCGTAGCAAGCACGAAGCGGATCAGTCGTTTTTCAACCAGGGGATCACCTTTACGGTTTACGGGAACGATAAAGGCACAGAGCGTATTTTCCCTCACGATCTTTTGCCCAGGATCATCACGGGCGCGGAATGGGAGCGAATCGAGCGCGGACTGACTCAACGCATCACGGCCCTCAATCTTTTTCTTAAAGACGTTTACCACGAAGGCAAAATTATTGCCGATGGCGTTGTGCCCGGCAGCATTATCTACACCTGCAAACACTATCGCCGGGAGATGCGCGGTATCAAAGTCCCGCGCGACGTTTACATCACCGTGGTCGGCACGGACCTGATCCGGAATCCGGAAGGCAACTTCGTCGTTCTTGAAGATAATCTTCGCGTGCCCAGCGGAGTTTCTTACATGCTCACGAGCCGCAGGGTGATGAAGCAGATATTCCCCGGACTGTTTCAAAAGTGCCGCGTGCGCCCGATCGAGCAATACAGCCAGGTGCTGCTGTCGACTTTGAAGTCGCTCGCCCCTGAAGGCCGTTCTGATCCAACGGTAGTTCTACTGACGCCTGGCTCCTACAACTCTGCTTATTTTGAGCACACGTATTTGGCGCGCCAGATGGGCATAGAACTCGTCGAAGGCCGCGACCTCGTAGTCCACGACAACGTGGTTTACATGCGGACGACATTCGGCCTGCAGCGCGTGGACGTGATCTATCGGCGCATCGACGATGACTATCTCGACCCCTTGGTTTTCGAACATGGATCTTCACTCGGAGCGGTGGGCCTCTTCAATGCCTATCGCGCCGGAAACATCGCGTTTGCTAATGCCTTGGGAACGGGCGTCGCCGACGACAAGGCGATCTACGCGTATGTGCCGAAAATCATTCGCTACTATCTGGACCAGGATCCCATTCTCGAAGGCGTGGAAACGCTGTTGATGTCGGATCCCGGGCAGCGCGAGCACGTCTGCCAGAGACTGGATGAATACGTGGTGAAGGCGGTCGGCGAGTCTGGTGGCTATGGCATGTTGATCGGTCCGCACAGCACGGAACAGCAGCGCTCGGAGTTTCGAGACAAAATTAACGCGCAACCTCGCAACTACATCGCGCAGCCCACGATTAATCTTTCCACTGCTCCCTGTTTTGTAGACGGCACCATCGAACCGCGCCACGTCGATCTCAGGCCCTATGTTCTCTACGGCGAAAAGATTACTGTGATCCCCGGCGGTCTCACTCGCGTTGCGTTGCGCAAAGGATCACTGGTTGTGAATTCGTCTCAGGGCGGTGGTTCGAAAGATACCTGGGTCTTGCAGAACTAAGAGGATTGAGTTAACCCACCCATGCTTTCCCGCGTAGCTGACAGTTTGTATTGGATGAGCCGCTATTTCGAGCGTGCGGATAACGCCTCGCGTGTGCTCAAGGCTACCTACGGCTTGATTTTGAATCCTGCGAAATTTTCCACGGAAGAGCGCTGGTTTCGGGCTGTCTCTTCGCTTGCTCCGGGAGCAGCCTCTAACAACGTCGATCCGCAACGGGCTCTATTTCTGTTGGTGGCGGATCCTGAAGGCGCGTTCTC
>JBEKJF010000050.1:0-17773 GCA_050011375.1 Candidatus Sulfotelmatobacter sp.
CCACGAAATATCTGGCGCAGGCTCTGGCCGCCGTGAGTTCGAAACGAGAACTTCGTCCGCCGAAGAAACATGGCTTGATTCCGCTTTAGGAAGCGGGTTGACATTATGTACTTGCTTACTACAGCGATCATTATCGCCGCGTGCCTGGCGGTGTTCGTGGGCTTACGGCGCACGCTCAAGCGCACGTCCGCGGAACTTCGCCTTGAGTTTCAGCGCCAGGTAGATTCGCTTGCTGCAAGAGTCGCGGTTCTCGAGCAAGAGGTCGATGCGCCGGCCGCTCCCGCAGCCACATCAACAGCAGAAGCGCAGGCAGCCGATGAGATCACGCCCGAGACCTTGGCAACGATTGCCGAAACCGTCGCAGCCTTGCTCGGCAGAAAAGTGCAGATTCGCTCGGTAAAGATTCTACCGGTGCCGGATGCGATCGCGAACCCCTGGGCACAGCGCGGGCGTGCCATCGTGCAGGCTTCCCACGACTTCTCGCAGAGGAGCCGGCCGTGAAAGTGCAAATTGTGATCGGCGGAAAGGCCTATGAAGTTGAGGTCGATGTCGAAGGCGGAGAAGATCAGCTCGGAGTACCCGGCCATCTTCCGGCGGGAGCGGCGACGATTCAGTCCACGCGAGTTCCCACTGCGCCTCGACCGCACTCGCCCTCAGACGTGGATGGTGATGAATCGAGAGTGTGCCGGAGCCCGGTGGCTGGAATTGTCGTGCGCGTCTGCGTGAAGGCCGGAGATGACCTGCAGTTGGACGCTTTGCTCGTGATTCTGGAAGCCATGAAGATGGAAACCAGCGTGACGGCGCCGATTGCGGGCAAGGTGAAATCCGTGAAAGTAACTGCAGGAGAAGCGGTCAAACTCAACCAGATACTGGTCGAATTCGAATAGCGGATCGGCGCAGTTGTAAAGGACAAGCTTATGTTACTGAAACCGTTCGTGATAAATCGCTATGGCCGGATGGTATTTCCCTGCAACTTTTTTCCGGAGATGGATTTCTCCGTATTTCAAACGCTCGCCCAGTTTAATGCCGTCATCCGGCGAGACTTCGGGGAGAAAGCACCGACGGAGACGCAGATCGTAGGGCGCGTGCAAGCGGCGGATTACAAGAACCGCTACGAAATCTGCCGCGATATGGCGCTGAGCCTGTTCTGGACCCAACGCTACGTCCTCACCATGTATGAGAAACGTCCGACGCGCTGGGCAGACTTGCCGCGTTATCGCAACGACGTCTTCCTGCCGGTTTACAAACCGCGGAATGCGGCTGGAATGTCGGCGGCCATCGAAGCCGGCTACCTTGGGCTGCCTGCATTATGGGATGAAGAGACTGAGAACAAAAGTTTCCGCATGTTGCTGGATGTATTTCGAAACAAGCAAGGGGCCGGAGGAGAATTTCGCGGCATAAAACCAACCGTCGATGAGATTTTGTCCGATCCTACAAATCTCACGTATCGCCTTCTGAGTTACGATCGCGATTTTCCCGGCTATGACTACGATGACGTAATCGATAGTGTGCATCCGGTGCCCGAGCTCGAAGCCCTGATGCGGCAGAGCATGATTCTTCACAACCAGTACAGGTGGGATCCGGCAACGAGTGCCAGCATCGAGGTCGGCAAACTGCAAGACGACGATTATGTCATTGCTTACTATCCGCGCAACAGCGATGTGCTCGATTTCCTCCGGCGCGTGAAACGCAACGGACACGCAATACATCGGCCGAAGCCTTCTCGCCCGGAGACTCTGGCGTTGAGCGAGCCCGAAAAGCCATATCCGCCGGTGATCGTGCGCGACAGCTTCGCGGTTCTGCCCAAGATCGAAGCGATTGCCGTCTACGAGGGTGAAGTCGTCTGCACGAATAAAGACCTCATCAGCAACCACGCGTACTGCTGGTCGCGTATGACCGAGGAGGATATTTCCGGAAAGACGGGAATCGAATCGCGCTGCTACAGCGAGTTGAGTCTTGAGGATATGTCTCTGCTGGCAGTGAGGGCGGCGTTGACTAAATCAGGACGCAAGCCCTCGGAAATCGGGGCGGTGCTGTTCTGCAGTTGCACCAGCACCACGCTGATTCCATCCATTGCGACCTGGTTGTCGGGGGAGTTGGGGCTGCGCCAGACGCATAATTCTTGCGACATCGTAGCGGCGTGCGCGGGCCTGTCTTACGGCCTCGCTGAGGCAGTGCGCCTGCTGCAAGAGGTCAAGCGTCCAGTCATTGTTGTGTGCGCAGAAAAGTTCTCGGACAAGATTGGGACCGTGCGGACCTCGCGGATGATCTTCGGCGACGGAGCCACGGCAATGGTGATAGGCCCTGCGCCCACCGGTGCCGCGTCTGACATCGAAGTCTTTCAGACCTATGCCAGTGGCCCGTGGTCCGAGGTGAATTCCATCATTTGGCCGAATCCGGAGTTCGATAACAACATCACCGTATACGGGCCCGAAGTGAAGATTCTGGCGAAGCGCTACCTGGTGCAGATGATCAAAGAACTGAAAACTCTTCCGCATCCCGACGGTGGAGCGGGCACGCTGATGGACGCGATTGATCTCGTCGTCCCGCATCAAGCAAACAAGAACATGGTTCTTGATCTGGCCACGGCGGCCGGTGTCGCCGCCGACCATCTTTATTTCAACATCGAGCGCGTGGGGAACACTTCCTCCGCGAGTATCCTTCTCGCCATTCATGACGCGGTACGCGAGGGACGAATCGACCGGCCTATGCGAGTGTTCGCGCCCGGCTTTGGCGCGGGGGCGGTGGGCGGTTACGTGGTCATGCGAGTAGATCCAGCAGTGGTGCAGTGCAACGTTCAGGAGAGGAATAAATCTATGGAAAACATTGGAAGCAACGGCAACGGCAATGGCAACGCGCATAACGGAACAGGTTCGCTAAAGGGGAAGGTCGCGCTGGTCACCGGCGCAGGCCGCGGCATTGGACGCGGCATTGCTCTCGAACTCGCGCGGCGCGGCGCCAACATCGCGCTCAACTATAGGTCAGATACCGCGCATGCCGAGGCCACCGCTACCGACATTCGGCAATTCGGTGTGGAGTGCACTCTGGTTCAGGGCGATGTATCCGTGAAAGGCGAGTCCCGCCGCATCGTGAAAGAAGTGCTGGATAAATGGCAGCGCCTCGACATTCTGGTTAACAACGCCGGCATCACGCGTGATCGATCGATGCGCAAGATGACTGAGGATGACTGGGCAGAAGTGATCAACGTAAACTTGAACGGTACCTTCTACTGCACCAGCGCCGCATTGCCGGCGATGATCAACCAGCGCTTTGGCCGGATCATCAACATCAGTTCAGTTGTCGGGCAGATGGGCGCTTTCGGCCAGGCCAATTATTCGGCCAGCAAAGGCGGCATCATCGCCTTCACCAAGACTCTGGCGCTGGAAATGGCGAAGTTCAATATCACCGCTAACGCGATTGCGCCTGGATTCACCGCCACGGAGATGGTCGATGCTATCCCCGAAGAGATCGCGGCGCAGATCAAGCTGAAAATTCCATTGGGGCGGTTTGCTACCACGGAAGAGATCGCCAAGGCAGCCGGTTTTCTCGCCGCCGATGCCGACTACATCACGGGGCAAGAGTTGAACGTAAACGGTGGTTATCACATGTAAAGTCGGATTGCTTCCGACGTTGATGGAGATGGAGAGGCGCGATGACATTCAAAAGTTACGACTACGATCTCGTGGTAATCGGAAGCGGTCCTGCTGGACAGAAAGGTGCACTCTGCGCGGCCGAACTGGGCAAGAAAGTGGCGATCGTTGATCGCAAGTGGCCCTCTGGCAAGGCTGGCGTGCACAGCGGGACCATTGTGAGCAAGACTCTGCGCGAAGCGGTTCTCAACGTTCTGCGTCAGCGCACGTTTTACGGCAGCAGCGAGGCCGTCAGATATCACGTCGAAATGTTCGACCTCACGTTCCGGGCAGACGCCGCCATCAAGGCCGAAACCGAGACGATTCAATCAGACCTCGATCGCAATCGTGTCGATACGATCGAGGGCGAGGCCGCCTTCATTGACGCCCATTCCGTTCTAGTTCAGGGAGAGCAAGGATCAAGATCTGTTACTGCCGATAAGTTTCTGATCGCTGTCGGTGCCAGGCCAATCACCGACGATCGCATTCACCAGGACGGCAAACGAATTCTTAACCCGGATCAGCTCTTGTCGCTCCGCGAACTTCCCAATGATCTCATCATTGTGGGAGCCGGATTGATCGGGATCGAATATGCTTCGTTGCTGGCAACGCTGGGCGTTGACGTCACTCTCGTGGATGAGCACGCCGAACTTTTGAGCTTCTTCGATCGCGAGATCGTCGAGAACTTCTGCTCTCGCTTACGGCAACTTGGAGTGACCTTCCGCCTGGGTAAGAAGGTTCTCGCGTGTGCGGTCGATGCGAAAGAGGATTGCGTTGTCGCCGAACTTGAAAGCGGCGGAAGTATTCGCGGAGAATCCCTCCTGTATGCCGCAGGCCGGCAGGGTAATACTGATCGGCTCAACCTGGCAGCGGCGGGGCTTGGAACCATCGCAGGCGGAAAACTCGATGTCAACGAACGCTTCTGCACTGATGTGCCCAACATATACGCCGCCGGCGATGTGATCGGCTTTCTTGCCGAGGGTTTGTATTACGGCAGTATTTCGATGGAACAAGGCAGGCTCGCGGTCAGCAATATGTTCGGGATTCCCGCCACCAGCCGGCCGCAAGTTTTCCCTTATGCCGTCTATGCCATCCCGGAGATCTCCATGGTGGGCAGGACGGAGCAGGGCCTTGCCCAGGCCAAAATTCCCTACGAAGTGGGAATTGCGCACTACAAAGCGTTAGCCAAAGGACAGATTCTCGGCGATGATCAGGGATTTCTCAAGCTGTTATTCGACCCTGAGTCTCTCGCGATTCTGGGTGTTCACATCATTGGCGAGAGCGCGGCCGAGATCATCCACATCGGGCAGGCCGCGCTATGTTTCGGAGCGACCCTCGAATACTTCCGCGATACCGTGTTCAACTATCCCACTTTCGCCGAAGCCTACAAGGCAGCCGCATTGGACGGACTGAGGAAAGTGGGCACGGAAGTTCTGGCCACAACGGAAGCACGCTGCGACTAATGCCGCACCGCAGCATTTTATGAACCACACTGTCCTCAATCCCCGGCGCGTCGTAATCTGGCGACCCGGCCTAAACCACCAAGGCCTAATACTGTTTTCTCGATAGCTTGAATCTTCATTTTGAGTTTCCGAAAATGCCTGCCGACGGATACCGTAACAGCACGGGTCGAGGCTGCCCCGGAGCAGCCCTTTCTATCAGTGCCGTCGGAAGGGTGAAATATGAAGCAGGCGGATGCCCACATGAATAAGAAAGTTCGGCGGATTTGCCGTGATATCAACAGCCGGTCGGATGATCGGCAGCAGTTGGAGATTCTCATGATCAAACTGCAGGATGTGCTTCGCGAAGAACGCTACAACACGCGCGCAGTACAGGTCAACTCGCGGTCGGAGAATCCCTTCGATAAGATCATGGTTGGATAGTTGTCGATGTAGCGCCGACAGCAACTGCCGGCGAGGTAGTACGAAATGCGCTCCGTGCGGTGGGGTGTGAATGTGGCTGCGGCTAGCTGGTCCTGCGTGACTTTCCTTTGCGCTTGCGTTCCTTTTTCCCGGGTGCAAGCCTGGAAACCATCGATTCCAGCTCTTCAATCCGCTGCTTCAGTTCGTCAACCCCGGCCGTTTTGTCCTTCTCCCGCGGAGTCTCGGCCGTAGGTGAGGCTGGCGCGGTTCTCGCTCCCCAAGGCGAGGCAGTCGAAGGCGGCGCTCCAGCCCCCTGAATAAACTCGAAAGGGCTCAACGGCGGTGCGATTGCCTGGTAGGCGTTCTGGTACATATCGAGCACGGCCTTCGTATATTTCAGCGTGTTCTCCTGAGTTGCCTTGCCATAAGCCACCACCATCTGGCGCAGTATATCCAGGGGAAAAGCCGAACCTGGTTCTTTCGCGTGTTCCACGATGATCTGCGTCAGCACCAGGCGGGTCAGGTCTTCGCCGGTAGCGGCGTCTACGACCTGAACGTCGCGTCCGTCCCGCACCATCTCGGCCACTTCGTCCTGGTTGATATATCGGCTGTGGGTGGTGTCGTAGAGACGGCGGTTTCCGTACTTCTTGATAATTATCTTTTTGCGGTTCATTGAATGGCTCTTTTTTCCCTTGACATCTCTGACAAAGAGATTATCATGAACTCATGCTGCAGTGCAGCAATGTTCGCAGCATCATATACATTTATTCGAGAGGAGCACAACATGTCTACCGCCCATAAGTCATCCAAACACACTGCGCAAGCCGCAGAGAAAAAAGTTGAGAACTTTATCCCCCTTTACACCAAGAACGTGGAGCGCCTGGCAGGACTGCAGAAGAAGTCGCTCGAAGTCGCCGCCGAGCAGAATGCCGAATTGATTGGAGCCTGGAAGCAGGCTTTTAGCTTTATCCCTGAGAACCCAGGCCTTTTCTGGTTCGATCTTGCCGGCCAGACGTTCGATCGGTTTGTGGAAATTCAGAAAGGCGCAATCGACATGGCTGTCGAGCAGAGCGAAGCCGCTGCCGGCCTCGCCAAAGAGCACGGCGGTTCAGCTTACAAAGTGGCTGAAGGCGTAACGACGCTGTTCAAGCAGTCGGTCGAGAAGTCTGTTGCAACGCAAAAGAAAGCGATCGAGTTTTATGCGGAGCAGCAAAAGGCCGCTTTCGAAGCTGGCAAGAAGCAGTTTGGAATCGCCAACAATCCCGCAGCCGAAGCGTTCCAGAGTGGCGTTGATGCTTTGATCGAGACTCACAAGACGATTCTCGACATCGCCGTGAAGCCATTCAAGAGCACCGTAGCCGCGTAAGCAATTGATATACTGCGATTTGGCAGACAGCCCGGCCACCGGTTTTGGCCTTTGTGTGTCGCCGGTGAATTTTAGCTCCGGGTCTGTCTCCGGTTGCCGTTTGAGCCAGAGAGGGAGTTTCAAAATGAGCGATGAACAAGCGGCGAATGGAAAGCCCGCCGATCCCATGGAAGCCTTCCGCGATATGCGGGATAACTATCTCGACGCGTGGGCGAAAGCCATGGTGCAAACCGTTAATACCGATGCCTACGCCCGAACCAGCGGGACGGTGCTTGATACGTATCTCTCGGCATCGTCCCCGTTTCGAGAAGCAGTGGAGAAGGCGATGTTGCGCGTGCTCGAGCAATTAAGCATGCCCTCGCGGGCTGACTTCGTGGCGCTGGCAGATCGCGTTACTAACATTGAAATGCATCTCGACGACATGGATGCGAAGCTTGACCGGATTGAGAAGTTGCTCACCAAGCCCGCGACGGCGGCAAGCAGCAGAAATCCGAGGTCGACAGAACCCAGCCGTCAGAAAAAACAGAAAGCCAAGGGGGCGAAGTAGCAATGCCAGAAGCTGCGGTTCTCACCGACCCGTTTACCGACATGGTTGGAAAATTAACCACGTTCAACAAAGCGCTGACGACGAAAACACCGATCGCGCAAACCCCCAAGGAACTGGTATGGGCGCTGAATAAAGCAAAACTCTACCGCTATATTCCTGTCGTGCCCAAAGAAAAGCGTCATCCGGTTCCGCTTCTGCTGGTGTTCGCGCTCATGAGCCGGCCCTCCATTCTCGACCTTCGACCGGGCCACAGCTTCGTCGAGTACATGGTCAACAGCGGTTATGACTTGTATCTGCTCGATTGGGGCGTCCCGGGCCCCGAAGATAAGAATCTGAAATTCGATGACTATTGTCTCGATTACCTGCCGCGGGCCATCCGCAAAATGAAGGCGGTTTCAGGGGTAGAAGAGTTCAGCATGCTTGGCTGGTGCATTGGCGCGATCCTCAGCACGATCTATTCTTGCCTGCGGCCCGATGATGGGTTACGAAATCTGATACTGCTCACGGCCCCGCTCGACTTCTCCAACAAAGAAAATATTACCTTCGCGCGCTGGACCGACGAGCGCTATTTCGATATCGACAAGCTGCTGGCGGCGTTTGGCAACATGCCCGGAGAGATGATCGACTACGGAGCGCGGGCGCTGAAGCCTGTAGAGAATTACATCGTCAACTATCTGAAGCTTTGGGATAACATCGAGAACCCGCAGGTCATCGAAGCCTGGCAAGCCATGAATACCTGGGTGACCGATAATATCCCAATGACCGGTGGCACCTTCCGGCAACTCATCGTCGACCTCTACCGCAACGACCGCCTCATGCGCGGAGAGATGATGATTCGCGGCGAGCGCGTGGATTTGAGCCGCTTGCGCGCCAACCTGTTGACGGTGATCGCCGAGGGCGACCACATCACGCCACCCTGCCAGTCGAAAGCAATTCTGTCGAAGGTGGGCAGCAAAGATAAAGAACTCTTCAGCGTTCCGGGCGGTCACATCGGAATCATGGCGGGAAGCGGCGCCAACAAGCGCACCTGGCCGAAGATTGATAGCTGGCTAGCCGGACGCTCGAAGTAGCGTCCGGTTCCAACGCCAACACCGATAGTCGATTGTCGAGAAACCATAGACTGTAGTCGCGGCGCATCTCGCGTCAGCCCAGAGCGATTGCTCACTCCCCTCAGCTTCACAATTTAAGTATATTGCTGTTATGAAATCCCGAGTGTTCTTGCGCCTCGTGCTGGCGATGGCGACTGTGCTGACCGTAGCTCAGAGTCGTCCCAGTACAGAGAAGAAGCCACCGCTGTTCTTCCTCAAGATTGCGGCGAATGTCGCCAGCCATGTTCAGAGCCAATCTCTAATCGGCTACCTGGCAATTTACATCGATGAGCAAACCTGGAGCGCCGCATTGAAGGACGGCGATCTCGGTCCATTCCTAAAGGCGCAGGAGGCGAAGCCTGGTCGCAGCGCGGGGTGTTTGTTCACCACCCGCAAGGATGCTGCTGTTTGCACCTATTTTGATAAAGACGTTCCGTACGGCGTCGTGGCGGTGCGCGCGGGAGGCACGGGCACGATCGATGGCAGCGACATCCTGGCTGCGTATAAGCCCGTGTCCAAGCAGATGCTCAAGAAGGGCAAAGAAGATCTCAATTTCACCGAGGGCGCTGTAACCACGGACGACGGCACCCGCGTGCCGTCGTTCCAGATCACCAAGAAGGCAAAGAACTGATTCGTTCTAAGTCTTGGTAGAGACTTCCACTTCCGTCTCGGCTACTCCCGTCTCGCCCTCGTGCTGCTCGGCGTGATCATCGGCAGGCTCGGCCGGTTGCTCGATCAGGTTCGCGCGTTGCAGGGCGCGGTAATAAGACGGACGCGCATGGCGGTAGTGATCCGCAGGAACTTTGCCGTCGAGCCACGCAGTGTCCATCGGGTAGACCAGCGGATCGAAGATCACCATGTAGGAATGCCAAATCAGAATGGCGAACGTTGCGAGAATCGCTTCGTAATAATGGACAGCGGTAGCCGCATCGGACACCCACTTGGGGAAGTGCGTCAGAGTGAAATCGTTAAACCACAGTAAGAAGCCGGAAACCGCCATCACCAGCGTTCCCCACATGAAGGCAAGGTATTCGAGCTTCTCGGCATAGTTGAATTTCGCGAACGTTGGCTCGACTTTCGTGAGCCGGAGGTTGTACGCGAAGACGTGTACCAGATCCGTCGCATCTTTGAATTGCGGAAGCATTGCCCAGACGAAAACACGGTCCCGCTTGTTCAGGGCGAGGTGAATCAGATGATAGAGCGTGGCGGCGATGAGTAGGATGGCCGCGGCGCGATGGACTCCTCCGCGGAAGCCGAAGTGGTTCTCCCACATCAATAGCGGGCGCGACCACCAGGCATCCGGAAACTTCAGGGCAAATCCAGTGATGACCAGCGTTGGGAAGCTCAGAATCACGCCCCAGTGGGCAATGCGGAAGTTGCGATTCATGCGCGTCACTTTCGCGCCGCTGGAGTGGTGCGGCCGCGGGCGCATGAGCTTCGCCAGGAAGTCGATGATGTTGTGCAGGATCATGAATCCCAGCGTCATTGGGATTAGGATCCAGTACGTCCAGCGGATCCACTTTACAACCGGATGAGCGGCGCCAGTGGAGGTCCGCACATGCACTGGTCCCATGAGGAATCGGGCTTCGTCCACACCTTTGTGGCATTGACCGCACGTCTTTCGCAGGTTGGCGCTGCTGACGCTCGATCGCGCGTCACTTGAAGGGAGAATGGAGTGTACTCCGTGACACGACGCGCAATTCGCGGCGGTCGTCTTTCCTTCGGTGAGGGCCAGCCCGTGAAAGCTGTCGGCATAGGAAGGAACGCGATCGGCGGGCAGATTGTATCGCAGAGCCAGTCGTTCATCGTTGTGGCAACGCCCGCAGGTGGCCATTGAAACGCGCGACGCATTCACCAGCGATTCAGGGTCTTTCGGGCGCAGGATGAGGTGTTCGCCGTGGCAATCGCTGCACACCGGAGCCGCGGAGACGCCATTCTTTGTAGCTTGTCCATGAACGCTTGCAAGATACGCCTTGGAAATCTCGGTATGGCACTGCCCGCAAGTGGCCGGTATGTTGAAGTGGTTTACTTTGGAAAGCGCATCTTGCGAGGGCCGGATTCCGTGGCTGCCGTGACAGTCCGAGCAACTCGCTGCCGCTTGGTCTCCGCCCATCACCGCTCGTCCATGGACGCTTTGTTTGTAGAGTTCCACGGGATGCGCGAATGGAATCTTGTGGCGCGAGAGGAACTGCGGGTTGCTGTGGCAGGAGGCGCAAGTGTCGGGCAAGTTCTTTTTGGCCACCGTCGAGGCTACATCGCTCAGGCCCTGAATCTGATGGACTGACCCGTGACAGGAGAGGCAAGTTGGCGCGTCCGGGTCACCCGCTGCGGCCGCTTTTCCGTGAATGCTTTGCCGGAGCTCCTTGACTTCATCGGCATGGCACTGCGCGCACTTTGCCGGCGCCAGTTGAGCCGTGGATACTACTTCGTGATGGTCGCCATGGCAGGATTCGCAAGCTTGCTCGCCCAGCGCGCTGTGCACGCTGTTGGGCACATGGGAAGCCTCGTCGGTGTGGCAAGTGGCGCATTGAACCTTGGCTACTTTCGCGGGATGCGGATAGTCCTTGATGCTCGAGTGGCAATCTTTGCAACTCAGAACACCGTGGACGCTGGCTGCATGCTTCGTGGGATCAATCGAGATGCTTTTGCCGTTGCCCGCTGTCATTCCTGCCTGGCCATGGCAGGCCAGGCAGCTCTCATCCTGCTTGAGCGGCTGCGGCGCCTTTACTTGCGCTCGGCCGCGAGCGTGTGCCGGGGTGCCGACTGAAAGAATGACGGCCCAGAAGACTAAAGCCAGAAGGACGAGGCCGAATCGCCCTACTGTATCTGCCGTGTTCCTAATCGTTTTCCGCAAGGCCACTCCCA
Organism: Candidatus Sulfotelmatobacter sp.; assembly: GCA_050011375.1. Taxonomy (GTDB): domain Bacteria; phylum Acidobacteriota; class Terriglobia; order Terriglobales; family Acidobacteriaceae; genus Sulfotelmatobacter. The sequence continues at coordinate 11,358 of JBEKJF010000050.1, forward strand.
TTACGCTATACAACTTCATCCTTGGCAATCTTCAAGGCTTTCAGGAGAAAGTGCTGTGATTCGCATCACTCGTGCGTGTTAGCTGCGAACTTTGAAGATGTGCGGACCGCACGTGATTTCTTAGGACGGGCTCATTTTGTAACTAAGCTTATGCTTGGGGGATTGTCTGATAGGTTGCTGAGTATACCTCAAAGATAACTTTAAAAGTTAATAGATAGCTTATATCGGTCACAAAGCAAAAGCTTTTAACCGCCAAGGGCGCTAAGGAACGGCCGCGAAGTTCGCCAAGAAGAGGAGCGCGTCGGGTAGTGGATTGATCCGATTGAAAAAATTTGATACGCCTGACGCTAAAATATTTGGAATCAATTGGTTACGCGCTTTCGATATCACCTTAATCTGGCTAAAATATTGATTCTAAATATTTTACCAGTAAAATATTCAATCTTAAGGACTTAGCTTTAGTACTGTTTAGTTAAGTGCTTTGTAATCAGCGAGCGCTGCAGAATGTCTGAGCGGCGCTTCCGCCTAAAATCTTGTACGGAGAAGGCTTACGCGCAAATTCTTGACTCGATGGAGGTTATCCAATTGCTATTCTTATTTCAAAGAGCTAATGCTTTAACTGATATTAAAGACCCTCGCGCCGATCGGAGTCAAGGGAATTCTGCGGAGGACGGTGCGCGGGGTTTCATCCGCAGGGTCGCGGCGTTGCTTTCCGGTTTTTTCTGAGGCTCACTTAATTCCCAAGTCGGTCAAGACCTTCGGATTTTCCTCACCCGTAGCCAAGAGCTGGTGGCACGCTGAGCAATCATTCGTAATGGTCTGGCCATCGGCGCTGGTATGACTACCATCGTGACAGCGGAAGCAGCCTGGTGAGTCGTTGTGCCCAAGGTTGTCAGGATGAACGCCCCAGGTCACATGCATGTCAGGGAAGATGTTGCGAAGGTAAATAGCCGCTACCTCATCGCCCGCCTGCTGCACCAGCGTGCGCCGGGTTTGGTAAATCTGCGCATAATTGGTGCGATAGAAATTGTTAAGCTCGGCGATGATGCTCTGCCGCGCCACTTCGCGGGTGGGATAGTTCACCTTAAGAACCTCGACTGCCTTTTTTCTGATAAAGGGCAGTTCCGGGCTGATGTGAGCGATAGACATTTGCTTATCCACGGCATTTTCGGGCAAGTCGAACTTGTGCGTGGGCCGGTTGTGGCAGTCCACACAATCCATCGTGCGATGTTCTCCCTTGGCTAATTGCTGCTGGGTTGGCTTCGTATCGGTGGAAATGAATTCGGTGGTCTTGCCTTGATCGTCGGTATAGTCCACGACCGGAATTGTCTGCCGCTCGGCGTCGGTGGAAATGTAGCGAATGCGCGCGTTATCGGCCAGGTGGTGCCCGTGAATGCCGACCGAACCCTGCCACGTGCGTCCACCCACCTTCAGCAATAAAACATCGGTTTGCGGAGTGTTCTTTTCGTCGTCTTTGTAGCTGGTATTCACCAGGAACTTGTCGCCGGTAAAGCGCTGCGGCCAATGACACTGCTCACAAGTCTCACGCGCCGGCCGGAGATACTTTACTGGCGAAGGAATCGGGCGTGAATAGGTGTGGAAGGTTACCGCGACTACTTGGCGCAGCCCGGAGAGTTTCGAGCGGACAAACCATCCCGCTCCCGGCCCGATGTGGCATTCGACACATTCCACGCGCGAGTGCGGGGAATTTTGGTAGGCCGAAAATTCCGGGGCCATTACGACGTGACAAGTCGTCCCGCAGAAACTTGCGGAATCCATGTATTGGACGCCGCGGTATGATGCGGTCCCAACGATCAAAAGATTGATCACGGTCGCCAGGCCCACCCATTCCAAGGTGCGCCGGACCACGGGCAGCCGCAGGTCGATGGCGGGAAATGCTCCGGGGAGCGTTCCGCTGCGGGCAAGGCTGCGGCGCCTGAGCCCGATACCGATGGGAATCAGCAGGAGGCCGAGTACAAAGATGCCAGGCAGGATCAGGAAAATCAGAAGGCCGATGTAAGGATGCGGCGGCCCCGGCAGAAACATGTCATAAAACCAGAAGGCGATGGTGGTGAGAGCCGTGCTGGTGGTAATCACAGCGCCGGTAAGCGTTACCGGATTCTGCCCCAGGAAATAAATGGGCTGCGACCACTCTCGAATGCGATCCCGCAGGTTCATTGGAAACCAGTGCTTTCTCTTCGTTCTATTTATACGCTCCGCGTTCAGGCACACAGCACCCGTCACGGCGGCTCATTCGCCGCCGTGGACTAGTTTTCAAGGCGTGAGGCAGAAGCCGGAACTATTACTTCAGCGTGCGAATATAGGCCACCAGCCCCTTAATCTCTTCCGGCTTTAATTTGTCCGCGTACTTCGGCATCTTCGGGGCCTTGCCATTGGCGATGACCGCTTCGAGATCCGCATCCGATTCCTTTTGCACATCGGCACCTGAAAGATCGTGACCGGCAGCTTTTTTGCCGTCAGCGCCGTGGCACATGGCGCATTTTGATTTGTAGGTTGCTGCGGCGTCTTGCGCGTGCATCGAGAGGGGGATGCTGAGAACAACCGCGAAGGCTGTTGCGATTGTCAATACTTTGGCGTTGATGCTCTTCATTGTTCAATCTCCATTCTAATTTTCAGCAGGCTAACATTAAAAACGACATCAGCGCGCCTAAACTGAGCAATATTGAACACTCCTGAGGAAGGAACGTTCTGTGACGCACGTCACACATGCCTGATAATTCCCTTATACAGAACGGTGCGCGCCGTGCTCAAGTTGTTCGGATGGCCTTACTTTGGAGCCAGTTGACTCGGCAGGGCACTGGCACGCCTTGATGAGGCTGCGTGACGGCCCTCACCCTGGGGTGTGATGCCGGTCACGGCGCGGCGTGCCAGCACGAGCCAAACTTACGGTAGTGATTAGGGGTGGGCTTATGGCAAAAGACGGTCGAAAGCTGCTGGACGTGCTGAAATTCGAACTGGAGTTTCTTGAGCAAGGGGGCTACGGGCGATTGCCGCGTGAATCCTGGCGGGCACGATTTATTTTCGAGGATTCGCCCACTTGCATGAACTTCAATTCCAAAGACCGCGAGCCCTGCGAGGAATGTCTACTGATGCAATTCGTCCCAGCGGAGGCGCGGAAGGAACAAGTCCCTTGCACTCATATTCCGTTGTCTTTGAAAGGTGACACCCTCGATAATTTGTATCGCACGGGGACGCAGCAGGAAATCGAAGAAGCGCTCGGCACATGGCTGCGAGCGACGATCAGCAAGGTGGAGGCGGAGCAAGTGAAGTAACGCCGGCTGCGTGGATAAGACACCGCACGGGTTCAACCGGCTCGCCTATTCGAGATCTAATACTTCGCCTCGTCCATTATCTGGGATGGTTAGAGCCACTTTGCCTGGCGATACATCCATAGTTGCTTCGATGTTGCCGCCGTTAAGTCGCGCCCTGCGTTTGCTGGGTGACCAACCGTAGATCTCAATGCGAATCTCGCGCCACCATGCTGGATAAGTGCCCTTATGTTCCCCAAGGTGTATCCGCAGGGTATCGGCATTCAGCTCGCACCTGAAATCCATTTGCAGACTGGCTCCTGTTTTGTAGGCGTAGGTCTTGCCGTCGTCCAGATAGAGATGACCGGAGCATTCGTCGCCCAGATAGACTCGCAGGGTGAGCGGACCTTGCGGAGTCTCGTTGGTGCTCTGCGTCAGAGGGGCGATCGGCAGAATTGCACCCGCGCGAACAAAGACCGGCAAGGATGCGATTTCTGGGTGAATCGACGTTGTGAGCGACACTAGATCGGTGGAACTGGGAGGATCATTGGGATCTCGATCTGCCTTGGGCGCGGGCTTTGGGACGACTTGCCCTGTCCAGTAGTCGTACCATTTCGCCGAAGGAAACTCGACGGTGTAGGTATCGAGCCGATCCGGATAAGGCGGTGCCGCAACGAGGATGTCGGGGCCCAAAAGAAATTCGCCCGCTGCCTCAGGGTCAACATCGATAGGATGACGATCGCTTGCGGCATCGGGAAATTCAAGGAAGAGTGGCCGCTCAATCGGCATACCGGTGCGCGACGCCTCTTGCGCCAGCGTGTAGAGATAAGGCATCAGGCGATAGCGCTCTTCGATGAACCGCCTGCGAATCGATTCAGGCTCCGCGCCTCCCACCCATGGTTCCTGATCCCCGCTTCCTTTCCCTGTGTGGTCGCGGTCGATGGGCTGGAAGGAAGCGATCTCGATCCATTTGGTGAGCAAGTCTGGTTGTGGAGTCCCTACAAATCCGCCGACGTCGGCTCCACTCAAGGTAAAGCCGCTTAGACCGAGATTTTCAAGCATCGGCGTTGCAAGGCGAAGGTGATTCCACGTGCTGCTGTTGTCGCCGGTCCACGTGGCGGCGTAACGCTGGCCACCGGCGTAGCTGGCGCGCGTCAACACGAACGGGCGCAAATCAGGATTGAGGTGCTGCAGTCCTTCGAAAGTCGCGCGGGAGTTTTGCATCCCGTACATGTTATGAATCTCAGCGTGAGGAGCAGAACGTTTTATAAATCCGGGTTCATCGATGCGATGAACGACCGTCTCGGGCATGGTTTTGGTGGGAGTCTTAAAAACTGCCGGCTCGTTCATGTCATTCCAGAAGCCGGCAACGCCCTGCTTCGAAAATTCTTGATAAAGGCCGCCCCACCACTCGCGAGTCTGCGCGCGCGTGAAGTCGGGAAAGACGCTGGGGCCCGGCCACACGTCTCCGGAGTAAATGCTGCCGTCGGGATTCTTGACGAAGTGATCTCCAGCAAGGCCGCTGTCGTAAGGCGCATAACCGTGTCCGGGATATTTTGCGACGTGCAGATCGGTAATCGCGACCACGTGAAAGTTCTTGGAAGCAAGTTCCGCGATCATTCCGGAAAAATCAGGAAACCGGTTGCGATCCACAGTGAACGGGCGGTTCCTCTCTTGATAGTCAATGTCGAGATAGATCACATCCGCGGGAATGTGATCGGTTCGAAAGCGGTTCGCGACTTCAAGCACGCGCGCTTGCGGCGTGTAGCTGTAACGCGACTGTTGAAAACCAAGCGCCCAGATGGGAGGCAGAGGCGTTGTACCGGTAAGCCATGCGTACGTTTCCACCACTTGTTTCGGAGTTGGTCCGTAGAAAACGTAGTAATCCAAAGGGCCGCCCGCGGAGCCGAAGGAATACGTATCAGGCGACTGCTTGCCAAAATCAAAACTGCTGCGCCACGTGTTGTCGAGAAATACTCCTATGGCATGACCGGATCGGAAGGCCATGAAATACGGGATGCTCTTGTAGATCGGATCGGTCGATTCCTGAAAGGCATACGCGTCGGTATTCCACATGGTGAATGCTTGTCCGCGGCGATCGAGTGGGCCGGGTTTGTCTCCCAGGCCGAAGTAGTGCTCGTCGATCGGCATCGCTTTATAAACGCGAAAGGTCTTGCCATGAAACTCGATCGGCCGAACATCTTTTTGAAGAACAGTTCCATCGCGGTCGGAGATCGTTAATGCAAAGGTCTGGCGGTTGATGGAGACGGTTAGCGTCTGAGTATGAAAGCCAACCGCGTCCGGAGTGTTGTCAGGGGTTACGGCAACTGCGCTTTGCCGCGCTTCCTTGAGTACAGCCCACGAAGCATCTTCTGCGAGTTCGCTGGAGGGCGCCACGCGAATGCGTACGACGTTCTCGCGCAGCGCGACGATTTGCATGCGAGCGTCGCCATCCCGCACGTCGATGCCATTCGGCAACGCTGAAAACGATGTGAGGTGATCCAGTTGTATAGCCGCGACGGCCGCGGAATCGGCTTGCCCCTGAAGAAGAACCGGCGCGGCGTTAAAGAAGGGAACGAGACAAAGCAAAAGAAGGGAGTGGGCGTACCGTGAATTCTTTATCATTTTTCGGAAAAGCGCTTACGAATTTCTGCATCGCCCGGCGATCCGGATTACTGTAGCATTCACGCGCGGTAATTCCCACCTCAGTACTCTATTCTGTACGCCATGCCCGCCAAAACGCCGCGCATATAGGCAAAACTGCTGATGACGCCTGGCACGGGATCGTCGGGATGAATCTCATACTCCAGATCGACGAAGCCTTTGTATTTAATCACGATCAGAGCTTCGAACATTTTTCGCACGGGCATAATGCCGTCGCCCACCGCGACCTGGCTCTCTTTGTTCTCGAAGTTCGTGAGGTCTTTCATGTGTACGTTGAATAGCCGCGGGCCAGCTTCATGAATCGCCTGCACCACGTCTGTGCCAGCGCGAACCGTGTGTCCAACGTCAATGCAGCAACCGATTCGCGGATCCATATTCTTCACTGCTTTCAAGACATCCAGCGGAGAATGCCAGATCTTATCTTCGGGCCCGTGATTGTGAATCGCGACGCGGATGTCGTATTCCTTGGCGAACTTCTCGATT
>JBEKJF010000051.1:0-17726 GCA_050011375.1 Candidatus Sulfotelmatobacter sp.
CCGAAAGGCCATGGAGCAGGCCAAGCCCACGATTCTGGAGCCGGTAATGTCAGTCGAGATCACCATACCTGACGACTTCGCCGGCTCGATCATGGGAGATTTGAACAGCCGCCGCGGCCGCATCCAGGGCATGGACAACAAAGGCGGCAACACCGTGGTAAAAGCCGAAGTACCCATGGCCGAAATGCTGACCTACGGCGTTGATTTGACGTCAATGACGCAAGGCCGCGGCAGCTTCAACATGGAAATGCACCACTACGACACCGTGCCAGGTCAGTTGCAGGAAAAAATTATTGAGAAGGCCAAGGCCGCGCGGGGCGATGTGAAGGAAGAGGAAGAGTAGGCGGCTAGTCTGTCTTAAGAATGGAGAACAACATCGGTGCTGGCGAAGTCCGCTCCCTTGGCCAGCAACGGTTCGCCGGTAGCTTTCGACAGGGCGTAGGAAAAGCAATCGCCGAAATTCAGCCCCGCCGGATGACGGCCTTTCCCATACTTGCGCCACGCCGAGCGGGCGAGGTCTGCGAGTTCGGCGTCGATCGGAACAATCTGTATCTGGGCGCGGACGATAAATAGATCGAACTCCCGGCCTGCGCCGCCACCCCTGCGGCCCTCGATCACCATGCCGGCTTCGAGAACGGTCGCCGCAGAGATAAGGCGGCTGCTCGCGGCAATGATGGCGTTACGAAAGGCGTCGCGCTCCGGCTCGTGAAAAAAGATTGCCGCCAAGGCCGAGGTGTCAATAACCATTGCCAGTTTGCCTCATGCGAGTTTGCCTCAAGAGGGCAGGCCATTTTCGTCATAGCCGATAATCTCGTCCGGAGTGCGGGCATCAAGGTCGGGCATTTCATCGACGCGCTTGAGAATGTCATCAATTTGCGCCGCAAGTGCTTGGCTCCTGCGATTGCTATTCAGGCGCTCGAGGCGCTCCTCCAATGCTTTCTGGATGGCACCTGTTAGGCTCTCGCCCGTTCTTGCCGCGATCTCTCGGGCCAGTTGCTCCGTCTCTATGCTTTTGATACTAAGCGCCATAGTGCCCCATTATAGCATTATAGACAAAAGTATATATAAGTATCTTCCGGCTCTTTTGAGTTTGACCATGCAACCTGAAAGCCTCACGCGGCTTTCATCCCCTGCGCCTTCGCCAGCTTCGCCTGCCGCTCATCAAACGTCCAGAATCGTTCAGCTTTGAGCTCCAGCGCGCAGGCGACATGCAGCGTATCGAGTGTTCTCATCCAGAGCTTCGGCCCATATTCGCGAGCGAGCCTACTACATACTTCAAGAGCGTCCTCCGGAATTGGCACGGACAGCCAACGTCCGGCAGAGCGGTGTTCTTCCAGCTTGGCGCTCACCCGTTGCGCTTCCGACAACGATAACTCACCTCGGAAAAGGTGCTGGCCCAATACGTGTTCCCACTCGGCACTGTGAAGGGGCGTAAACCACAAGGCAGGGGCAGAAGCGATTCGCGAGCGTGCCTCCCGCGAGTGATCGTCGTTTAAGTACAACGAAACCAGAAAGCTGGTGTCGAGATATATGCTCAATAACGTCCACGCTCCCTGATTACCAGATCGGAGCCGGACAGCTTACGGTCGCCAAAAATCTCCTTCGCAATCGCGCCAAAGTCCGGCCAATCCCCGTGAGACTCCACCGCATTCTCGGGAACGATACGGCCAATCACTCGATCCCGCTTGCGTAGCTCGACCGTCTTTCCGGCACGCAACCAGCTTTCCAGGCGGCGGGTGTCCCTAAGTTGCCGAATGTTCATAGAGGGCATAAAACTCATTGTGCCACAAAATGTGTCACATATCAACCGCAATTGCGCCGTTCCGTATTTCGTTCTACCATCCGAGCAGTGGCCACCGCGAAGAACAATCCCAATCTGAATTACAGCCCCGACCGATTGGTGTCGGCGGCGCCGGTCGAGGACGATTCTTCGTTTGAACTCAAGCTGCGCCCGCAGAAGCTCAACGAGTTCATCGGTCAGGCCAAGGTCAAAGAAAACCTCGCGGTGGCGATTGAGGCCGCCCGCTCGCGCGGCGAGGCCATGGATCACGTGTTGCTGTATGGGCCTCCAGGACTGGGCAAGACTACGCTGGCTAACATCATCGCCAACGAACTTGGAGTGCACTTCCAGCCGACCGCCGCGCCGCTGTTGCAGATCAAGGGCGACCTCACTGCGATCGTCACCAACATGCAGGAGAAGCAAGTCCTGTTCATCGATGAGATACACCGGTTGCAGCCCGTGCTGGAAGAGTTGCTGTATTCGGCGCTCGAAGACTACAAGCTCGACATCATTATTGGACAAGGCCCTTCGGCGCGCACGCACACGCTGGAAGTGAAGCCGTTTACTTTCGTCGGCGCCACCACACGCGCCGGGCTGATTTCAGCGCCGCTGCGGTCGCGGTTTGGAATTGTGCTGCGGCTGGAGTTTTACACGACGGAAGATTTGCGCGTGATCGTGGAGCGCTCGGCGGAAATTTTGGGAGTTGCGGTCGACGACGCGGGTGCGATTGAGATTGCAAGCCGCTCGCGCGGGACGCCGCGCATTGCGAACCGCTTGCTGCGGCGAGTGCGAGACTATGCGCAGGTGCGCGGCGCGGGCAAAATCGATTTGCCAACGGCTCAAGCAGCGCTGCAGATGCTGGAAGTGGATAAATACGGCTTCGACGAAGTGGACCGCCGTCTGCTGCTAACGATTATCGAGAAATATCAAGGCGGACCAGTAGGCGTGAATACGCTAGCTGCGGTGCTCGCCGAAGAGCCGGATGCAATTGAAGAGATCTACGAGCCGTTCCTGATGCAGATTGGATTCTTGAACCGCACTCCGCGCGGCCGCGTAGCGACGCAGTTGGCCTACGATTATTTCAAAATCACGCCGGGCCGGCGGCAGAGTTCCTTGTTCTAGGCTCGTGAGATTTGTGCTTGGCCATGCAATTCCAACCAGCCACGCGCGAGCGGAGCATTCTTTCTCGACTCCCAAACCTGCCGAGGATTTTCTCCAACCGTGTTCGGTAAACCTTAAAGACAACGCTTGCCTGTGTTCTATGGCCTCCGCATGGTGTATCTTGCTGGATTCCCCTGAAACGTGGCAGGAATATTTAAGGGAGCGTTGCATTTGCGTCAAAGCCGTTTCGCAGTCCGAGGGCTTGCCGGGTTTCTGGTTGCAGCAGGAATGATGCTTGCCGGAAGCCTGAAGTGCGGCGCTTCCCCGCCGCAGACGGCGGCTGTAGCGCAGGAGCCAACTTCGTCGCAAGACACATCTGGGCAGGGTTCGCAAACTACGCCGCAGAATCCTCCTCCGCCGGACTCGAACTCCGCGCAGCAGGAACAGAAACCGCCGTCAACGCAGTATCCCTCGCCATCGGCCCAATTGCCGGAACCTGCAATCAAGAATCCTGAAACGAAGCCCGCGCCGAAGCCTGCGATTGCACCGCCGGCTTTAACTATTCCGCGGTTGCCGCACGCACCGGCCCTGGAAGATTTCCTGGGGATGAAACCCGGGAGCGAGATCGCGCAGCAGATGGCGAAGGTGACAGGATTTATGCAACGCAATCCCCACGACGGCGAAAAAGTTTCGGAGGAGACGGCCGCTTACCTCGGTTACGACCAGAAGAATGTGTACGTCGTATTTGTATGCTTCGACGATCCGACGAAGGTGCGGGCACGAATGTCGCGGCGTGAGGACATTGACGACGATGACGAAGTCGCCGTCATGTTCGATACTTTTCACGACCGGCGGCGCGCGTATGAGTTTCAGACCACGGCGCTGGGCATTCAGTGGGATGCAATCTATACCGAGACCGCACACCAGGAAACAGGCGGCAACTGGGATCGCGCATGGGACGCGGTTTGGGATTCGCGGGGCAAAGTGACCAGCCGCGGCTACGTGGTGTGGATGGCGATTCCATTCAAGAGCCTGCGCTTCCCGGCGACGAAAGAGCAGGAGTGGGGAATTCTTTTGTATCGCGGAATCGTTCGCAAGAACGAAGATGCATTCTGGCCGCAGGTCTCGTACAAAGTGGCGGGCAGGTTGGGACAGGCAGCAACGCTTTATGGATTGGAGGGAATTTCTCCTGGTCGCGATATCGAACTGATTCCCTACGGAATCATGCGGGGTTACCGGGCGCTCGATACGCGCGACCCCTACAATCCATTTTTTCAAAACGCGGACGCTCAGGGCCAGTTCGGAATAGACGCCAAGTTTGTGATCCACGATCACTTTGTTCTGGATCTGACCGCGAATCCGGACTTCAGCCAGGTGGAATCGGAAGATCCGCAGATCACGGTGAACCAGCGCTTCGAAGTTTATTTTCCTGAGAAGCGGCCTTTCTTTTTGGAAAATGCGGATTACTTCCGCACGCCCCTCGATTTATTCTTCACGCGCAACATTCAGGACCCTTCGGCAGGAATCCGTTTGACGGGGAAGCAAGGTCCGTATTCAGTGGGCTTGATGTCGACCGATGACCGCGGGCCAGGACTCGCCGTGCCAAGCTTTTGCCCAGCGGCTGAGACGAGCACTATTCCTCCCGATTGCTCGGACAATCTTTACGGCATTCGATCGTACTTCACGATTGCGCGTTTGAACCGGGATATTTTCAAGCAGTCGAGCGTGGGACTGATTTATACCGATTGGGAATGCCCCGCGACGGGGGAGTCGAATCGCGTGGGCGGAATCGACACCCGGCTGCGCTTCAATGCCAGTTGGACACTGGATGCGCAGGCGGTGGTGAGTTCGAGCAACCTGCAAGGGCTGAACATCGGCAATCTGGAAAATACCTGCGAATACGGACTTTATCCCTTCAGTTCGGGCAATGTCGGAAATGGAAGCCATTATGCGGGTCCGGCGGACAAGGTGGAAGTCCGGCGCAGCGGGTTGCACTTCAATTATATCGGCACGTACTCCGACGTCAGTCCAGGGTTCGTAACAGTGCCAGGATTCGTGAATCGCGTGGATATCCGCTGGCTCAACAACACGATCTACTACCGCTTCCGCCCGAAGCAGGGCTGGGTCTTAGCCTGGGGGCCATCGCTGCGGCAGCGCTACGTCTTCGATCATGAAGGCAATCGGCTGGATACGTATTACGACCCTTATCTGAAAATCGAAGGACGAGGGCAGACCTTCATTTGGCTGGAGCCCTACCAAGAGTTGCGGGAGCGGTTGAGGCCGCAGGATTTCGCTTTCATTGGCCTGCCGGGCGTAACGCACAACCAGGATTACCACGAGCACCTCAGTGAAGCTCGCTTTGAAACCGGCTATTTCTCGAAAGTACTGGTGGATGCGCAGTATGCCTGGGGAGACGGCGGGAACTTCGTACCTGCGCCGACATCTGTGCCACAGTCTCTTCTGTCGAGAACGAATACGGCTTCAGCTTCACTAACGTTTCATCCTGCGAAGCCTTTGAAGATTGAAAATACGTATCTGTTCGAGCGCTTGCGGGCGACAGAGAACGAATATCTGTTTGCGCTCTCCGAGCTTCCCCAAGGCAGTTCGCTTGGGAAAGGCATTTTCAACAATCACATTGTGCGCAGCAAGTGGAACTGGCAGTTTACTCCGCAGCTTTCACTGCGCGTGATTATGCAATACAACTCGGTGTTGGCGAACACGCCTGGCACTACGTTCTATCCGTATACGTACTTGCCGACGGAGAAACAGTTCAACGCCGATTTCCTGCTGACCTATCTGGTGCATCCGGGCACCGCGATTTATGTGGGATATAACAGCGACTTGCAGAACCTGGACCGCAGCTTGACGCAAGATCCCTTGGCTGGACTCTACACAGCGAAGGGGTACATCAACGACAGCCGGCAGTTTTTTGTGAAGGTGTCGTATTTGTTTCGGTTTTGAGCTGTCAGCTATCAGCTGTCAGCTTTGAGATCTCAACTCCGTGAGCGTCACCTGCTGATGGCTCAGAACTGGCAGTTGAGAGAATGGCACCGGGCTGAGAGCTGTCAGCTGAGTGCTGGGATTGCTGAATCCGGGGGCATTCCGGTAGAATCTAAGATTCGTATTGATGCTTGAAAGCCAAGGTGTAACCCATATGAAACCTGCCATCCATCCCGCTTATAACGACGTGCGTGTGCATTGCGCGTGCGGCAATGCCTTTGTAACCCGGTCAACCCATAAGGGAGATATTAGCGTTGAAATTTGCTCTGCCTGCCATCCGTTCTTTACCGGCAAGCAGAAGCTGATGGATACTGCCGGCCGCGTGGAGCGCTTCCGCCGCAAGTACGCGAAGAATGCTCCGGCCGCGCCAGCTAAGCCAGCCGAGGCGTCGAAGAATTAAGTTTTTCGCCACGGATTTACACGTATAGACCGCAAAACGAGCCCTCGCTTCAAGGCGGGGGCTTTCGTTTGGACGGCCAAGTAGAATAGAACTGTGCGCAAGTCTTGGGACATCTCGGGTGCGGCGGAAACGGCTGCCGGGCGAACAGCACCACTGGTGCCCGTCCCCGCGACCCTTTCCATTGGCGGCGTGACGATCGCGCCAGCGACTGTGCTGGCGCCCATGGCCGGCGTCACTGACACAGTCTTCCGCCGCTTCATTCGCAATCTCGGCGGATGCGGGCTGATCATGACCGAGTTCACTTCGGCCGACGGCGTACTGCGTAAGAAGGATCAGAAGGCTAAGCGCTATCTCCATTTCTACGAAGACGAGCATCCGATTTCGGCGCAGCTTTTCGGCAGCAATCCGGAAGTCATGGCCGAGGCGGCGCGCATGGTCGAGGGCCTCGGTTTCGACGTCGTGGACTTGAACCTCGGCTGTCCGGCAAAAAAAGTCGTCAAGTGTAACGGAGGCTCGGGCCTGCTGCGCGATCTGCCGGCCATCGGGCGCATCTTCGAGGCGGTGCGAGCCGCGGTGACGATTCCGTTTACGGTGAAGTTTCGCGCGGGATGGAGCGACGACGAAATCGTCTGCGTGGAACTTGCTCGCATGGCGGAGTCGTGCGGGCTGGCGGCGGTTGCGCTGCATGCGCGAACTCGCGAGCAAGGTTATAGCGGCCAGGCACGTTGGGAGTGGATTGCCGCGATCAAGGATGCGGTGAAGATTCCGGTGATCGGCAATGGCGACATTCGCACGCCCGAGGATGCGTGCGCCATGGTCGCGCAGACTGGCTGTGATGCCGTGATGATTGGGCGCATGGCGCCGTCAAATCCGTGGATCTTCCGGCAGATTGAGCAGTATTGCGAGCGAATGAATGCGGCTCTTGGAGAGGCGGACGCCCTCGTCCGCCCGGAGTGCAGCGCCTCCCCGGACGGGGGCGTCCGGGGCTCCACTTACGACGAACCCACCGAAGCTGATCGCTACCAGATGATCCGCACCTACTTCTCGATGCTGATCGAAGAGGAACTCCCGGACGCTGTCGGGAAGATGAAGCAGTTCGCCTCGTGGTTTACCCACGGCGTGCCCGGCGGAGCCGCGCTACGCAAAGCGATCTATGAATCGAAGAGTGCGGTCGAAATTCTAGGGCGAGTGGAGGAATTCTTCGAGGCGCGATTGTGCAGCGCAAGCGTGCTCACGCGACAGACCGTCTAAACCGCTCGCGTTACCATTTTCCCGATCTCATCTTTCTCTACATACGCCCAAGGCACCTTCGCGTCATGCGTGAACACGGTCACCCATTTTTCTGGGATCGCTTTCGCGTAGTACTGTTTCTTGCTCTCGATGGTTTGGAGCGGGTAGAGATCGAAGGCCATGCCCCATGTGATGTCAATGTGCGCCGTGGTGGGGATTAGGTCGGAGGTGTAGCAGACGGTGCGGCCGCCGCTTTCGACGATTACGGCTTGCATGTGCTCCGTGTGGCCGGGAAAAGTTTTGACGGAAATGCCGGGGACGATTTCTTCGCCGCCTTTGAGCAGCGTCATCTGTCCGCTCTGGACGAGCGGATCGTAGTTGTCGGGGATGTAGCTGATGGCGTCGCGTTCGCTGGGGCGGCGCGCGTATTGCCATTCGCCTTCCGGCGCGTAATATTTCGCGCGCGGAAATGTTGGAACGATCTTGCCGTCTTTACGCAATGTATTCCAGCCGCAGTGGTCGAAGTGCAAGTGAGTGTTGATGACGATGTCGATGTCTTCGGGAGCGACTCCGCCGGCGGCTAGATTTGCGAGCAACTGCGCGGGCTGACCGTAGAACTTGACCATGCGGTCGGAAAGCTTGTTGCCCATGCCGGTTTCGACCAGCACGTTTTGTTTGCCGGTGCGCGGATGTTCCGTGCGAATGAGCAGCGAGTTGAGTCCGGCCTGAACGTAATTTCTTTCGTCGGAGGCGACTTTGCGCGACCACATGATCTTGGGAACGACGCCGAAAAATGCTCCGCCATCGAGCGGGTAGGTGCCGTCGGAAAAAATGCTAAGTTCGAAGTCGCCGAGAGTGAGGCTGGGCATGGAATTAGTGTGCCACAGGGGCAAAGTAAAGCCCACTGTCATCCCGAGCGCTAGCGAGGGATCTTGGTTCTTGCTTGCGTCGGCGGTGTCGTCGCCACTGGCAAACGCCAGGATCCCTCGCTGCGCTCGGGATGACAGTTCAACACCCTAGATGAGTCGACCGTTCGCACGACAATTCAAGCGTTTTACCGTTTCGCTTTTGCTGGCTCTTTTTCTCCGACGCGCTTGCTGACTTCGAATTTCATCTTGCCGGCTTTCTTGTCGGCATCGACGATGATGTGGTCGCCGTGCAGAATCGCTCCGTCCAATATCTTTAACGCCAGCGGATCCTGTATGAGCTTTTGAATGGCGCGCTTGAGCGGGCGCGCTCCGAAGTTCGGGTCGTAGCCTTCGGTGAATAGAAGTTCTTTCGCGCCGTCGGTGAGTTCGATCGAGATTTTGCGATCGGCGAGCAGGCGGCGCAGGTCTTCGAGGCGCAACTCGATGATCTTAACCAACTGCTCTTTGCCCAGCGGTTTGAAAACGATAATGTCGTCGACGCGGTTCAGGAACTCGGGTCGGAAGTGGCCGTGCAGCGCGTTCATCACTTGTTCGCTGGCCTTCTCAAACTCCTCGGGAGTTTGTACGTGGTCGGGTTGCAGATAACTCGACCCGATGTTCGAGGTCATGATGAGAATCGTGTTTTTGAAATCGACGACGCGGCCTTTGCCGTCGGTGAGGCGTCCGTCGTCCATTACCTGAAGAAGCACGTTGAAAACATCCGGGTGCGCTTTCTCAATTTCGTCGAAGAGCACGACCGCGTAGGGACGGCGGCGCACTTGTTCGGTGAGCTGGCCTCCCTCTTCATAGCCGACATAGCCCGGAGGGGCGCCGATCAAGCGGGCGACCGAGTGCTTCTCCATGTATTCGGACATGTCGATGCGCAGCAAGGCGCGCTCGTCATCGAAAAGAAATTCGGCTAGGGCACGAGCGAGTTCCGTTTTGCCAACGCCGGTGGGACCCAGAAAAATAAATGAACCGATGGGGCGCTTGGGATCGCTGAGTCCAGCGCGCGAGCGGCGGATCGCGTTGGCCACGCGCTCAAGAGCCTGATCTTGGCCGACAACGCGCTGGCGCAGGCGATCTTCCATGGTGACGAGCTTTTTCACTTCGCCTTCGAGCATTTTCGAGACGGGAATGCCGGTCCATTTGGAAACGATTCGGGCGATGTCTTCTTCGTCCACTTCTTCTCTGAGCATGCGCGGAGCACCGGCGGCCTTGCCGTCGATTTTTGCACTCAGTTGAGCTAGCTCTTCTTCGGCTTGGCGCAACAATCCGTAGCGTATTTCTGCAACACGTTGCAGGTTTCCTTTGCGCTCTTCGGCCTGCTCCTCAATTTTCAGCTTCTCGAGTTTTTCTTTCAGCTCGCGCGAGCGGGCGATCAGATCTTTTTCTTTTTTCCAATTGGCCTTGAGCGCGGTCGACTTCTCGCGGATTCCGGCGAGTTCTTTTTCGATGATGGACAGACGTTCGCGGGAATTCTGGTCGTCTTCCTTCTTCAGCGCCTGCTTCTCGATTTCGAGTTGCGTAGCGCGGCGTTCGAGTTGGTCGATGTCAGTGGGAAGCGAATCGATCTGGATGCGAATCGACGCGGCCGCTTCGTCGATGAGGTCGATGGCCTTGTCGGGCAGAAAGCGGTCGGAGATGTAGCGATGCGAGAGCGTGGCTGCGGCGACTATCGCGGAATCTTTAATGCGCACGCCGTGATGCACTTCGTATTTTTCTTTCAGACCACGAAGGATGGCGATGGTGTCTTCGACATTGGGCTCGCCTACGAAGACGATTTGGAAACGGCGCTCGAGGGCTGCGTCCTTCTCGATGTACTTTCGGTACTCGTTGAGCGTGGTTGCACCGATGGCACGCAACTCTCCGCGAGCGAGCGCGGGCTTGAGCATGTTGGAGGCATCGATTGCGCCTTCGCCGGCTCCGGCGCCGACCAGCGTATGGAGTTCGTCGATGAAGAGAACGATCTGGCCCTGCGAGTCTTCAATTTCTTTTAGGACGGCCTTGAGGCGGTCTTCAAATTCGCCGCGATATTTTGCTCCGGCCAGCATGGCGCCGAGATCGAGCGCGACCACGCGCTTATTCTTGAGTACTTCGGGCACATCGCCGGAGATGATTCGCTGCGCGAGGCCTTCGACAATAGCGGTTTTGCCCACGCCGGGCTCGCCGATGAGCACCGGATTATTTTTTGTACGCCGGGAGAGAACTTGGACGACACGGCGAATTTCTTCGTCGCGTCCGATGACGGGATCGAGTTTGCCGCGGCGCGCTTGCTCGGTGAGGTCGCGAGCGTAGCGTTCGAGCGCCTGGTACTTTGCTTCGGGATTCTGGTCGGTGACTTTCTGCGAGCCCCGGACCGCGATCAGGGCTTTCAGGATCGCATCGTTGGTAGCGCCGTGACGGGCGAGAATCTGTTGCGCGACGTCGCCCTTGAGGTGCGTGATAGCGAGAAGCAGGTGCTCGGTGGAAACGTATTCGTCCTTAAAGTTGGAAGCTTCTTTGAAGGCTTGCTCGAGCAGCTTGTTGGCGGCGTTCGAAAGCGTGGCTTGCGTCGCCTGTCCGGAAACCTTGGGAAGCTTCTCGATTTCGCGATAGATGTCGCTAAGCACCGCTTGCGGACCGATGCCGATTTTTTCGAGCACCGGCGGCACGATGCCTTCTTTATCTTCGAGCAGGGCGGCGAGCAGATGAACGGGCAGAAGCTCGGGATTTCCGTGCTCGGAGGCGAGATCGTTCGCGCGCTGGACGGCTTCCTGCGCTTTTACGGTGAATTTGTCCCAACGGATTGGCATTGTCTTAATTCCTCAGATGATGGCTTACCATTTGTCCTGTTGTGTTTCAGGTGAGGTCAATCTGATCGATCAGTATTCCGCTAAGTCCCTCAGTTGCCCTTCTTCGGGGCGCCGAGCGTGGCCTTCGGCCTAAGTCCGCTTGCTTCGATTGTCCGGCTGCGATCACGCAGTTTTTCTAAGATCTTCACCTTCTCGGAAAAACTGAGCGAAGCTAGCCGTTCGCGCATTTTCGACTTAGCCATGTTTTCCTTCCAGGAATTTCCGTTCGAACTGCTCCCACTTTGAGTTCAGATTGTGACGGGCGACGATCAGTTGCAACTTTTTCGGGTCCATCGCGCGCTGCTCGATGAACTGCAAGATGCGGTTGTGGTCCTTGGGTCTTCCGGTGCGGAGTGCAATGGCAGCCAAGTGTTCGGCTGTCATGACCCACGTCTCGACGTCCTCTACGTTCGCCGGAACCGCTTCAGCCAGAGCCTCGCGCTCCAAATCATTGTTCGCCGGAAGAAATTGAAGGGGCCAGCCTCCAATCACTATGTGCTCGTCCTCCAGCCTCCCGCCCTTGGTCTTCAGATACTCGTAGATCGGGCTCAGGCTGAGTAATAATCCCCCAGGGACGGTCGGAAGCGTAACAAATATGTCCACGTCGAGAGTGGACGCGGGTTCAAGATAAAAAGTCGCGCCGACCGCACCGCCAATGGCGTACTTTCCAATGATGCCATCGGCCTGCATCTGATTGATTGCTTCCAGCGTTTCTTTCACGGATTCTGTGTCCTACAAGCATTGTGAACCAACGCCTTCGCCGAGCCAAGCTCTCAGTGAAACAAAACGGGAAGCGGCGATCCTGCCGCTTCCCGCCAAAAGCAAGTTGAGCTTCGCTCGACCTGGACGGGCAAGAGTGCCCGTCCCCACACGAGCCAATCAAAGCGTTACGCGGCTTTGCCAGGCTGCTTGGCTTCAATGGTCTTCTCGGCTTCCGCTTTCGCGCCGCCGATATTGACCTTGATCTGCTTGGGCTTGGCTTCGGCCTTCTTCGGCAAAGTGATCTTCAACACTCCCTTGTCGTAGTTGGCCGAGACCTTCTCGGAATCTACGGTGGTGGGCAGAGTGAAGGTGCGGGTGAAACTGCCGTATTGGCGCTCCACACGGCGGTAATTTTCTTCCTTCTCTTCCTTCTCGATCTTCCGCTCGCCGTGCACGGTGAGGGTGTTGTTCTCGATGCGCACGTCGATGTCTTTCTCGTCGATGCCCGGGACTTCGATCTTCAATGCCACGTTGTGCTCGTCTTCGTAAACGTCGACGGCAGGGGCAAAGCTCGAGGTGGTCAAAGACTCATCCTGGCCAGCGGGGGCATAGGACTCGCGGAACACGCGGTTGATGCGGTCCTGCAGGGTGGAAAACTCGCGGAAAGGTTCAAAACGGGTAAGTACGGTCATAGTAGTGATCTCCTTCTTGGTGCTGGTTCTTAGAAATTCGGCGGTGCCGGTTCACTAACTTAGATGTCTATTCAGCACAAAGGAAGCATAAAATATGAGCGCGTTATTGTCAATATAAGTATTCACTTTATTTTCATTTGCTTACAATGGCGATGACGCACTTCAAGTAGGCGGTTTCTGGTACGTTTAGCAGGATGGGATGGTCTTTTGCCTGTCCACGAATCTCCGCCAGACGCAACGTGCGGTGGGCATCCCGGGCTGCGTCGGCCAGCACTTCGATGAAATCGGCCTGGCTCACGTGATAAGAGCACGAACAGGTGACCAGGACTCCGCCGGGGCGAAGCATCTTCAAGGCTCGCAGGTTGAGCTCTTTATACCCCCGAAGGGCGGCATCGAGGTCACGCTTGGTCTTGGCAAAGGCCGGCGGATCTAGGACGATCATGTCGTAGCGGTTCCCTGAGGCAGAGTAATCCTTGAGAAGATCGAAGGCGTTGGCCTCGATCCATTCGATGTTCTGGCCGTTCAGCGCGGCATTCTGGTCGGCCACCTCGAGCGCTGGACGGGAGCTGTCGACTGCCGTGACCCGCGAGCAGCGCGGGGCAAGGTGAAGGGCAAAGCCTCCCTGGTAGCAGAAGACGTCGAGGGCTTCGCCGTGTGCGTACTGCGCAGAGGCGGCGTAATTCTCGCGCTGGTCGAGGAAGGCTCCGGTCTTCTGGCCTGCGAGCGCATCGAAGTGGAACTGGATGCCGTTCATCGCGAAGATGGTCGAGGTTTTTTCGCCTTGGATCAGCCCGGAAGGTCGAGGCGGCAGATCCTCGAGTTGGCGCACGCGCGGGTCCACGCGCTCGATGATGGACGCCGGGTGAAGGAGTTCGGTCAGTTCAGAGGTGACGGCATCGCGTACAATTTCGGCATCCATCGCCTGGGTAAGAATCTGCAGGGAGAGAATATCGTTATAGCGGTCGACGATCAGTCCGGGAAGAAAGTCGGCTTCGCTGAAAACCAGGCGATAGGCGTTGGTGTCGCGAATGATCGGTTCGCGATAGGCGAGGGCATCGGCAAGGCGCTGGCGGAGCAGGGCCGGTAGGTCAGTGACAGGTTCATGAGAAATTAGACGGATCGCGATTTGCGACGAACTCGAATAGAGCGCAGTGCCGAGGTTCTGGCCGCGATGATCGACTACGCTGACCAGCGCGCCGGGAGGAACTCCGTCGGCGGAAACAATGTCGGAGCGGTAAACCCAGACGTGACCGTCTTTCAGCCGGGATGCGCCGCGGGGAGAAATCTTGACAGCAAGGCCGCTTACGCTGCGGGACGTCTTAGACATGCAGCCATCTTAAACGCACTCGCTAGCTGGCGGCTTGCTCGGTGGGAACCGGCGCGGATTTTTCAGGCTTGGCAGAGGTACGGGATTTCATTTCGTACTGAGCGGCTTCCAGGTCGACGTGAAGAGAATCAAGGGCCGTCATGGGCATCTCGATGCCCCAGGTTTCCATCTCCTTTTCGCTCCAGTTGCCGTTCAAGCGGATGGCGCCGGTAATGTCTTCCGGGAAGGCATGGCGGAAATCGCCTTCACGAATGAGGATGTCGCCAATCAGACGGCCTGTGCCCATATCGAAGATTCGGCGGCTGGCCTGGCCCGCGGCATTCGCGAAGCACAGAAAAACTTCGCCCGACTCGCCGTATTCCTGGCGGTAGTACCAGGCCTGGGGAGCATCGATTTTGGGATGATGGCGGCGCGAGCGTTTATGTTCGGGCTCCAGCGCCTGCATTTCGTTCGCGGGATTGAAGTACAGAACGCGCTGGCAGGAATCGCAGATCAAGGTTTGCTGGCCGGTGCGCACCTCGTTGTAGGTTTGCGGCCGCAGCATGACCTGGCAAGCCATACATTTTTGATCGCGCACCTCGGAGATGCCGCTGCCGCGGAACTTCGACACGCGCTCGTAGTGGCGCAGAAGATCTTCGTTCACGCCGGCCCGCATCTGATCGCGCTTGGCGCGCCACTCGGTTAGCTGCTTCTCGTCCTCGGCAGTGCGCTGGCGGGCTTCAATTTTCTCTTTTTCAATCTCTGCGGTTTCCGCCTTCAGTTTGGCCTGGGCAGCCTTTACTTCCTTGTCGCGCGCGTCCGCATTCAGCATCAACTCAAGAATCTTGTCTTCAGTGGCAGCGATCTCTTTTTCGGCAAACTGAATTTCGTGCAACAGAGCTTTGTATTGTTCGTTGGTTTTTACGTCGAGAGACTGGTCGCGGTATTTGGAAATCTTTCCGCGCAGGTCGCTGATGGTCGTGTCGTACTTGCGGCGGGTGGCTTCGTCGGCCTTGACAGCGGCTTGGGCCGCTTCCAGCCCGACCTTGGTGCCAGCCAGTTTACGCTCGATGGCCGCAACGCGTTTGGGGAGTTCGGCGACTTCGTCCTGCAGGCGGCGGATTTCTTTGTCCGCATCTTGCAGGCGCAATAGGTTTTCAATTTCTGGAAGCATCCCGGGGCGGCTCAGCTTTGATTCTACCACGCGGAAACGCGCTCCCTTCGAGCAGGTCGCTGAATAACTGCAGGCAAGGCTCGGCGGGTGTAAACTCTTTCATTCGCTGTGCGTCTTTAGTCTTTAGTTCCTCAAGCCCAGGGGTTTTAGCGTGAAAAAACGGATTTTAGTTTTCGCTTCAGTTTCTACTCTCGCTGGCGTAATTAGCCTGCTGACACCGATTCAGGCACAATCGCCTTCGCCGAAGAAGCCGCTCACCATTGAAGCGATGTTCGCCCCGGGCGGCCTGACCGGGCGCGGTCCAGAAAACGTCGAGTGGAGTCCCGACGGTACGAAGCTCTCTTTCGTGCAGCGCGACGATGCCGGTGAACATGGCGAACTCTGGTATGTGGACGCGGCCACGGGTGAGAAGAAGATCCTGGTCAGCGCCGCAAAGCTGGCCTCGCTGGCGCCCGACGCCACCAAAGTAAAGGACGAACGCGAACGCGAGCGCCTGACGCGCTATCACGTGGCGGCCTACTTGTGGGCGCCAGATTCGAAGCATCTGATTTTCGATTCCCAAGGTCAGCTCTGGCTTTTTGATCTCGCGACAAATACGGCGGTGCAGTTCACTTCGGCAACTGACCCCGATATCGATCCGAAGTTCTCTCCTGATGGCAGCCACGTTTCCTACGTGCGCAAGCACAACCTCTACGTGCAGCCGGCTACTGGCGGTGGCGAAAAGCAGCTCACGAAAGACACCAAGGACGATCTATTCAACGGCGACATCGATTGGGTCTATGCCGAAGAACTGGCCGTGCGCAGCAACTATTTCTGGTCGCCCGACAGCAAGCAGATTGTCTTTCTGCACATGGACGAAACCAAGGTGCCAACCTACCCCATCACCAACTGGAATCCTACGCATCCAACCGTGGACAACGAAAAATATCCCAAGGTGGGGGATCCAAATCCTGAAGTGAAGCTTGGCGTGGTAGAAGCTGGCGGCGGAAAGCTGCGCTGGATTCCGCTGACTAAAGACGCGGAAGCTTACATTCCCCGTTTCGGCTGGGTCAGCGACGGAGTGATCTGGGCGGAGGTTCTGAATCGCCAACAGGACAAAATGGATTTGTATTTCGTGGATGCGAAGTCAGGGAAGTCGCGAATCGTTCTGACAGAAACCACTCCCGGCGCATGGATGGACTTCGAGCATGTCGAGGTTCGCTTTCTGAACTCCAGCGGAGGGTTCGTGTGGCCCAGCTGGCGCGATGGAAACATGCATCTTTACTACTACAGTTTTGACAAGCAAAACCCGATGGCCGCGGACGCAAAGCTGGAGCGGCAACTTACCCGCGGCGACTTTGCGGTGATGGGCATCGAGGGCGGGGATGAAGCCGCAGGCACAGTGTTTTTCTCTTCCAATCAGGGCGACCCGAGGCAACGCCATATTTTCTCCGTCAAGCTCGATGGAACCGGATCACAGCAGCTTACGCATGATGAAGGGATTTATTCAGGACAGTTTTCTGACGACGGTAGGCACTACGCACAGACATTCACGGGACCAACAGCATCTCGACGCATGTCGCTTTGTACGGTGGGCGCTGGGTGCGCTCCCGTGTGGCAATCGCACGATGAAGTTGCAGAGTATGGACTCCGCGCCCCCAAGTTCCTGGAGTTTAAAGCAGAAGACGGCACAACGCTTTACGGACGTTTACTGCTGCCTCCGGAAACGGCTGCCAGTGGCAAGATTCCGCTGATCGTCAACATTTACGGTGGACCGGGAGGGCAGACGGTCCTGAAAAGCACGCCGAATGCGTTCGATGAGATTCTCGCCCGCAAGGGCTTCGCGATTTTTTCCGTCGATAATCGCGGCACTCCCGGCCGCGACCGTAAATTCCAGACGGCGATTCGCCACGAGTTCGGCGCGATCGAATTGAAGGATCAGCTCACCGCGCTTGATCAGCTTTTCGCGCAGTATCCGCAACTCGACAAAGACCACACCGCGATCTGGGGATGGTCAAACGGCGGCTCCATGACGCTGTATGCGATGACGCACTCCGACCGCTTCCGCGCTGGAGTTGCCGTGGCGCCTGTCACGAACCAGATTAATTATGACAGTATTTACACTGAGCGTTACATGGGCCTGCTCAAGGACGACGCAGCAGGTTATGCCCAATCTGACGTGACGAAATCGGCCGCCAATCTGCATGGCGCGCTCATGCTCGCCCACGGCACCGGCGACGACAACGTGCATTTTCAGAACAGCATTCAGATGATTGATGCGCTGATCAAGGCAGGAAAACAATTCCGGTTGATGATCTATCCCAACAAGACCCACAGCATCTCCGGCAGCGATGCACGTGAGCAGCTGTTCCACATGATTGAAGATCACTTCGAGCGGGAGCTGAAGTAGAGAATTTATTTGCGCTTGTCGGGCTTGCGGGAGGAGCTTACCCGGTTCGTGCTTTCTTTCGGCGAGCTGTCTCTGGACGAGCTGTCTTTCGACGAGCTATCTTTCGATGGACTCTCTTTGCTGGAACTGTCTTTCGAGGAATTTTCTGTCGACGAGCTTTCCTTGCCGGAGCCGTCCTTCGACGAACCTTCCGACTTGGATTTATCTTCC
>JBEKJF010000052.1:0-17490 GCA_050011375.1 Candidatus Sulfotelmatobacter sp.
GGGGCTGGTCCGGAATGTTCAGCTACACCTATAGCCGGCTCTGGGGCAACTATGCCGGCCTCACCACCACCGACCAAAGCGATGGCGGCATCACCGGACGCAACTCGCCTGACACCACCCGTTCGTTCGATGAACCGTTCTACTACTTCGGCGCCAACGGCAAGTCCACTGACGGGCCTCTGCCCACCGATCGTCCCAACGCGTTCAAAACTTACGCCTACTACGCCATGCCCTGGCGCGGCAACTTCAGAAACAACACCACCACCTTCGGACTCTTCCAGGTCGCCTACTCCGGCAGCCCGATGAGTTCGTTCACAGACGTGGGCCTCGCTAACCCCGATGGCGCAAGCAATCCGGCTGTGCTCGAAGCCACTTACATCTTTGGCCGCGGCAACTGGTCAAACATCACGCAGGACGCGAACGGAAACATTACCCTGGGCGCTCCCTACGCGCGCCGCACACCGTGGTACACGCAGACCGATTTCAACCTTCAACACTCCGTCAAGGTGAACAAGAACAACGAGAACCAGGTACTCAACTTCAACGCAACCTTCACCAACCTGCTCAATCAACACTCCGTCACTTCGTACTGGGAAGGCTTCAACTCGAACTACTTAGGTTCGGTGTTGTTGCCAGGCGGACAGAGCATTTTCAGCGGCGCAGCTTTCTACCAGGCCGCTGAAACCGGATACAGCGCACAGGCCGCTGCCAACGGAAACGGGACCCCTGCGAACGGCATCGTTCTCAACGGCATGTACGGTCAACCGAACCTCTGGCAGCTCTCGCGTCACATCCGCCTCGGGGGAACGTTCACCTGGTAGCGGAATGCACACAGCCGAGCATCTTCGGGAGGCCCGCCTGGGGGGCCTCCCTTTTTTCAGCAAGGAATAACACGCGCGCTCACCTCACCCGTGAGAGCAAAAACAAAACGAATCGGGGACCCATGAATACCAACGCTCACACCAACACTGACGCCGCAAATATTCAACCGATCGTCAACTCCGCCCGCCAGGAGTTACGCCAACTTCTCCAACAGCGCGCCGACATCACCAAGCGCATCGGGACCATCAAGCAAACTATCCTGAACCTATGCACCCTGTTCGGCGAAGACGAACTGAATGACGATGACCTGCGCGAATTCGCGGAGCATAAGCCCGCAACCCGCCGTCCCGGCCTAACCCAGGCCTGCCGCACCGTCTTAAGAAAGCTCGACCGCCCCCTGACTGCCAGAGAGCTAAGCGAGCATATTCAGCAGCAGGATCCAATCACTCTGCGCTCCTCCAAAAATCTCGCCGCGGCGGTAGCCGTGATACTCGAGCGCCTGGTTCAATACGGAGAAGCCCGCGTAATCCTCAGCCAAAACGGCCGCCGCGCCTGGCTCCCAGTATCAAACCCTGAACAAGAAGCGCAGCAAAACGCTCTCCAGTAGCCTGCAGCGCAGATTCTCTGCCGTCGCAACTGTGGAGCGGACGCCCTTGTCCGCTGCCCACTAAAACAACGTACCTTGTGGTTGGGAAGGTTCGATCGGTGTTGAACACTCCGCGTCGTCATTGGCAACATGATTGACACGGCTGCTCACGGGATAGCACCGCATCCTCCCGGCATCGTAGGGCTTCAACATTTCCGACACGACGTCGATATTCCTCATCCCTGGATCGAGCCACAGATCGTAATCCGCTCGGTCGAGGATGACCGGCATGCGGTCGTGGACGGCTGAGTTTACAGCGTTCGGGGTCGTGGTGAGAATCGAACAGGATTTGACCCACTGTCCGCTCGGGTTTTTCCAGCGGTCCCAGATTCCCGCGAACGCGAACAACTCGCCGTCATTAACCTCAAAACAGTAAGGCTGTTTGGCTTTGCCGCTCCGCGACCACTCGTAAAATCCGTCCGCCGGAATGAGGCACCTGCGACTGGTCAACGGCTCGCGGAACGCGGGCTTCGTCGCCGCCGTTTCAGATCGGGCATTAATCATCATGCCAGCCCCGGACATATTCTTCGACCACGAAGGAATCAAACCCCAACGCATCAATGACAATTCTCGACGAGGTTCCTTCGGATTCTGGCGGACGACTGGGACCGGCTGGGTAGGTGCGATGTTGTAACGCGGCGTCCAATCTTCGTCCCCTGGAAGGGCGTCGAAGTACTCCTCGACCAGCTGCTTTCTCCGCGATAGCCGGTAGCGCCCGCACATGAGAGAGATTATGGCAGACTCTGAAGAGAGATCGAAGCGCACCTTGAAGGCGCGAGAGGAAAGCGTGGTCTCGCAATGAATTGAACTCCTCGGTTCAGTGCTGCCTCGCGCGATATCAGCAAGGTCTCAGCAAATCCGGGGTAATTGGTCGCCGGCCAGCATATCCACCACGCGGCTAGTCACATCAGCCCCTTGAGCCTTAGCGCGAAACAGATCTGATCGTGACCCAGGAACGCGAAACATGTCTCCGTAGGAGACGAGAGTTACATTCGGTCGAGCTGCCAGTTCAATCGCCTTATCGATCGTTTCCAGAGGAGTGACACAGACGGGGCATCCGGGACCGTGAACTAATTCCAGTTCAGGAGGAAGCAACTCGTCAATCCCGTAGCGCATGATGGTGTGAGTCTGTCCGCCGCAGATCTCCATCAGAACCCAGGGCCGGGTCGTCTGCTCGCTTATTTCCGAGGCCAGGGCCCTGGCGATGTGCTCCTCACGGTATTCATCGATATATTTCACAGCGCAGCATCCATTTCAGAATGTTGGATGGACTTATACAACTCACTGTGACGAGGTCACTCGCGTTCGTGTGGTGCGGCAATAAGACACATGCGACGGAACGGATGGGCTCCGCCATCAGGGCAGCTCGGAACTCGAAGATGCGAGTTCGTCTTCGACCCCTCCCATTTCCTGCAAGACCTTGAAGGTACGTTCGGCCTCGAGTCGGTCGACCTTCGTTATCGCGAAGCCCACATGAACCATCACGTAGTCCCCTTCGTCGGCCTCGGGCACAAAGTCCAGACACACTTGTCGCACAATTCCGCCAAACTGCACTCGCGCGGCGCGCAAGCCGCCTATTTCTTGGACTTCGATGATCTGTCCGGGGATCGCGAGACACATAGCGGCGTACCTTGAATAGTGAGTCTAGACGGCTCTCAACACTCGAATCTGTGTCGAACGTCACACGCAGACGTGACAAGGGAACGAACTGGCAGGAAAACACATGGTCGTAAAAATTGGAAAAATAATCAGTCGGAAGAACTCCTCCGGTGATTGCGGAATACATTACGAATACGAGTGCTTTAGCGGGCAAGCGCAGAGTCCAGCGCCTCGACCGTTGTCCACCAGATGCCGACTTCGCCGGGGTTTTCCCGCAGTCGATACTGGACGTGAAACTGATCCAGTTCTGCTAAGACGATTCCGATCACTTGATCCAACGAGGCGTTTACGATTGCGGTCAAGCTGCACCCTGTTTCGAAGGATTCGGCTTTGATTCCTACGAGAAGTATTTCAGCGGGCGCGACTCCAAAAAGTTCGGCGCTGAGGATGGCGTCGACCAGGGCGGGCGCGTGCGGATCCATGCGCACGGCGGGACGCTGTCGCATGATATCTGCTTTGCGGTAAAGCACCACGGTTCCGGGAGCAACGTCGGTATCAATGGAATCGATCAGGATGACGGCATCTTTGCCAGAAATGCGATCGATCAGATCGAGAGCCGGCGTGCCCAGGTCGTCGATCTCGACTCCGTCTTCGAACTCGTAACGGGCCTCGAGAAGCCGTGCCACGTAAGGTCCGACGCCGTCATCGCCCAGCAAGACGTTCCCAATGCCGCCAATCAGGATCTTCATAGAACCTTCACCTGGGCAATCTCCCGCCCAGTCGGATCGAAGGTGTGGCAGGCGCAAGCCATGCAAGGGTCGAAGGAGTGCACAGTTCTCAAAACCTCCAGTGGTTCCTCGGGCCGTGCGAGCGGCGTGTGCAGCAACGAAGCTTCGTACGGACCATGCGCGCCGGAGAGATCGCGCGGGCTCGCGTTCCAGGTCGAGGGCACGACGGCCTGGTAGTTCTTGATTTTCGCGTCTTCGATTACGATCCAGTGCGACAACGTGCCGCGCGGGGCCTCGTGGGTTCCCACTCCTTCCACTTCGTGATTCGGAAACTCCGGCTGATTGAAAACCGTGTAGTCGCCCTTCGCAATGTTATCGGTAAGAAGCTGCAAATGTTTCTGCGCCAACTCAGCCAGCATCGAGGCTCGAATCGCTCGCGCGCCGTGGCGGCCCAGCGTAGAGTGCAGCATGTCTGGCGTCACTTTGATCCCACCAACGGCCTGGATCTTTTCAATTGCGGCCGTCGCATGTTTCACCGTGAGTGGATGGCCTTGCGCAAAGCCCACCAGCACCTGCGCCAGCGGCCCCACCTGCATCGGTTGGCCATTGAAGCGCGGGGCTTTGACCCAGGAGTATTTCTTGTCGCCATTCCAGCCAGTGAATTCGGGTTCAGTTTCGCCTTTCCACGGGTGGAGAGGTTTTCCGCCTTCATAGTAGGCGTGCGTCACATCTTCGGTGACAGAATCGCGAAACATTTTATCCGAAGCGGTCTTGAAGGGACGCGTGCCGGCGAGGTCTCCGTTCAGGATGTACCCACCCGGAAGATCGTAGGCACTGCCGGCGCTGTCCAGGGGAAGGTCGGGAACTGCGAGATAATTCTTTACTCCGCTGCCGATCTTGAACCACTCCGGATACATGGCCGCGACCGCGCAAACGTCCACCACGTAGACTTCATTGATGAACCGCACCACATCGCTAAGCAGCTCGCGGATATGCTCCAGTTTGTCCGCGTTGAGAGCGGTCGCGCTGTCCAGGTCGATGGCATTGGCCACGCCGCCCACGGTCAGGTTCTGAATGTGCGGTGTCTTCGATCCCAGGATTCCGACCACTTGCAAAGCTTTGCGCTGGTACTCGAGAGCCTGGATGTAATGCGAGAAGGCCAACAGGTTCACATCCGGCGAGAGGTGCATCGCCGGGTGGCCCCAGTAACCGTTCATGAAAATTCCAAGCTGTCCGCTCGCGGCAACCGCTTTCACGCGATCTTGCGCGGCTTTGAATTCATTGCGGGAGTTGCGCGTCCATGGAGAAAGACTCTCCGCCAGTTTCTCGGTCCGCTCGGGATCGGCATTCGGAATCTGCATGACGTCGACCCAGTCGAGCGCCGACAACTGGTAGAAGTGGACGATGTGATCGTGCAGCGCGTGCGCAATCAAAATCAGATTGCGGATCAACTGGGCGTTGAGCGGCACTTCAAGCTGCAACGCATCTTCCACCGCGCGCACGCTCGCCATGGCGTGCACAGTGGTGCACACCCCACAGAAGCGCTGGGTAAATAGCCACGCGTCGCGTGGATCGCGGCCGCGGAGAATCTTCTCAATGCCGCGCCACATGGTGCAGGAAGCCCATGCGTTGCTGACCGCATTGTCGTCCACTTCGACGTCGATGCGAAGATGGCCTTCGATTCTGGTAATGGGGTCGATGGTGATTCGTTTTGACATAGAATCCTTACCTGCAACTTGAATTTATAAATTTTTCCCTTAGTCTCCGGCGACGTACTCTCCGACGCGCGGCCTTACCGCATGAGGCTTGGGCCGAGGGCTCTTTGATCGCTCGGCCTCCATCTCGTGCCACAACTTGTTCGGCGCGGGCAGAATTGCCAGCACCTTCGCCAGGAAGATGAAAATCAAAATCCCGAGCGACATGAATCCCACCGAAATCAGAATTTCAATCACGCTCGGGAAGTAGAGCGCGTTCGCCTTAGGCTGAAACGCCGTTGTCGTGGGATCGAAGCGGTAGAGCATCCCGCCCACAGTGGCCAGCAATGCTCCGTAGAACATTTTCCTTGGACTGCGCCTGACAGCGGGATTGCGCTGGAACCAGAAGGCGGCGGCCAGCAATGCCATTTCTGCCCAGAATAGTACTGCGTCAACGTTGGGTCGGAAGGCTGCGACAATCTGCCCGCGGATGCTGAGATCGGCGATGCGAAACACCAGCCACGTCCCAATCAACCATGAGTTGATGCGGCTCATTTCGCCGAGAATGTCGATATCGAGCGGACGTTTCCACATCACACCGCAGAACAGAAGCGTCGCGCTTACGAATGCGAATCCGAGGAAGGCCGCTGCCCACACATAAAGAAGCGGTAAGAACGGTGTTTGCCAGAGCGGCGATACGCGATTCCCGCCGAGCAGCATCAGAGCTCCAAGCGACGACTGATGCATCGCAGGCAGAACATAGGCGAGGCTAACGATCCAGGGAAATGATTTCACGAAGTACTTTTCAACTTGTTTCACCATCGGTCGGAGGTTGGGCCATTGCCCGTAAACGTATTCAAGCGCCGGCGGTATGTTCTCGAGGAAGAGCGGAATAGTCGCATAGATCGACATGCAGACCGCGACTTCCAGAAGAGGGGAATGCAAGTTCCAATGCCATGGCGCCAGAATCCAGTAAAAATTCCATGGCCGCCCAACATCCACACCCAACATGGCCAGCCCGAAGACATAGGCGAGAAAGCTGGTCAGAAGGGCAGTTCGCATGACCACATGCAGCTGATTCCGGCGGAATAGCCAGGCAGCGATGCCAATCGCGAATGCTCCTGAACCCAAGCCAGTAAGAACCATCGTGTTGAAGGTCTTCCAAATACCCCAGGCATAGGCGTCATTCATGCCGCTCGCCGGCCCCAGTCCAACCACTTCCCGGTAGGCCACCAGAATCAATCCCAGCCCAGCTAATCCGCATAGCACTTTGAAGGGACGGGTCCAGATGGGCACGTTGAAGACGGGAACGTCTCTTTGCCAGGTGTTGTTCATAATTGCGGCCTCAATCCAGTTTCCTTTTCTTCCTCCTCCATGTGCTCTTCGTGGTCCTTCCAATTCTTACGGATGGAGCCCACGAGCACCGCATACAGACCGGCGGGAAGAACCAGATAGCTGTACAAGCGTTTCTGCCACTTCAAATATTTATGTGGAACTGACTCATCGCCCGGTTGCGCGAGGCCGAGCTTATCGAACGCAACATGGGAGAGATAGAGAACCTGAGTGCCGCCAGCTTCGTGCTCGCCGAAGACGCGGTTCTCAAAATACTTTCCAGGACTCGCAGCAATCCGGAGCTTCGCTTCTTTCATCAATTCTTCGCGCGGTCCAAAGATGACGGCTTTCTTGGGGCAGACTTCGGTGCACGCTGGCTGTTCTCCCTTGGCGAGACGTTCTTTGCAGAATTCGCACTTTACGATCTTTGGATTAAAGCCCTCCCAGGTGAACTTCGGTACGTTGAAGGGGCAGGCGATTTCGCAATAGCGGCATCCAACGCAAAACTTGCCATTCCAGGAGACTGCGCCCGTCTTCTCATCTTTCTTAAGGCCACCGAACATGCAGGCAGACACACAGGCCGGGTCGATGCAGTGCATGCATTGCTGCTTTACATACGAAAACTCTTTCCCATCGTTTGACTTGTAAAGCTTAATGATCGTCTTGGTGTTGCTATTGAGATCGCCCGGTTCCTGGTGAAGTTGATCGCGGCGAATATCCGGCGTCAGATCGTTGGCTTTGGTGCAAGCGACAACGCAGGTCTGGCAACCGATGCAGCGTGTAGCGTCGTAGAGCATGCCCACCGCTTGCGGAGACAGCTTCGCCTCCTCAGCTTGAGCGATACCGGTCAGCGTTGCGGCGGAAACCGCGCCGCCCACGGCAATGACTGCTCCTCCGGTGGTGATCTTCTGCAACAGGTCGCGCCGAGTGATTTCCATCGTTAGTCTCCTGACGGAGTCTTACTGTCCGGCTGGTGAGTTTCTGGAGTCTCGTTGGGCAGGCGCCTGGAGGCCATGACTGCGCCGGTCGCGAGCGCTCCTGCGGTCAGCCCCACTAAGACCGCCGCGCCCGTTTTTACCCCACCGATGGAAGTGAAAATCGGCGGATAATTGTCGGGCGGAGTTGCCCCGTGAATCGGGACTGTTTCGAAAGTACCCATCGACCAAACCACACCTTTTTCCGTGCAGCCCACGCAAGGCGCTCCGATTCCGATTGGCCACACACCCGGAATCTCGTTGAAATGGCGCAGGGAACAAGCGGCATGCGTGACTGGGCCTTTGCAGCCGAGCTTATAGAGACACCAGCCTTGGCGGTGGCCCGCGTCGCCAAACGACAGGGCGAAGCGGCCGGCGTCGAAGTGAGCTCGCCGCGGGCAGTTTTCGTGAATCACGCGATCATAGGCGAACCTGGGACGGTGCAACTCATCCATCTCAGGGAGTTTGCCCATGGTGACGTATTCGAGAACCACCGCCAGCAAGTTGTACGGATTGGGTGGGCAACCGGGCAGGTTAATAATCGGTTTGCCCGAGATGATGGAATCCACTCCAACCGCGCCCGTGGGATTCGGATCGGCCGAGGGAATGCCTCCCCACGACGCGCAGGAGCCGATCGCGATCACCGCTGCCGCCTGCGCCGCAACTTCTTGCAGAACCTTGAGGGCCGGACGTCCCCCCATCTCCATGTAGATCCCTTCATCTTTGGTCGGGATCGAACCTTCCACCACCAGCACATACTTGCCGGCGTTCTCAGTCATGGCTGAGCGCAGCGCCGCTTCGGCCTGCGCGCCAGAGGCTGCCATCAAGGTTTCGTGGTAGTCGAGGGAGATTACATCGAGAATGAGGTGGGCAACATCGGGGGCGGAGGTTCGCAGTAAAGTCTCTGTGCATCCCGTGCAATCCTGGAAATGCAGCCAGATTACAGATGGCCGCTTCGTCTTGCCGATCGCTGCCGCTACCTGCAAGAGAGACTTCTTGCCGGTGAGCGCCAGTCCGAACGGCGCGGCTGCCATCACCATGCTGCACAATTGGAGGAAGTTTCTTCGGGAAACCCCGCTAGCCTTGAGGTGTTCTTCTATCGTCGGATGCTTTGACATGAGCGCCTTCCTGCGAACGGTATGATCCCGCGAAGGCTGCGCCAGCGTACTCTGACGTAGGGCATATTCGTGGAGTCGCAAGAAAACGGAGAAGCCAGGGTCAAGGCCGACGCGCTCTGCCAAATGAGTAGAGTAAGAATTAATGCAATGTGCGCTAGGGGGTCGTTGCTTTCCTCCGTCATCCCTGTGGTTCCACCGCAACCCTCCGGCCGCAGTAACCTCGGGACTAACTGAATTAGTTATCTCTTAAATCGAGGATTCCAATCAGTGACCCAAATCACTGATCGACGTGAGGTGTGACAATCCAAAACAGTAACGCACCGACCGAATCGACGTTTTCTGATACGCGTCGGCATGTGTTGCGCCCATCGACCGATAAATTCTATAACCACTGCGGACACATCGGACAAGCTGTGTTCAGAGACGCCTGAGAAGCCGTGAGAGCGATAGCTCTCCAGTCAGAGACGCGCTACTTCGAATCCTCCGAAATGCAGAACGCTTAGCAATGGGCGAGGACCGCGAAGCACGCTGAGGATGCTCCCGTCCGCGTGATCTCGCCGGCGACGGTGATTTGGAAGGACTACCGTCCCGAGTTCGTGGGCGCGTAATCGAACACCGAATCAAACACTGACACTGAGCAATAAAGACCAGTCTTCGCATGTATGCGTTGTCATACTGCGAATAGAAACCTGTGTTGATGGCTTGAAGAATGCCGGCTAATGGCCGAGGAGATTAACAAATGTCTATCGAAAATTCAGTTGTCGCAATTTATCACACTCATACGGATGCGGATCGGGCGGTAAAGGAACTTCAGCGTGGCGGCGTCGACATGCACAAGTTGTCGATCGTCGGGAAGGGATATCACACAGATGAGCAAGTGGTCGGCTACTACAATACCGGCGACCGCATGAAATATTGGGGCAAGGTTGGTGCGTTCTGGGGAGGCTTTTGGGCACTGTTGTTCGGTTCCGCGATGTTCGTGATCCCGGGGCTCGGCCCAATTTTAGTGGCTGGACCTCTGGTGGCGTGGATCGTGGCGGGACTGGAAGGTGCTGTAGAGGTAGGCGCGTTGGGTGTTTTGGGAGCTGGTCTGTTCAGCATAGGAATCCCCAAGGACAGCATTGTGAAGTACCAGGCGGCGCTCACAACCGATCAGTTTCTGCTGATCGCCCATGGAACTGCAGCTGAAGTAGCCAAGGCGAAGGAGATCATCGAAAGCACGAATCCTGCTCACTCCACACTGCATACCGCGGAACCAGTGGCCGCGTAGTACCCAGAGCTGCAGAAATGCGGCAGCTCATTTCAACGAGGTAAGAACATGATTGCAGATAATCGGCGCGACAACGAGCGCGACGAAGAGGAACGTGAAACCAACTCGGCCGGGCAGTCTGGCGACATTCAGGGCATGTCGCCCCCGGCCGAAGCAGATTCCGAGAGCGTCGAGGAATTAGTAGAAGAGGGAAACGCCTTCGAAGCCTCGATTATCGACGGTGTAGAGAACGCCAAAGATCCGGATGTCTCGGAGGTCACGACCCGCCAAGTGCCGGAGGACGACGTTCCCGAAGAGTATCGAAATGACAACGACCGCGTTGCATAAACCGTCGCCCCCTGAATGTCGAGAAGTGGGTCAGCCTGAGAGACGACACGTGCAACAAACGCAGAGTGACGAGGAGAAGAATCATGTCACAGAGACCACACGAGCGAGCTGCAGAACTCCACAACCTTGCGGCCCACGCGCACGCGGCGGCGGCAGTCGCCCATGGCAAAGAAGATCACCTCACTGCTCACGAACTCAGTAAACAGGCGCATGAACATTCCATGAATGTTCACAAACTCACGCAAGAGTTGGGCCAGAAAACAGGACCGATTCAACGTGCGGAAGCTCCGACTCAGAAACCGTGACTTGGTCACTCTTGCTTGGAGCGAAGGGCACGTGACTCAAATTTGGAAAGTTGAAGACCAGACAATAGGAGGACTACCGATGTTAACGAATGTGAACCACATAAAAGGTCTTGTGATCCGGGCCACGGACGGCGAGATTGGCACTGTAGATCAGTTGTATTTCGACGACGAGACATGGGCGATTCGCTACCTGACGGTGGCAACCGGAGGCTGGCTCAGCGACCGGGAAGTTTTGATCTCACCATTCTCTGTGACGAACGTGGATTGGCAGGGCAAGCGATTGGATGTGGCGCTGACGAAAAAGCAAATCGAGAATAGCCCCAACAGAGACACGCAGCGGCCTGTTTCGCGGCAGTATGAGAGCGAATATCTCGGTTATTACAATTATCCGAACTACTGGAGCGGCCCCTTCCTATGGGGTCCCGGGGCCTATCCCTCGAGCTTGTCGAATCGAATCGCGACTCCTAAGGATGTGCTGGCGGAAAAGATGCGGAGAGAGTCGATGGATTCGCATCTTCGCAGCACTGGAGCTGTCACCGGCTATCACATTGAGGCTGAGGATGGCGAGATCGGCCATGTGGCGGGCTTCTTGGTAGACGACGAAACGTGGGCCATTCGCTACATTGAGGTGCTAACCAGGAATTGGTGGCCGGGTAAGAAGGTATTGGTTTCGCCCGCGTGGATTCAGAAGGTGAGTTGGACTGAGTCGAAAGTGTACGTCGGTCTCTGGCGGGATGCCATCAAAAGCGCGCCGGCGTTCGCTGAGTCTGCGCCTCTCACTCGTGAATACGAAGACCGCCTCCATACTCACTACGGCCGGGCGCCCTATTGGCTGCAGGACGCAGAACATAAGGCCGCCCTGTCGTTGAGCGGCGTTTAGATCAGGACAGTCGCCTTCGTGAAAAGGGCGGCCAGTGATTTTCGCCTGCACTGATGGCACACTGCCCAACTTCCTCGATTTGATTTGGAGATCAGCATGACGATGCACAATACCGAACATTTGCATCCGAACGGCGAGCGTCATCATATCCATGGTCAGACTCCGTACTGGCGGCGCGCACATCATGATTGGCGATTCTGGTTCGGGTTGCTCGCCATGCTCGTCGCTATCGGCATTTACGTCGGAACCAACGACTTGTCGATGATACCCTCTGGCCGCCAGAAGCAAATGCCGGCCGGTAGCAGAGTTCCATGAACTTCGCATCGGCAATCTGTGAGCGTAAGAAACATCATTGATTCAACAATCAGGCAGGAGATCAGCATGCAGATCCAAGTCAATACAGACCACACAGTCGAAGGTCACGAGGCTCTAGCCGATCAAATCAGGGGCGTGGTGGAGAATGCCCTGAGCCGAATGAGCGATCACATCACGCGGGTGGAGGTTCACCTGACCGACGAGAGCGGCCCTAAGAGCCGCGCGAATAACAAACGTTGCATGATGGAGGCGCGCCTCGAAGGCCGCCAGCCTATCGCAGTCACCGACGAAGCGGCGACTGTAGACCTGGCCGTCGACGGTGCCGCAGATAAATTAGCCAGGCTGATCGAGCATACCCTCGGCAAATTGCACGATCAACGGACTCACAGAACTGATCCGCCTTCTCGCGAGCCGACATTCTCAGATCAGTCATGATCGACACCACCGTCAGCCTGGCTGTCGACGACAGAGAAGGAGCATTGAATCAAGCTCTTTTGTATCCTCTGCGATTCGAACCGATTTATCAGTATCGGCTGTGGGGCGGCCGGCATTTGGCCAACTTGCTCACCGCACCCCTGCCCAAGTGGTCACGAGATGCCAAGCCGTGCGAAGACAGGGATCTTCAGGCCGTCTAAGATCAATCCGTAAATGATGGCCGCTCCAAACTCACACGCCAGGACGGGAGCGGGCAGTGGTGCCATCGCAATTCCTCGAATAGCCAAGGTCGAGATAATGAGAATGTCGGCAACAGAGGAAGCCACCAGCCATACCGTGGGGCGCAGCCCCCAGAGGTGACGACGCCCTCGCAGGGCGTAAATGGTGGCTTGGCCGCCGTATACGATGGCAACGACAGAAAGCGTTCTCAGGGCTTCGATTCCGAATTGCATTTCGAACTTGCCAACCGCTAGCACGGCTACACAGAACGCTAAAAAGCACCCTCCCAGAGTGACCCCGGCCATCGTAATCCTGCCGACCTGCCAGGAATTTGGCATGGGCGATGGCCGCACTCTGTCCGTCGTCAACGCCATGGCCAAGAAGTCGCCGGTGATCATCACAATGACCATCAACATGGGCGTCAAAACCGCGTGTCCGGTCATGACCAGGCCAATTGCCAGCAAAAGCACCTGCACAATCTTCTTCAGGACGGAGTTCAGAGTGTAGGTAAGAATGCGCTGAAAGGTGATCCTTCCTTCTTTTACGGCGGCGACGATGCCACCAAGCCCGGCCTTCGTCAGCACGATACCAGCTGCCGATTTGGCAACATCGGTCGCGGTCGATACAGCAATCCCCATCTGTGCTTGACGCAGCGCTGGGGCATCATTGGCGCCATCACCGCACATCCCGACCGTATGCCCGTCCTTCTGGAAGGCCTTGACGAGATCAAATTTTCCTTCGGGAAGAATACTTGCGAATACCGCAAAATCCTCAGGTTTTACGCCATCGGGTATCGCTCCGGGCGGGCAAACTGCCCCATCCAATCCCACAGCATGGGCAACGATTGCCGCCGTAGCCGGAGCGTCACCCGTCACCATCACAGTGCGCACGCCCAGGGTCTTAAGCTCGGAGATCAGAGAGATAGAGTCCTTACGGGGCGGGTCACTGAGTGCAATCAGGCCCATAAGCTTCAGAGTTGTTGCGGTGCCGGCAGCTACTGCCAACACTCTGAAGCCTTGCTTTTCCAGTTCGTCGGCCAAACCAGCCGCGGTAGGCAGCGCGGCGGTGAGGCTCGCGACGACCGTGAAGGCGCCCTTGACGATGCGCTCCACGCCACCCTTTGCATCGCTTGCTGTTGCTTCGGAGGTTTTCTTGGCAGGGTCGAATGGCACAAACGTGATTAGCTTTGGAAGATCCGATACGGGCTTTTGGGTGGAGGCAGAGCGAATCGCGGCATCCACAGCGTCATCTCCGCCCTCAGAACTTGCGAGGGCCGCCATGCCGAGAACGTGGGCTTCGTCAAAGCCTGGCATCGGCTTAACGCTGGTTACCGAAAGTGCATTACGGGTGAGCGTTCCCGTTTTGTCTGAGCACAAGACATCAATTGTCGCAGCCTCATCTACAGCCGAGAGCCGCGTCGGCAGGACGCCCAGCTTCGCCAGAGATCGCGCTCCTAGGGCCGCAGCGAGCGTGAATGTTGCCGGCAATGCTACGGGTATCGCAGCAAGAACCGACGTGAGCAGCAGCGGGATAATCTCGCTCCACGGCATGGCATGAAAGTAGGCATACGCTCCGATAATAAGGATGACGACGACGTTGAAAATAGCCAGATTACGCACTATGCGCAACACCGCTTTCTGCTGCGAACTTGCGGCGTGCGCAGTACGCACGAGTTCTGCGGTACGGCCAAACTTGGTATGAACACCAGTGGCTGTCACTTCTGCGGTCGCTTCACCACGACGTACCAGTGCTCCCGCGTAGGTATCAACGCCTGGACCAGCTTCAATGGGCAGAGATTCGCCGGTAAGCATGGATTGATCGAGCAGGATGGATCCCCCGATCAGATGCACATCCGCGGGCACCACACCGCCAAGTGATAATTTCACGAGATCGCCACGCACTAACTCTGCGGCCGCCACTGTCTTCCAGGACCCATCGCGCTCAACCGAGGCATTCAGGGCGAGACGCGAGTTCAAAGCCTTTAAGGTAGCCTGGGCGCGACCCTCCTGAAAATAGGCTAGTACGGCGTTGAAGATCAGCAGGCCCGCAATGACCGCAGCCTCGGCATACTTATGAAGCACGACCTGAAGGACAATCGACGCTTCGAGCAACCACGGGACAGGCGCCCAGAACTTGGCCAACGCGTTTCGAATTGGATGGGCGGATACATCGGGCATTGCGTTGGGCCCGTTTTCTTGAAGGCAGCGATGTGCTTCAGCGCTCGTGAGTCCGGACGAGGATGTGGTCTGGACCGACTTTGTGGAAGAATTCGGTGATGCGATTTCGACAATTGCAGCCATAATTCGCTATGTGAAACGCTGTATCTGCTACCACGATTCTTCCAGATTGCGAAGCAGAGGCTGCGCAACTTGGAGCGGGTTCGACGGACCGAAATATTCGAAGAGCTCGCGAATTTTTTAGGGCGAGATGGAGCCATGCTGGTTGCGCCAGCCTCCTCTAAAAAAGCGGTGACGCACCATCCTGTGGGCAAGCAGAAAAAAGAGGAGTGCCAAGACAACTATAAACAGGAACTTTCCAATCCCCAGCCACATGGACCTTCGTTCTTCTTCAGGCGCCCTTGTATCCAGATCAGTTCTTATCAGAGCCGCCTCCGCAACACGTGAGCGCGAGAAACATTGCCCTCAGCGCCTCCGTCCGCGACCTACTTGGCAGCAGTGACCGTCTTCACCGAAATGGTTGCGCCGTCGGCCGTGCCTGTGACTTTAGCCTGCTCCCAAGCCAACTTGTTGAGAGTGTCTAGCGTCGCTTGATCCGAAGTGTCAAGCGTATATACCTTGTCCCCGACAACCAAGGCATACTTGGCACCCTTCTGCACGCAGGCACGAACACAGGCTGCGGGGGCAAGCCCCTCTGTGTGCTTGGCGCCGCACATGGCGTCGCTGACTTTTCCAGTAAAGGTCTGGGTCGTGCCCGCGGCCATAATGGGCACAACGGCCAATCCGGCGCTCAGAAACACCGTAGCGATCAAAACTTGCAACATCCGCAAACGAGACATGAATCCTCCTGTGTGCTCACAGACCTCTGCAACGCTCCGGCTGTGATTTACAAAGTATTGAGTAACCAAAGAGCGCCTGTCTGGTCAGAATGGAACACTCCAGGAGGATTTGCCACGGGTGTGCCGGGTGAGGAGTTGGCAGCTAGCTCCTCTTTCAGCAGCCACTGTCGGGGCACGAAATCGCCAGCTTCAGCCACGCAACCTGCGATAGCGCCCGATCAGCGTGTTGGTCGAGCTGTCGTGCTTAAGCTGAGGCTCAGCGGAACTCCGTAATTCAGGAATGATGCGCGTGGCAAGGACTTTGCCCAGTTCCACTCCCCACTGATCGAAAGAGTCAATGTCCCAAATCGCACCCTGCGTAAAAACGCTATGTTCGTAGAGAGCCACGAGAGACCCTACTGCTCGTGGAGTCAGCTTTTTAGCCAGGATCACATTAGTCGGTCGGTTGCCTTCGCAGACGCGGAATGGGGTTTGAAAGTCAGGAGAGCCTTCGGTCTTCAACTCCTCGGCCGTTTTGCCGAAAGCCAGCGCCTCAGCTTGCGCAAACAGATTTGCCATCAATAGATCTTGATGATCGGTAAATTCGCTAAGTGGTTCGCAAAATCCGATCAGATCGCACGGGATCAATTTGGTCCCTTGATGAATAAGCTGGTAAAACGAGTGCTGCCCGTCGGTTCCTGGTTCACCCCAGATAATCGGCCCAGTCTGGTAGCCTACGAGCTGGCGGTCGAGGGCCACGTGCTTGCCGTTGCTTTCCATCTGGAGTTGTTGCAGGTAAGCCGGAAAGCGCTTCAGATTGTCAGCGTACGGCATGATGCCGATGGTTTGCGTCCCAAAAAAGTTGTTATACCAGACGGTAAGCAAACCCATCAGGACGGGAAGATTCTTCTCCAGGGGTGCGGTCCGAAAGTGTTCGTCCATCTCGTGAAATCCGGCGAGCAATTCTTCGAATCCCTTCGGACCGATTGCGATCATGGTGGAAAGTCCGATCGCCGAATCCATCGAATAGCGTCCTCCGACCCAATCCCAGAATTCGAACATGTTGGCGGTGTCAATTCCAAACTTGCTGACTCCCTGTGCGTTGGTCGAGACCGCCACGAAGTGCTTGGCTACGGCGGCGTCACTGTTGAGCGCATTCACGATCCACCGGCGGGCGGTCGCGGCGTTGGTCATGGTTTCCAGCGTTGTGAACGTCTTCGAGGAGAGAATGAATAACGTCTCCGCGGGATCGAGGTCGTGTGTGGCTTCGGCAAAGGCGGCGCCGTCGACGTTCGCCACAAAACGGAACTTCATCGCGCGGTCGGTAAAAGTGCGTAGCGCATCGTAAGCCATCTCGGGACCCAGGTATGAGCCGCCGATACCGACGTTGATTACGTTCTTGATCCTCTTGCCGGTGTGCCCCTTCCATTCTCCGCTGCGCACGCGGTCGGAGAACGCGGCCATCTTATCCAGAACCACGTGTACCTGGGGGACAACATCTACACCGTCCACGTTGATCTGAGTTCCTCGCGGAGCACGCAATGCAACGTGCAACACTGCGCGGTCTTCCGTGATGTTGATTTTCTCGCCGCGAAACATTGCGTCGCGGCGGTCAGCGACGCCTCGCTCGTTGGCCAGCTGTACCAGCAGCCGGATAGTTTCATCGGTAACTCGGTTCTTCGAGTAGTCGAGGTAAAGGCCGGCGGCCTCAGCAGCCAATCGGTCGCCGCGACTGGGATCATCGGCAAACAACTGTCTCAGTTGGATGTCTTTGATCTTCTCGTAATGCGCTTGCAGCGCATGCCACGAAGGCGATTCCGTCAATCGCTGG
>JBEKJF010000053.1:0-17388 GCA_050011375.1 Candidatus Sulfotelmatobacter sp.
GGTCACCGTGACCAGCGGCAGCGCTGCCGCCTGGATTAAATCGAGCCCCTTGGGAACTTTCGCCAGAACCGCAGCCTTTACGACGCAAAGTTCGGCGTAAGTGTTGTCCGCCATCGCGAACACCTGGTCGCCGACGGAAAAGTCTTCCACTCCCGAGCCAATCTTGATCACGGTCCCCGCGATGTCGACTCCTATGAGGCTTGGGAACTGCATGGGATAAAAATCTTTTGTTAATCCAGCACGCCGTTTGTAGTCGATGGGATTCACGCTGCTGGCGGCGACCCGTACCAGCACTTCACCGGGTCCCGGAACTGGGTCAGGGTATTGCTCGAATTTCAGCACCTCAGGACCGCCATATTGGTGGACAACGATTGCCTTCATGTTTCACCTCCAAGTTGGAAGACACGCCTTAAAGAACTGTTGGATGTAGAAAGCCGGGATTGGTCGCAGTGTCGCGCTTCGAATGAATGCCCCCTGAGGGACGGCACGCGTTCCGAGCCCCGCATCGTCCGCTATTTAGCCAGAAGTGGAGTGAAAAATCTATTGGACGATGGTATCGACTGATACTTTTTGCAATTGGTGCGGCGACAAGGGAGTGTCGCAATCCGAATTCCTAAGTCTTTTCATAATCCCGTAGCATCACAGGACTATGCTTTAAGCAGGTCATCCTCAAAGATGGCGAATTGGAGTTCCCGGAGAACCGAATGGCTGGCGCAACTGAAGTTTCAGCTGACATCCTGACGCCGCTTAGCGCCGACGAGCTGCGAAGG
Organism: Candidatus Sulfotelmatobacter sp.; assembly: GCA_050011375.1. Taxonomy (GTDB): domain Bacteria; phylum Acidobacteriota; class Terriglobia; order Terriglobales; family Acidobacteriaceae; genus Sulfotelmatobacter. Next base: position 771 of record JBEKJF010000053.1, read on the forward strand.
ATCGATGCTTACTGGAATGCCTGCAATTATTTAGCGGCGGGGATGATCTATCTCCGCGCGAATCCTCTGCTTCGCGAGCCCCTGAGGCCGGAGCACATCAAGAATCGGCTTCTTGGACATTGGGGGTCAGATCCGGGGCAGTCACTGATTTGGGTTCACCTGAACCGTCTCATCAAGAAATATGACTTGAATGTCATGTATGTCGCGGGGCCGGGTCACGGCGCGCCGGCAACTTTGGCCAACTGCTATCTTGAAGGTTACTATTCCGAGATTTATCCCGATAAGAGTCGCGATGAAGCTGGCCTGCTCAAGTTCTTTCAGCAGTTTTCGTTTCCCGGCGGGATCGGCTCGCACTGCACGCCGGAAACACCTGGCTCGATTCACGAAGGCGGCGAACTGGGCTATTCCATCTCGCATGCGTACGGAGCGGCATTCGACAATCCTGATCTCATCGTTGCTGTCGCGGTAGGAGACGGCGAAGCCGAGACCGGTCCGCTTGCAACAGCCTGGCACTCGAATAAATTCCTGAATCCCATTCGCGATGGAGCTGTGCTGCCCGTGCTGCATCTCAACGGCTACAAGATCGCGAATCCCACGATCCTGGCGCGCATCCCGCATGAAGAATTGGAAGCGCTTCTGATCGGATACGGGCACAAGCCTTATTTCGTCGAGGGCGATGACCCGCTTGCGATGCATCAGAAGATGGCTTCGACGCTGGAACAGTGCGTCCTGGAAATTCGCTCGATTCAGCAGCAAGCCCGCTCCACGGGCGATGCCACGCGGCCGCGCTGGCCGATGATCGTACTTCGTTCTCCCAAAGGATGGACCGGACCGAAAGTCGTGAATGGCCACAAAGTAGAGGGTTCGTGGCGGGCGCACCAGATTCCCGTGTCCGACCCGGCCACGAATAAGAGAGATCTGAAACTTGTCGAAGACTGGTTGCACAGTTACAAGCCCGAAGAATTATTCGACGCCAACGGAACGCTCGTTCCCGAACTGCAGGAGCTTGCGCCTTTAGGTCCACGGCGCATCTCCGCCAATCCGCACGCCAACGGCGGAGTGCTGCGAAGAGAACTCGAACTGCCAGACTTTCGCGACTACGCGGTCGAAGTCAAAGCGCCGGGTGGAATTTACGCGCAGCCTACTGACGTGCTCGCGCACTTTCTTGCCGAAGTAATGCGCCGTAACATGAGTTCCTTCCGCGTCTTTGGACCTGACGAGACTGCGTCCAACAGGCTCACAGCCATCTACGCGGCATCGAAGAAAACTTGGCTAGCTGAATTCGAGCCGGATGACGCTGACGGTGGCGAACTCGATGTCGCCGGCCGCGTGATGGAAATGTTGAGCGAGCACACACTTGAAGGATGGTTTGAAGGTTACGTTCTGTCGGGCCGCCACGGCCTCTTTTCAAGTTATGAAGCCTTCATCCATGTCATTGATTCCATGTTCAACCAGCACGCCAAATGGCTGGAGAAATCCAAGAAAGAACTCGATTGGCGGGCGCCTGTGCCGTCGATCAACCTTCTCATTACGTCTCTGGTGTGGCGGCAGGATCACAACGGCTTTACGCATCAGGATCCGGGATTTCTCGACGTGGTCACCAACAAGAGTCCCGACGTCGTGCGAATTTATTTACCGCCGGACGCAAACTGCCTGCTCAGCGTGACGGACCACTGCCTTCGATCGCGGGATTACGTCAACGTGATCGTCGCGGATAAGCAGGAGCATCTGCAGTATTTGACGATGGAAGATGCAGTCACCCACTGCACCAAGGGCATCGGCATCTGGGACTGGGCGTCCAGCGATAACGGCGAAGAACCCGACGTCGTGATGGCATGCGCCGGCGATATTCCGACGATGGAGTCGCTGGCGGCGGTCGCAATCTTGAAAGAACACTTCCCCGATCTGAAGATAAGATTCGTCAATGTTGTGGATCTTTTCCGCCTGATGCCGGCGACTGAACATCCGCATGGACTCTCGGATCGCGATTTCGATTCGCTCTTCACCACCGACAAGCCAGTCATCTTCAACTTCCATTCCTATCCTTCGCTCATTCACAAACTTAGTTACCGGCGCAAAAATCACGACAACTTACATGTGCGCGGGTACAAGGAAAAGGGCAGCATCAATACGCCGCTCGAACTTGCGATTCTGAATCAGATCGACCGCTTTAATCTGGCGATCGACGTCATCGATCGCGTCCCGCGTCTGCGCTCTGTCGGTGCGCACGTCAAGGAATGGCTGAAGGGTCAGATCATCGAGAGCATCAACTACGCTCACACCGAGGGCATCGACAAAGAAGAAATTCGAAAGTGGAAGTGGCCGGGATAGGCATGGTCCACGACCCGAGAAACGGCGGACCAATTCTGGCGCTCAACAGTGGCTCGTCTTCGCTGAAGTTCGGCATCTACCGGCGCGGCGTGACGGACCTTGGCGTCACCGATGAAGAACCCCTGCTGACTGGGAGCGCCGACGGCATTGGCCGCGACAGTGGATCCTCGCGCATTTTTTCGGCTGACGGAAAACCACTCCTGCAGCGCGACTGCATTCACGAGTCGCAGAGCGATGCGCTTAACACTCTGGCTGCCGCGATACGGGAACACAGTGGGGACGCACCGGTGGCAGTAGGCCATCGCGTAGTGCACGGCGGCCCCAATCTCCGCACACACCAGATCATTACGCCGCAAGTTCTCGATCAACTGCGTTCGGCAACGCACTTCGCGCCGTTGCACATTCCTCAGGCTTTATCGCTGATCGCTAGCGCTCAATCGATCTTTCCTTCGGCCGCACAATTTGCCTGCTTCGACGATGCTTTTCACCAGACGATCCCGGAAGTCGCTTCGCATTTTCCGCTTCCGCAGCGCTATTTCGACGAAGGCATCCGTCGTTATGGGTTTCACGGAATCTCTTACGAATCGCTGGTGCATCACTTCGGCGCAAAGCTCCCCGAGCGAGCCATCTTCGCGCATCTGGGTAACGGCTCAAGTCTGTGTGCTGTTCGTAACGGGATATCGATCGATACCACGATGGGCCTCACTCCGACAGGCGGCATTCCAATGGGGACGCGCTCTGGCGATCTTGATCCCGGCATCATTCTGTATTTGTTGCGCAATGAGAAGCTCGATGCCGACAGTCTGGAGAATCTGCTCAATCATCAATGCGGCCTTTTCGCGCTCTCATCCGGCGAGAGCGATGTGAAAACGCTGGAAGAACGCGTGCAATCCGGAGATGCAAATGCCCGCCTTGCGCTCGACGTCTTTGCCGTTGCAGTACGAAAATCGATCGGCGCCTATATCGCTCTGCTGGGCGGCGTGGACCTGCTTGTTTTCACGGGCGGCATCGGAGAGCACAGCAGCCACATTCGATCTGCGGCAACCGACGGCCTCGATTCTCTTGGGTTGACTCCAGATAAGATTCAGATTGTCTCTGCACAGGAAGAGCAACAGATCGCGCGCCGCTGCCGCGAGATGATGGACTCTTCCCTCTAAAGCCCTTACCACTCGCCGGAGGTGAGATAGTCGTCAATCGATTTTGCGGCGCGCCTTCCAGCGCCCATGGCCAGGATCACGGTCGCACTCCCGGTGACGATGTCGCCGCCGGCAAAAACGCCTTTCCGCGAGGTGCGCTGCGTGGTTGCGTCCGCCTGGATGTAATTGCGCTTATTCGTATTCAAACCGGGCGTGGTGCTCTGCACAATTGGATTCGCACTGGTCCCGATCGCGATGACCGCGACGGATAGAGGAATTTCGTATTCGGAGCCTTCAATTGGAACTGGACGATGTCTTCCGGAAGCATCGGGTTCGCCCAGTGCCATCTTCTGACAGCGCGCGCCGGCCAGCCATCCCTTGCCGTCGTCGAGAAACTCTATGGGCGCCGTGAGCACTTGAAATTCGATCCCTTCCTGCTGCGCATGTTTTACTTCTTCTTTGCGCGCCGGCATCTCGGCCTCGCTGCGGCGATAGAGAACGAATGCCTTTCCCGCGCCCAGTCGCAACGCCGATCGGATCGAATCCAGCGCAGTGTTTCCACCACCGATCACAGCCACATTCTTGCCGCGGAAATCCACGATGGGCGCGTCGTACTTCGGGAACTCGTAGGCATGCATCAGGTTGATGCGGGTCAAGAACTCGTTCGCCGAGTAGACTCCGTTGAGATGTTCGCCGGGAATGCCCATGAACTGCGGCAGTCCCGCGCCAGTGCCGATGAAGACCGCGTCGTAGCCTTCTTCGTTCATTAATTCGTCGATGGTGACTGTGCGCCCCACGACTACGTTGGTTTCGAACTCCACGCCCATGGCGCGCATGTAATCGATCTGCTCGCGGATGATCTGCTTGGGTAGGCGAAACTCTGGAATGCCATAGACCAAAACTCCGCCCGGTGTGTGCAGCGCCTCGAACACATGGACTTGATGTCCCTTCTGCACGAGATCGCCCGCAGCGGTCAGGCCAGACGGCCCGCTGCCCACGATGGCAACTTTCTTGCCAGTCGGTGCGGCCTTGGGTAGATTGCTGATATCGAGGTGGCGTTGCTCGTAGTCGGCAACGAAACGCTCCAGATATCCAATGCCGAGCGGTTGAACTTTCTTTCCCATCAGACATCCGCCTTCACAGTGATCTTCCTGCGGGCAGACGCGACCGGTGATGGCCGGCAGCACGTTATCCTCACGAATCTTGGCCGCCGCGCCCAGGTAGTCGCCAGCGACAATCAGCGCGACGAAGTCTTTTACTTTAACGCCGACTGGACAATCATTGGTGCAAGCTGGCTTGGCGCAATCCAAGCAGCGCAAAGCCTCCTGCCGCGCCAGTTCCTCGGAGTAGCCCAGGTTAACCTCGGTGAAATTATGGGCGCGCTGTTCCGCACATTGCTCCAGCATGTGTTGCCGGGGAATTTTCATCCGCTGTTTGAGCGGCAGAACATTTAACAAAGAAGACTTCGTTGGCTGGGTCACCGGCCACCTCCGTGCAGGGCGCATGTAGTCTTTTCCTGGGCAGGCACGGCATCGAGCTGTAACTTCTCGCGCTGAAATTCCTGCATCGACTTCTGCTCGGCCGCTCGATACATCGAATTGCGCTGCGCCAGCACGGAGAAATCCACGCGGTGCCCATCGAACTCAGGTCCGTCCACGCAGGCGAATTCGCTTTTTCCATCGACCATCACTCGGCAGCCGCCGCACATACCGGTGCCATCAATCATGATCGGATTGAGGCTGACGACAGTGCGGATGCGCTCTTTCCGCGTCATCTCCGCCACCGCTCGCATCATTGGGATGGGGCCAATGGCCAGAACCAGGTCAATGCGCGTGCCATTTTCGATTAACTGCCGCAGCTTGTCGGTGACGAAGCCTTTGTCGGCATAGGTGCCGTCATCGGTCGTGATCATCAGAGCATCGCTGACCTCGCGCAGTTCACGCTCCAGAATGACCAGTTCCTTGTTGCGCGCCCCGACGATGGAGATCACGCGATTCCCGGCCCGCTTCAGCGCCGCCGCCGTGGGGTATGCCATTGCCGTGCCCACCCCGCCGCCCATCACCACCACAGTGCCAAAGTTTTCTATCTCTGAGGGTTTCCCCAGCGGGCCTACGACATCCAGAATGCTGTCGCCGGTGTTCAGCGAATTGAGCAGATTGGTGGTCTTGCCGGCGGACTGGACGACGATGCCGATCGTGCCGCGCTCGGCATCGGAGTGTTCAATCGTGATGGGAATACGTTCGCCCTGTTCGTTTAACCTCAGGATTACGAACTGCCCCGGCTTCTGCTTGCGTGCAATGCGTGGCGCCTCGATCACGAACCGCTTGATGCCCGGTGCCAGAAATTCAGCGTGCAGAATTTTGAACATGTTTCCCCATGCCTGCCAAAGTGTTTGCTCGTAAAGGCTTATTGTCCGTGACGCGAAGCCGCGCGGCTGTGACATTGGTCACAGCTGAGTAGGAGCAAGATCACCGAGAGCAGCGGCTAGTCCAGGTTTGTGGTCGCCATCCGCTGACACGGGAAGTACTCAAAAAGTTGTATCGAAATCAGTAATGTGAGGCATTACTGAAGTTTCCGGCAAGCCTTACAAATCATTGTTACTAAAGCTGTTAGCTGGCTATCCTTATACAGCGGGAGTTCGCGCGCTGGGCCCAGGTCAGCGTGGCGTAATTCTTCTGTTTGCGGATATATGTCCACTAGCGCGCAGTCGTGGAAGGGCTTGTCTTCGGGCGCCAAGGTGTTTGTTGCCTTGGTGATTGTCGCAGGTATGGCGGCTCTCTTACGGGGCGCGATCCACCAGGAGAGCAAGAACATCGCGGAGTTCATCTGCTACCTGGGCATCGCGATTCTGGCGTCGCGTCTGCGCGTGACTCTGCCCGGCATCACGGGCACGCTCTCGGTGAACTTCCTGTTTATCCTGGTGGGCGTTGCGGAACTGAGCTACTCTGAGGCGATTACGCTGGGCGCAATCTCAATGCTGGCGCAGTGTTGGTCCGCAAACCGGCCCGGGGCCATTCAGTTGACGTTCAACGTTTGCGCGGGCTCACTTTCAACCGCCGCCGCCTACCTGACGTATCACAACTTGTTTGTCAACGAGCTGATCGTAAACCGCCCACTAATTCTTTGCCTGGCGGCTTCGGTCTACTTCATTGTCAACGCCGGCTCGATTGCGATTGTGATTTCGTTCAGCGAAGGGAAACCGCTTCTCCGCATTCTGGTCGATTGTTATTTCTGGTCTTTCCCTTATTACCTGCTCGGCGCCGGCATCGCGGGAGCGATTGCGTGGTTCAACCACGCATTTAACTGGGAGACTTCGCTGTTGTTCGTGCCAGCGATTTATCTCATCTACCGTTCCTACCGCTTATATCTGGGTAAGCTTGAGGACGAGAAGCGGCATGTGGAAGAGATGGCGGATCTGCACCTGCGAACCATCGAAGCGTTGGCGCTGGCCATCGAGGCGAAAGACCAGACCACGCACGATCATCTGCAGCGGGTTCGCATCTATGCCATCGAGGTAGCCAAGGAATTGGGCATAAAGGGAAGTGAACTCGAGGCCCTGCACGCGGCCGCGCTGCTGCACGACATCGGCAAGCTCGCGGTCCCCGAACACATCATCGCGAAACCTGGCCGGCTGACGCCGGAAGAGTTCGAGAAGATGAAGATTCACACTGTGGTGGGAGCGGAAATTCTGGAACGAGTTCGCTTCCCTTATCCGGTGGTGCCGATCGTGCGCGCACACCATGAAAAATGGGATGGGTCGGGTTATCCCTATGGATTGAAAGGTGCGGAGATTCCGATCGGAGCGCGCATTCTCTCCGCGGTCGACTACTTGGATGCGCTGGCTTCCGACCGGCAATACCGCCGAGCCATGCCTCTGGATGAAGTGATGAAGAAGTTGGTGGGAGAGTCCGGCAAAGCGTTTGATCCGAGAGTGGTGGATGTTCTGCAGAAGCGTTACCGCAGTCTGGAGAACCTGGCCGTGGCACAAACGGCGACAGGTGGAACACCCGCCTTGCCGGCAGAACTGAAAGTGCCACGCGGGCCTTCACCGGATGCGGGATTTGAGAATTCGAGAGTCTCGGATGCGCCGGGGCGCGAAGCGACTTTTCTATCGTCAATTGCGGCCGCGCGCCAGGAAGCTCAGTCCTTGTTTGAGCTGAGCCAGGACCTCGGAGCGTCGTTGAGCCTGGGCGAAACGCTCTCTGTCTTCTCCGTAAAACTGCGACCGATGGTTCCCTATGATGCCATCGCAATTTACATTTTGCGCGACGGCATTTTGTTCCCCGAGTATGTGAACGGCGATAACTATCGCCTGTTCTCGTCTTTGCGGATTCCCTTTGGTGATGGGCTTTCGGGATGGGTGGCGCAGAACAAGAAGCCGATTGTGAACGGAAACCCTTCGGTCGAGCCGGGCTACCTGAACGATCCCGATAAATTCAGCACTCTGCGTTCGGCGCTGGCGCTGCCTCTCGAAGGAGTCTCCGGTGTGATCGGAGTTCTCGCGCTCTACCGCGCCGAGAAAGATGCATTCACGTCCGATCATCTGCGGATTCTGCTGGCGGTGAGCGGCAAGATGGCTCTGGCCATTGAAAACGCCCTGAAGTTTCAACAGGCGGAAAACTCTGCTACCACCGATTACCTTACCGGCCTGCCCAACGCCCGGTCGCTGTTTCTGCAGCTTGACCGCGAACTGGCCCGCTGCAAGCGCGATAATCTTTCGCTCACTCTGATGGTCTGCGACATGAACGGCTTCAAGAAGATCAACGACCGCTTCGGGCACTTGGAAGGAAATCGCGTGTTGCGGCTGTTTGCCCAGGCGTTGAAAGACAGTTGCCGCGAATACGACTACGTGGCCCGCATGGGTGGAGACGAATTTGTGGTGATTGCCGCGGGTCTGGCTGCCGGGGATGCCGCCAAGAGGGTAGAGCAGCTGCGTCCGCTGGCGCGGCAGGCGGGGTTCGATGTTTGCGGCGAAGAAATTCTTTCTCTCAGCGTAGGCATCGCCGCGTCTCCCGAGGACGGCAGCGACGCCGAACAACTTCTTGCGCAGGCCGACCGTCGCATGTACATCGAGAAAGAAAAACAGCCCTCGCGGAAAGATCAGCGGCTGCATGCGCGCATGAACTGCCGGCTCACGATTGAGTTGCATCCGCAGGCGGGCGGCGGACCGATCTTCGGCAATCTCATCGACATCAGCCTCGGCGGTTGCTATGTGGAAACCAGCGTCATTCTGACTCCTGGATCCGACATTAAGCTGGTCTTTTCCATGGATAACACCAAGGCCAATGCAGAAGGCGCTCTAAGCGCGGAGGGAACGGTCGCCAGAATCCATCCTGGATCGGGCGTGGCCGTGCAGTTCAAGGAGATGAGCCGCGACTCGCGCGAAAAAATGCACCGCATTCTGGAATTCGTACAGAGTACAACCACGGCCTACAACGAACGTTATATGCAGAACATCCGGCGCTGAAAACAGTGGTCAGTGGTCAGTGTTCAGTGGCCAGTAAAAGCCTGCGGGAACTGACGGTTTTACTGACCACCGACCACTGACCACTGACCACTGCCTTCCGACCACTGACCACTGCTCTTGAAGCCTTCTGCCGGCGCCCTTACACTTAAAGAATGCACGTGCACGTTCATGGCGCCGGCAGTCCCAAGCGTGTGCTGAAGATCTCGCTGGGCGTGACCCTCGCCTATATCGTGCTGCTGGTGGTGGCCGGCATTCGCGCTCATTCGCTGGCATTGCTTTCCGAAGCGGGACACAATCTCTCGGACTTTCTCGCGTTAGCGTTGTCTCTGGTTGCGGTTTATTTGCACTCGCGCCCCGCTAGCTCCACCAAGACTTATGGCTACCATCGCGCGGGAGTGCTGGCCGCGCTGGTCAACGCCGTGTCGCTGGTCGCGGTTGCATTCTTCATCTTCTACGAAGCGTTTCGCCGGCTGCAGCATCCCGAGCACGTTCGGGCTTCCGTGATGATGTGGGTCGCCGGCGCGGGCGTGGTGATGAACGGAGTGATAGCCTGGCTTCTGTACCGCTCGGGCAGGGGCTCTGGAAACGATGTCAACATTCGCAGCGCGCTGATGCATGAAGTGGGCGACACGCTTTCAACCGCCGCAGTGATTGCCGGAGGCTGGGCGATTCTGATCACGGGCGATTCCTGGATCGATTCCGCGCTTTCATTTGGAATCGGAGCGTTGATTCTCTGGTCAGGATTCGGCATCGTGCGAGAGACTTTGAACATTCTGCTCGAAGGAACGCCGCGCGGAGTGAAACTCGAACTGGTCGCCAGCGCGATCCGGTCGATCGAGGGAGTCAACGACGTGCATGACCTGCACTGCTGGAGCATCGGCTCCGAAACTCGCGCGCTCTCCTGCCACATCGCGATTGCCGATATTCCTCCGTCGGTCAGCGAGCGCATCCTGCGCGACGTGAAAGAGTGCCTGCACCACGACTTCCGCATCGACCACACCACCATTCAGTTTGAGCACGTGGAATGCGAAGTGGCGCATGGGTGCGTGATTCCGGTAGGCGAGAGCGAAGAGCATCATCACCACAGCCACTGAGCGTCTGCGCGGCGTTAGGCCCCCGCTATCTTCTGCTACAAACAATCGGTTGGCACAAACACTGGATGCGAAGTATAACTGAGTCTATCGTTTTTAGGTTTCGATTGTCCCGCGCAGGTGTCGCGGTTACTAAGTCCGAGACCTTGCGGCCGCCAGCGCCACGTAGTGCCGGTGGACCAGACTCAGCTTCCTTACAGGAGCTCAACTATGAAGCTGCTGACTAAGTTCAATCTCATCTTGCTAGTGCTGTTTGGAGTGGGGGGAGTGATTATCTCGCAAGTCACGTATACCTTCCTCCTAGACAACGCCCGGGACGAAGTCCTGCAGGCGGCTAAGCTGATGATGGCCAGCGCCAATTCGGTGCGCGACTACACGTCTTCCGATCTAAGGCCATTGCTGGAGCGTAACCCGCAGCATAGGACGCGATTCCTGGCCGAGACCGTCCCGGCTTTCGCGGCCCTCAGTACCTTCAGCCGGCTGCGGAAAGACTATCCCGACTACACCTACCGCGAAGCCACGCTGAACCCGACCAATCTCGAGCATCGTGCCACCGATTGGGAAGCCGACGTGATTGGATATCTGCGGGACCATCCTGACGAGAAAAATAAAACAGGAGAGCGCCCAACGCCTATGGGGCCTTACTTATATCTCGCAGCCCCCCTCGCAGCCGCTCCGCCCTGCATGGAATGTCACAGCCGGCCCGCCGCGGCTCCGCCAGCCATGATCGCGACTTACGGTTCCAACAACGGCTTCGACTGGAAGCCGGGCTCCATCGTGGCCGCTCAGATCGTATCCATCCCTATGTCTGTGCCAGTGCAGAACGCCAAGCGGGCGTTTCATCAGCTACTCCTATACCTCCTGGTCACTCTCGTTGCCACCATCGTTGCCCTGGATGCGGCGGTTTACTTCATCGTGATTCGGCCGTTGAAGCTGGTGTCGGAGACTGGCGACCGCGTCAGTAAGGGAGAAGTGGATCTGCCTCCGTTGCCAGTGAAGGGAAGCGACGAAGTCGCCACGGTCACCGCGTCGTTCAATCGCATGCACGTCAGTCTTGCCAAGGCTCTTAAGATGCTGGGGTGAGTGCAACGGGACGGTGGTGAGCTAACTGCGAATGCGGGCCAGGAACTTCTCGCGCTCACGCGGGGAGTCGATTTCATCCGCAACTTTGAGATAGAGATCTTCGACTGAGCTGGAGTTGGGGGCTGCGCGCCTCACTACAATGGCGGCAATCGGTCCGATGTGGAACGCAAGTTCACGGGTGACGCGCTGGATAAGGGCGGGGTCGATACGCGTGGAACGTTCATCCTGCGGCGCCCATGAAACTGTCGCTTCCGTGGGTGAAGAGCCCTGTCGCGCTGGGTCCGCGGCTTGCTGGATGGGTGCGATTGCGATCTGACTGGCGTCCGCTCCCATGCGGCGCAGGGCTTCAATCAGCAGATGGATGTCGGATCGCCAGCGGGCATGGGTCAATTCGACGCAATTGCGATATGCCAACTCCTTCAGTTCGTCTGGCAGTTGCTCTGCCCGCGGCATCTGGGCGCCGCGCACCAGCACCGGAATCACCGGGATGTCTCGCTTCAAGGCCGAAGCCGTCTCGATGCGAACGAAATCGCCGGGGTCGTTGAGACGGCGCGCCCCGGTTTCATCTTTGGCGTCCAGCCATTCCGGACCCATCAACACCAGAAGGACTCCACACTTAACCACGCCTTCTTCAATCGCTTTGCGGAAATCGCGTCCAGCTTCGATCGCGGCCACGTCCATGAATACCGTGTCTTCGCCGAAGCTCTGGACGAGCTCGTCGAACAGACGGCCAGCCTCACCCTGCGAGTCGCTGCGTCGATAGCTGACAAAGATGCCACCCAACTTGCTCTCCCCCCAACCAACTCGAAATAGTACCGGCGGCTCGCCGCGAACAGCGGATTAGACCGAGTTCCCCTTTGGAGCCTGCTGCTGAACCGAGGCCCACTTCGCATGCTCCTGCGAGACCAACGACTCGACCCGCTCCGCCAGCACCGCGCGAGCGTTCCCCACATCTGAGTAGGGCGCCGCGTTGGCCAGGAAAATGTATTTCTCGTGCCTCAAGGCCTCACAGGTGGAGCGGTAGCGAATCCAGTTCTCGTGAAACTGGTTCAGCTGCAGCAGGCCTTCAAACACCGTAATGAATATGCCGAGAACGCCGGTTACGATGGCAGCGTGAGGAGCATGGGATGCGGCGAGGAAGGGAATGACAGCGGCAGAAACAATCTCGGTTATTTTGATCCGCTTATACCACTGCATGTTAGATCTGCTTCTTAGGTCGTACCAGCCAATCTGGTCCTCCAGACGCTCGATGATAGGGTCCGGCGCAAGGTTCGGGGTTAAGTTGGCGACCGCCGCATTCATGGGCAGTTATTCTAAGACTTACCCATGGGAAAGCAAAGGAAGAATTGTTTGCTTGGGAAGTGTCAAGATTTTAGCTCTGCCTTTCGTAAATCTCCCGCACCCGCTCCATCGTATCCGCCTTCCACCTGTGGTCCGCGCGGTGGCGGCGAGAAAGGCCAAGCCCGATCACCCTTGGCGTCAGGGCTATCGCAACATGAGGCCGCGGATCCCTGTCCCAGTGCTCGACCCGCCGCTCGTTGGCCTGCGCACTTCCGCTTCGCCCTAACTGCAGGGCTTCCGTCACAATAATTGGAACCATCACTTCCACTAGCACCCAGGGGAACTACGCAATAACGCGCAGTTCGTGCTACTACGCGAGCGATGCCGGGACTTGGACAGCCACGAAACAGTAGCACGGACGAATACAAGAAGGGCCGTTCACTCTCTGAGGGATATCCGCCGAAGCGACTAGCGCAAGACAAGTCCTGCCTCAGCCGAAAAATCCATGGCAGCAAAATCCTTCGCAAGAAATTTCGGATAAGCCGCCGCCGCAATCATCGCCGCATTGTCCGTCGAAAGCGGACGCGATGGAAAATATACCGGCAGCCCCTCCTGAGCGCCGTCGCGCTCGAATGTGCGGCGCAATTCGCTGTTCGCCGCGACTCCACCAGTAACGAAAAGTGTAGCCACGTCATAAGCGCGCGCCGCAGTCAAAGTCTTGCCAATCAGATCTTCCACAATCGCACGCTGAAACGAAGCGACAAGGTCGAGAGTCCGCTTGTCGCAATTCGCCAGATAGTCTTCGAGCTTCGGCTTGGCAATGTTGGCCAAAGCCTTTCGGCGCATCTCGATCGACCGCTGCATGTCGTGAATCTCCACATAGCGCAGCACCGCAGTCTTGATGCCGCTGTAGGAAAAATCAAATCGCGGACGATCGCTATCAACTTCTTTTTCGCCGCCGTAGTTCCCTCCGCGGTGAACCCGGCGATCGCGGTGCTTAATCTGCGCCGGAGGAAACTTCACCGCCGTCGCATCGCCGTGCGGAGCGAGCCGGTCGACAATCGGACCTCCCGGATAACCCAGCCCAACCAGCTTGGCGACTTTGTCGAACGCCTCGCCGGCCGCGTCGTCGCGCGTGTGCCCAATGTTTTCATACGTCCATCCCAGGCCTTTTCGCGCCGCGAGATATAGATGCGTATGTCCTCCGGAAACCACCAGCGCAAGCACGGGAAATTGCTGCTCGTAATTTCCCTTCTGCCGTTCCTCGAGCAGAACCGCATGAATGTGCCCCTCAAGGTGATTCACTGCGATCAACGGCTTGTCGAGCGCAAACGCCAGCGCCTTGGCATAGCTGATGCCGACCAGCAACGCTCCCGCAAGGCCGGGCCCCTGCGTCACTGCGATCGCATCCACGGATTTGTAATTCTGATTGGCTTCAGCCAGCGCCTGCCGCACCACGGGCACAATCGCCCGCAGGTGCTCGCGTGACGCGAGTTCAGGCACAACGCCTCCGTAAGGCTGATGCGTTGCGATCTGCGAAGCCACTACGTTCGAAACCACTTGCTCACCCGACCGCACCACGGCCGCCGCAGTTTCGTCGCAGGAGCTTTCAATACCCAGGATGTAAGCGTCTGACATTAACTACAGTTTCCAGTTTCTAGCTCCCAGTTGCAAGTTCTCTTCGCGAACTCCGCGCGCCGTTCTCCGTGATCTCCGCGCTAAAGCCCGTCTCTGAAATCAGGACGAATTCTGTGCAACGAGTCAGAGTTATGATGAAGGCGTGCCGGATTTCCTGGCGCAGCTTCATGTCCAAAGACCTTGCCACCAAAATCATCCAAACCTTGCGCCAGCAAGGCTTCCAAGCCTACCTGGTGGGCGGGTGCGTGCGCGATCTTCTGCTTCGGCGCGAGCCCGCGGACTATGACATAGCAACCAGTGCAACGCCTGTGCAAGTAATGGAGATCTTTCCTGATACCTACGCGGTAGGAGCGCAATTTGGTGTCGTACTCGTTCCGCTTTACCCCGTGAACCCCGTGGTTGAGCGTTCAGCCGGAGATGTGCAAAACGCGAAAGGAAGCCACACCATAGAGGTGGCGACTTTCCGCAGCGACCACGGCTACTCCGATGGCCGCCGTCCCGATGAAGTTCGTTTCAGCCAGGGTCCGCAAGAGGACGCAGCCCGGCGCGACTTCACCATCAACGGCATGATGCTCGATCCCGTGGTCGGCGAAGTTCTCGATTTCGTCGGCGGACGCAAAGACCTCGAGGCCGGTATCATCCGCGCCATCGGTGATCCTGCCCAGCGTTTCGCGGAAGACAAGTTGCGAATGCTGCGGGCAGTGCGCTTCGCGGCGCGCTTTGAATTCGAGATCGAAGCAAACACCTTCACCGCGATCGAGCGAGCAGCGCATGAAATCAATGTCGTCTCGCGCGAGCGCGTGCGCGATGAAATCACCAAGATGCTCACCGAAGGTCATGGCCGCCGAGCTTTTCTTCTGCTGGATCAAACCGGATTACTGAAAGAGGTGCTGCCGGAGATTTCGGCGATGAAGGGCGTTCAACAGCCACCTGAATTTCATCCCGAAGGCGATGTATTTGCGCACACGCTGCTGCTGCTCGAGAATTTGCCAAACCCATGCCCGCCGACGCTGGCCTGGGGCGCGCTGCTGCACGACGTAGGCAAGCCCGCGACCTTCCGCGTGGCGCCCGACCGCATCCGTTTCGATAATCATGTCGACGTCGGAGTAAAGATCGCCGAAGAGATTTGCGAGCGCCTGCGGTTTTCCAATCACGACACGGCTCAGATTCTTGCACTGGTCGACAATCACATGCGCTTCAGTCACGCCACGCGCATGAACCAATCTACACTGAAAAAATTCCTGCGCATGCCCGCTTTCGACGAGCATCTCGCGTTGCACCGCGCCGACAGCCTCGCCAGTCATCGCAATCTGAGCACCTATGAGTTCGTTGAGCAGAAGCTTGCCGAAATTCCTCCAGAAAAGATTCGGCCGAAACCTTTAGTGACGGGCGACGATCTGATCGCCGCCGGATATGCGCCCGGTCCAAGGTTTCGTGAGATCCTCGACGCCGTCGAAGACGCTCAACTAGAAGGAGGCCTCAGCTCCCACGAAGCGGCAATGGAATTTGTGCAAGCCAAATTTCCGCAAGACGCAAATGGCATCTCCCCATAATCTATTTTTGAGTAGTAACTCCAGTATTGGCGCTATCCTGAGCGTAGCCGCCTTTCAGGACATTTTGTCATCTTGAGCGTAGCCGCTTTTCAGGCGGAGCGAAGAGCCTGCCCTGAGCGAAGCCGAAGGATCTCCCGCTCAACCGGCCCAACGCGTAAGCCAATCCGCACCGGCAAAGCCCCGTTTTCCACAGGCACTTGTGACATCTGACCTTGCGCCGCAACTAAATTAAGGCCATGATCACGAAGCCGGGTGAACCAGCAGTTTGAAAAGTTCACGCCCGCAAGTCTTTTGTGGTGAAGATTTTCCCCGTAAGTGATTGCAGCCCTTAGATTACTTCTCAATTTCCCGCTATCTTACAGATTCCAATATACCGGGTGGGGAGGGGGGTACCAGGGAATAAATAGAATTTCAGCCTTCATCAAGTTCGCGTCATAACAATATTTTCAGGCGAAATCCACAGCCGTATTTATGCAGGCTCGCGGCAATCTCCAGGCATGCGAACCTGCTAAAATCGGATTCCCAATCTCACTGAAAGCGGGGAGTTTCATTGGAGCCAGTAGCCGCAGGACTCGAAAAAATTGTGATGGGATCTTTGCGGCGTGTGCCGCAAGGCGAAGCCCCTGCGCTCGCGTGGCCGCTGGTTTGCGGCTCTGTCGTCGCCGATCGCACGCGAGTATTGGAGTTCGCCGGCGGTGTGCTTCGCGTTGAGGTTTCAGATGCGGGATGGAAGCGCGAGATGCAGGGCCTCGCTCCGCGATACGTCGCCCAACTCAATCGCTACTCCGGCCAAAAAGTGGAGAGGATTGAGTTTGTGATTCGGTAAATCTGAAACGGCGCTTTGTTTTTCGACGCCGTTTTCAGGAGCCATTCGCACAACATGAAAATCACAGAAAAAGACGTCACCTACGTGGCCGACCTGGCCAACCTGGAGCTTTCCGCCGACGAGCGAGCCCGTATGGTGCGTGACCTGAATTCGATTCTCGGCTACATCGACAGGCTCAACGAACTCGACACGTCGAATGTTGAACCGATGGC
>JBEKJF010000054.1:0-17371 GCA_050011375.1 Candidatus Sulfotelmatobacter sp.
TAGATTTCCCGGAGCCCGAAACTCCCGTGATCGCCACCAGCATCACCAACGGAATACAAAAATCGACGCCCTTCAGATTGTTCGCGCGCACGCCCTTGATTCTGATCTGCTGCGCTCCCGGCTGCCGCCGCACGGCCGGAACTTGAATGCGCAAATCTTCCGCAAGGTAGCGCCCCGTGAGCGAAGCCGGATTCCGCAAGATCTCTTCATAAGTTCCCGCAGCCACAAGCTTCCCACCGTTCTCTCCAGCCCCCGGACCGAGATCGAGAATCCGATCCGCGGTCCGCATGATGTCAGGATCGTGCTCGACCACCAGAATCGTGTTTCCCAAATCGCGCAGATCTTGCAAAATCTTGATCAGCCGGTGCGTATCGCGACTGTGCAATCCAATCGATGGCTCATCCAGCACGTAGAGCGTGCCCACCAGGCGCGACCCGAGCGAAGTAGCAAGTTGAATGCGCTGCGCTTCGCCGCCCGAAAGCGTCGACGACAATCGATCCAGCGTCAAATATTCCAGGCCAACATCATTGAGAAACCGCAATCGCTCGCGAATCTCCTGCAACAAACGCTCCGCAATCTCAGCTTCCTCCGGACTCAATTGAACTCCGGCGAAGAACTTAGCCGCGTCTTCCACCGTCATCGCGCAGACATCACAAATGTTTTTGCCGTTGATCTTCACCTGCCGCGCTTCCAATCGCAGGCGAGTCCCGCGACAGTCAGGACAAGTCGAATACCCGCGATAGCGGCTCAAAAACACGCGAATGTGCAGCTTATATTTTTTTCGCTCCAGATACTGAAAGAATCCGCGCACGCCGAGAAACTTTCCATCCCCATCTTGTATAAGTTCCTGTTGTGCCGCATCGAGCTCCACCCACGGCACATCCAGCGGGATGTCTTCCTGTTTGGCGAAGCGTTTCATCTCCGCGAAAACAGGCCGGTACTTCGGCTTGTTCCATGGATCAATCGCGCCCTCACCCAGAGATTTCATGGGATCAGGAATGACGCGCCCCAGGTCGAAGTCGATCGTATTGCCAAATCCCTGGCACCGCGCACACGCGCCGTAGGGATTGTTAAACGAAAATAGTCGCGGCTCGGGTTCTTCATATCGCAGATTGCAGTTCTTGCATTCGAAGCGCTGCGCAAACCGCAACTGCCGCGCCGCCTGATCTCCATGCGGAGGCAAATCAAAAATAACTTCTCCGGCTTCCCGGTACGCCGTTTCCACTGCATCTACAATGCGTGTGCGCGCGTCCGCGGAAATCGCAAGCCGGTCCACCAGCATAAACACCGGCTGATCGAAGCGAATATCCAGCAACGACTCCGGCGTAGAGAACTCAAATACTTGCCCCGCCTGATAAAGCCGGTTAAACCCCGCCTTTCGCAAATCAAACAGACGAGCCTTAAGCTGCTCGGTCAACCCAGAGTCAGGCGCAGAAGCTTTCTTAGACTTACTCCCGCGCGCAGCCTTCTTCTCCGGTTCCCTCGGCGTGGCAGCAGCAGCCTGCAAAGGAAAAATAATTTGCACCCGCGTACCCGGATCCAAGGCCAGCACCGCGTCCGCGATTTCGTCCACAGTATCTTTCTTCACTTCGCTGCCGCAGTTCGCGCAATAAGTACGCCCGACGCGGGCAAACAGCAACCGCAAGTAATCGTAAATCTCAGTAGCCGTCGCTACCGTCGACCTGGGATTGCGCGTAGTATTCTTCTGCCGGATCGCAACCGCCGGGGCGATGCCCTCAATCGAATCTACGTCAGGCTTCTCAATCCGCTCCAAAAACTGCCGCGCATAAGCCGACAGCGATTCCACATACCTCCGCTGGCCCTCCGCATAAATAGTGTCAAAGGCAAGGGAAGACTTGCCCGACCCCGAGACTCCTGTCACCACGGTCAGAGTGTTGTGCAGAATCTCAAAATCGATGTTCTTCAGGTTATGAACGCGAGCGCCGCGCACCACAATCCCATCCTCGGCCGTCGCGGCGAAGGTCGGGCCGAGTGTCGAGCTCGGTATCGAACTAGTCGGATGAGAGATGAGATCAGACATGAAATAACCGCTAACAACGCCGTCACCCGCTGGGAGCATTCCCAACGGCCTCCGAGAGCGCTGTCGAACCTTTTATTATAACCGCCCTTTTTGCAAAGTATCGGCAACTTAGAGGTTCTATGATTGCCAACTCGTTCTATGATTGCCAACTCGTCGCGCACCGGGACGGCCATCGATTCTTTTGTCGATGTCTAAGCGGTGCATAAAAATGACGCTGATTTGATGAGTTTCGGTCAATCGCGAATTCTCAGGACGAAGTCTGCAGCAAAAGCTGTCGCGACTTCATCTTCGGAAACTTCGCAGCCCGCTTCACGAGTCAAGCCTGATGCTCGGCAATACCTAAGTAGCGGCGGCGCCCGGTGTGACAGGCGAACCCAACAACTGGTTAAGCGGCCGCGATCATGTGCCGCTTCGCCAGTGCCTCGATTTCCGGCTCAGTCACTGCCGAAAGATCTGCATTTTCCGTAGCGATGACCCGCCGAGAAATGTCGGGATGATGCGTCTTCAAATATCCTTTCAAGAATTCGGCGGCGTTGCTTTTTCCGGTGGCGTGACCGATGAGCACGATCCCACTCGCCGGAGTGATGTCTTTCGCGATCTCCTCATAAAACGAATCCTCTTCGGGCACGCGCTCGCCACGGTAGTCGGCTTCCTTTCGATGAATCAAATGATGATGAAAATGATAAGGATCGTAAGGCTGCACCTTGCGTTCGTCCGCCGGACGGCTTCCACCGAGATCCTGGTAAACATGGGCTGCGTGGTGGTCGATGACGACAATCATCCGGCCGGGCTGGACCGGTTGCTCCGTGTGCGCACCTGATTTATGCGCATCCGGTCCGGCTTCCTTCAAGAATTTACGCAGCCGCGAAACTTCCTCTACGCCAAGATCATGGGTGTTCGGCTTCTTGAAAAAGACGCGTTGCCCTCCGACGCGAAATATAAACTCATCATTGCCGTTCGGTTGGACCTCACCCAAATGCTCGACAAGGTCGACAGCTTCGCTCCAACTCAAATTGTGGGGCAGCTTGCCGTTGACAAGATTCTGGTACAGCGAATCGAGGTGCTTGCTCATAGTGTGTTCTCCTTCACAAACAATTCTAAACTCGAATAACATGCATCTCGAAACGGTCACCATTCGAAAGACCACCATTAAGCCACGAGCGACGAGACTAAACAATTGGACCTTGGTATCGACGAAGCCCTCGTATCCGCAGTCCGGCGCCTCAGTCCCCAACAAACTGCAGTCGATACAAAAGCATCGGCAATACCATCGTCCAATTGCGCGACCTATTTTGTTGTGGCCGAATGAAACCAACACCTGAGAGGCACAATGACAAAAACGACAAGCTTTCAAATCGACATTCGCCCGCTCTTTACAGACCGAGACATTCAAGGCATGAGCAAGGCCTTCAACCTGGCAAATTACGATGACGTCAAAAAGAACGCTGCCGCCATCTACGATCGCATTCGTGGAATCGGCGGCGCCGTCATGCCACCACCTCCGCCAAGAGGAGAAGGTCCTTGGCAGCAATCTCGCATTGAACTATTCGCCAAGTGGATGGCGGACGGCTTCCAACCTTAATCGGCCTCAAGCGCCCAGCACGGCTTCTCACCTGTAGAAGAGAACTGGCCGGCGATTTACCCACTTCGATCAGATTTCGAATGGAGGACTTCATGAAAGCAAACGTTACGTTTGCCTTTTTGGTTGCGGTCTTAGCGCTGGCAATAGCCACGCCTGGCACTCGAATTTCCGCCGCCCCCACCCCGCAAGTCAAATCCGGAGTAGACCGTCTCTATGTGATCGATTGCGGCGACGGCACCGGCTCCGACGAATCGCATTGGACACCCGGAGTCAACGTCGGAACTTCCATCGGCTTTCCCGGACACTGTTACCTCATCCACCACACTCAGGGCTGGGTCCTGTGGGACACGGGCATCGATGATGCTGTTGCGCAGCTCCCAAATCATGAGGAGGTGTTTCACGAATGGGGTCCTGGCACCGGTCCGATCTGGCGCAAGCCAATCACGCTCGCGGCCCAACTCGAAGAGATACACGTCAAGCCCTCAGACATCAACCTGATGGCCGTGTCTCATAGCCACCCCGATCACGCGGGGAACATCGAAATGTTTCCCAACACGCTGATGCTGGTGCAGAAAGTCGAGTATGAATGGGCTGGAAGCCGGCAAGACACCGTGGGCTTCAACAAAAAGCATCCGGTAAAGCTCGTCGACGGCGACCTCGACATCTTCGGCGATGGCAGCCTCGTACTGCTCTCCACTCCCGGACACACGCCCGGCCATCAATCTTTGCTCGTGCGGCTCCCTAAAACTGGACCGGTAATTCTCAGCGGCGATGCCGTGCATTTCCAAACAAGCTTCGAACATCGCTACGTCCCTGACAATAACTGGAACAAGCAGGCCTCGCTCCAGTCCATGGACAAGTTAGCGGCAGTCATCGCGAAAGAACACGCGCAACTCTGGATCAACCACGATCAGTCCCAAAGTGACTCGCAAAAGAAGTTGCCGGCGTATTACGAGTGACGCTACGTACGAGCCTGATCGAAAATGGATCGATCGGCAGACTGCCGGTAAGATCGATTGAAGGGAACAAGTCCCGTTAGAGCCTGCCCTGTGCGAAGCCGAAGGGGACGGCACGCTGTCTCGCCAGAAAATCTAATCCGGATCCTGATCGCGCCGCTTTCCATACCGGAAAGCCAGCACAGCGCCAACCACCATAATGCCCACAGGGGGCAGCAACAACACCAGCACCGCGCGATTCAGCGCCTGCTGACCCTCCTTAGGAGTGGCCCTCGCATTCGCATTGCACATCGCACAACCCTGCCCAAACGCAGGCGCTGCCCAGAAAGCACCGGACAGCAAAAGAACTGCGAAAACATTACGCAAAAATGTCACGATTTTTGTCCGATTCCTACGCCACTCGGCGGCGGCTTCACGCGGTCAGCGTCCGGAAAAAAGAAAAAGTACATAATCACAAAGCATCCCGTCACGGAGATCACCAGCATCCAGCGCATGATCGCCTTTTCAAATTTTAAGTGCATGAAGTAGCCAATGATCAATGCCGATTTGATCACCGACAGCAGCAGCAGCACCTGCAGCATCCGCACCGGTTCAAATATCTGCCGGTAACCGAGCCACACCTCAACCGCAGTCAGAACCAGCAGCGCTGCCCACACCCAGAAATACTGCCCCTTGCTATCATCATGCTTCGCCACATCATGCATCGTCTTATCTCCGCGAACTCTAAGCCTTTGTCATCCTGAGCGCGTTCTTTGCGCGAAGGACCTATGCAACTCGCCTGCGCCACACCATCGTCAGTTTCCGATACGGTCCGCCGCTCCTAGATCTTCGTCGACATCAAATACACCAACGGGAAAATGAACATCCAAACCAAATCCACAAAGTGCCAATACAATCCCGACACTTCCACATCATGCGCGTCATAGTCTTTCGGTTTCAAGAAAAGAATGATCGCTGAAAGAATCAGCCCGATCAGCAGCGCGTGGACCGCATAGTGAAAAACATTGTCCGCCGGAATCGCAAAGTAAGCTCCAATGTAGATCACTCCGAGAATCGGCAGGAACCATTTACGCAGCGCAACCACGCCCAGGTAAATCACGCCGATGGTCACGTGCAGCATGTGCATCGCGGTCAGCCCAAAGAACGTCGCCGCGAACTGTGGCACGCCCTTCGAGATCTTGGCATACTCCGTATCCAGTTGCCCGGCAGGTTTCGGAAACGCCGGCAGGCTCAAACCCTCATGGATTAAATGCGTCCACTCCATTCCATGCAGCACGATAAACGCCGTACCGAACACCATTGTCGCCAGCAGCCAGAGCCGCGTCTTCGAACTATCGTGCCGCTGCGCCGCAAACACGGCCATCACCATCGTGAGCGAACTCGAAAGCAGGCACGCCGTCATAATCGTAGCGTTGATAATGCTTTCCTTGCCAAACGGCGTGGGCCACGCAGTGTAAATACGGTTGTAGCTGAAGGCAAACAGCAAAGCCCCGAACGTCAGCGAGTCCGAGGCGAGAAACAGCCACATGCCAACTTTTTTCGAATAAGCCCCAAACAGCGGAGCCTCGTACTCGCCCGCCACTCCATGTGCGGCAGCGGCATTGTGTTGCAGCGTGGCGTCAGCCATTCACGAATCTCCCTTTCCCTTTAGTCATCCTGAGCGCGTTCTTTGCGCGAAGGACCTATGCAACTAGCCTGCAGCGCCAAGTCTCTCGGCCAGCGAACTACCTTGCAAATGCCAACAACGCAAAAACATAAATCCACAGGACCGCCATAAAATGCCAGTACCAAGCCGCGACATCCACCACAATGCGCCGCCCCTCGACAGGCCGGTGCAGCAGGGAAGTGATGCTCGCCCACAGCAACGCAATAATGCCGCCAGTCAGGTGCACCGCATGCGCCGCAGTCAATAAATAAACGAACGAACTGTCAGGATTCGTGCTGACCAAAAACCCGCGCGCCTTAAGTTCGCCCCAAGCCATCCACTGCCCAATCAGAAATCCAAATCCAAGAACCGCCGTCACGCCCAGCCACGGAAAACTTCGCTCGTCTCCCAAAGAAACTCCGGGAATCGACCGCACCGGAGCCAGCGCCGCGCGTCGCGCAATCTGGCGTCGTGCGCCCTCCATCGTCAGGCTGCTAACCAAAAGTATTGCCGTATTGATGAACAGCAGCACCCAGGGCAACTGCACCGAGCCCCAATCGCGAAAGTAAGTGCGCGTGGAGTCGTCAAAGGTCGGCAAGCCCCGCCGCACAATGTACGCGCTGGTCAGCGACACAAACACCATGCTGACGGTCACAATAGCGCAAATCATTCCCAGTCGCGCCCGTCGCAGCCGAGCCGCATAGTTAGGCAACCCCGAATCCGAAAAGCCACCGTCATCTCCTCCGCCATTCGGAGGCACCGGCACACTTCCGCCGCGACCCAACTGATTCATCGGAGTGCTCGGTGTATAAGTCGCCATATAAAAAATCCTGAGCCGCAAAGCCTTCCCAAGCAAGCCTTTAGGCGGCGTAGCGCTTCAGCGCTGCGATCAACCTTCCCCTCCCTAGGAGCTGCGGAAAAACTCACAAACGCGTGCAGTTCCGTGGAAGAGCGGCGCTTCAGCGCCGCGTAAAACCCCTGAAATCAACAAGGGCTTTAGCCCCCGAGGCACTCTTCAGTGCCCCGACGACGCAACCGGCGGATCTGTCTGCATCACGAAATCCCGAGCCGCACCCGGAACTCCATACTCATAAGGACCGTTATGCACCACCGGCGTCACCCCGCCAAAATTGTCATGTGGCGGCGGCGTTGCGGTAGTCCATTCCAAAGTAGTCGCTTCCCAGGGATTGTCGCTAGCCTTCGGCCCCTTAAACATGCTCCAGAACAAATTGATCACAAAAATAAACTGCGCCGCGATGGTGATAATCGCCGCGTAAGTCATGAACTGATGAATCGGCATCAGCTTCTGCAAGTACGCCACTTCCGTATATTGCGAGTATCTCCGCGTGCCTCCAGCCATGCCCAGATAATGCATCGGCATAAAGATGGCGTAGGTTCCGATCAGCGTGATGAAGAAGTGGATTCGTCCCCAAGTCTCATTCATCATCCGCCCAAACATTTTCGGGAACCAGTAATAGGTAGCCGCAAACATTCCAAAGATCGCAGCCACGCCCATGATCAGGTGGAAGTGACCCACCACAAAATAAGTATCGTGCAATTGAATGTCGAGCACCGGCTGCGCCAGAAACGGCCCGCTCAATCCGCCGGAAACGAACAAAGAAACGAATCCAATCGCATAAAGCATCGGCGTCTGGAAACGAATGCGCGCCTTGTACATTGTCCCCAGCCAGTTAAACGTCTTGATCGCCGAAGGCACTCCGATGCACATGGTCAGCAGCGAGAAAGCAAAAGCCGAATAAGGGCTCATGCCGCTCATGAACATGTGATGGCCCCACACCATGAACCCGAAGAATCCAATGGCAAGCATCGCGTAAACCATCGCCTTGTAGCCGAAGATCGGCTTGCGCGAGAACGTCGAAAGAATCTGCGACGTCACACCCATGCCCGGCAGAATCGCGATGTAAACCTCCGGATGCCCGAAGAACCAGAACAGATGTTGCCACAGCAATGGCGATCCGCCCTTGTGCAGCATGATCTGCCCGTTAACAATAATCTGCGGCACGTAAAAGCTCGTGCCCAAATTGCGGTCCATCAGCAACAAGATCCCCGCCGTAAGCAGCACGCCAAACGCCAGCAGCCCAAGTATCGCCGTGATAAACCACGACCACACCGTCAGCGGCATGCGCATCATCGTCATGCCCTTCGCCCGCATATCAAGCGTAGTCGTCAGAAAATTCAGCGCCCCCATCAGCGATGCCAAACAAAAAATCGCGATGCTGGTAATCCACAAATCCGCCCCAAGCCCTTCACCCGGACCAGCCGACTGCACCGCGCTCAGGGGCGGATACCCCGTCCACCCATGCAACGGCGCCCCACCCTGCACAAAAAACGCCGCGATGATCACCACAAATCCCACGAACGTAGTCCAGAACGAAAGCATGTTCAGGACCGGGAACGCCATATCCGGCGCCCCAATCTGAATCGGCAAAAAATAATTTCCAAATCCCCCCTGCGGAGCCGTAGTCAGCACGAAGAACACCATGATCGTGCCGTGCATCGTCAGCAGGCTGAGATAAGTCTCCGGCTTGATCTCGCCCACCAGCGGCAAACTCGCCAGCGGCGCGATCAGGTGAATGCGCATCAGCAGCGACAGAAACATCCCCACAAACACTGCCGTCAGCGCCAGAAAAAAATATTGAATGCCAATAACTTTGTGATCGAGGCTGAAAATATATTTCCGAATGAACCCCTGAGGACCCGCATGCGCATGCGCGGTAGCCGACGTAGCCATTATTGTTTCTCCGCCTCCCGTGCCGCCAGCCACTTATCAAAATCCTCCTGGCTGACGACGTGTACCATGCCGTGCATCTTGTAATGACCCAGGCCGCAAAGTTCGGCACAGGCAATTTCATATTCGCCAACCGCAGTCGGCTTGAAGTGCAAGTGAATATTAAGTCCGGGCACCGCGTCCTGCTTGAACCGCAAATTCGGCACAAAAAAGCTGTGGATCACATCCACCGACCGCAAGCTAACATCCACTTCGCGGTCCACCGGCAAATACATCGTACCCGTCACCACATCGTCTTTCGACGCAGGATCAGAAGTATCCAGCCCCACCGCAGCTTCACCACCGGCCGAAGGATCCATCAACTTAATACTCGTCCCGCCAAACTTCCCATCCGGCCCCGGATACCGGAAGTACCACGCAAACTGCATCCCCGTAACTTCAACCTGCACCGCGCCCGGCCCCGCCGGCTCAAAGCGCTGCGCCGCCCACACGCTGCTTCCCATCAAATTCAATCCCACGAAAAGAATTGTCGTCAGCGTAGTCCACAACACTTCCAGCTTCACATTGCCGTGCGAATAAGCCACCGGAGGAGAAGAAGGCTGCTCGCGGTATCTCCAAGCAAGATATCCAAGCGAGAGCTGAGCCGCCAGAAAAACAACCCCCATAATAATCAGCGTGAGGTGGAATTGTCCGTCCATAAAACCCGCGGCCGCTGAAGCTCCAACCGGCAGCCACGACTTGGCGACAAAAAAGTAGGTGCTGGCCAGAGTGATCAGCCAGATCACAACCAGTAACGCGAGGCCCATTTCCCAGTTCTCCCCCACACAAAACAATATGAAACGATTTCCCTAAAACGATTGCCGCGCCCCACAACGCAAGTCAACAGTCGGCGGCGAGTTTACCACAGCCCCTTGAGGATAACGCAATCAACTTTCACGAAAGAACAAAATCAGCCACGGGACAAAATGATTTACCCCGTGTTCCCCCGTGTCCTCCGTGTTAAAGATTGTGGGTTGTGCACTTTAGCGCTCACCTCGAAATTCAAATCCGCAAACACAAACGAATCCCGAAGCACAGTAGCTCCCACCGAAACTCCCACCACCCCATTCAGCATCGGCCCCGCATAAACAAAAGAATGAAACTCCCCGCGTTCCCCGCAAGGGTCCACATCAGAAGGCAAATCCGCAAGCAGCCCCTCATCGAACTCCCGCCCAGCAAACGACCGGTCAAGCTTCCCAGTATCCACGCAAGTCAGCTTGGCCCGCACTCCCGATGCAATCATCTCCCGCGCCAAAGCCCCAGTAGCCATCCCCCATACCGGAAAAATCGGCTCCAGCCCACTACCTTTCATCTGCTTCTCCCGATAAGCCCGCACATCCTCAAGAAACAAATCCCCAAACGCCACGCCGGAGATGCCCTCCGCAACCGCCCGCGCGCAAGTGCGAGCCATCAGCAATTCATATTGCAAATTCGAGCAAGGCCAAGGCAGCGCCACATCCCACAAAGGCAACCCAGCAGCCGCAGCCTGCCGCTCCACCAACTCCCGCCGCACCGCATGCATTGCGACGCGATCAGCCTCGCCATTAAAAGTAGTAAGCAGCCCCACAACCTCATACTCCCGCCGCTGCCGCAGCACATGCAGACTCCAGGCACTATCCTTCCCGCTACTCCAAGACAAAAGAATCCGCCTCATAAAAGGATGTTGATTTACCCCGTGAACCCCTGTGTCCTCTGTGTTAAAGATTTTGATGTTGATCTTGATCTTAAATCCGCGCAAATCCTCAGCCACTCTCTTTACTTATCCGTCCACAAAGGCACTCTGCCAGGAGTCCAAGGCGCCCCAGCCGTCTCCATATCCTTCTCCAGCGTAGCCAGATCAACCTCAACCAAAACACGAAGCGCACTCAACGACCCAGCAAACTCCCCGGCAGCAATAGCGTAGTCGTCCATATGACTCTGCGTAGGCTTAGAGAGTGAAAATCGTTCCCCCTCCAAAACCGCATTCACCCGATCGTTAATCGAACTAGGAACCGCCTCATTCCGCTTCTGCATCTCCACATCGCCGCGCAAAGCCCGCAAAATTTCCCGATTGCGCTTCTCAATCGAATCCGCCGTCTCACCCAACTTCTCCGCCGCAGGAGTCTCCCGCAAAGCCCCGCGAATCGCCTTCAGCCGCGCCTCCACATCCTCCGCCGTATGCAGCGCCCCAGACACAGCCCGGTAAAGCCGCGCCACCTTGCGCAAAAACTCCTCTTGCGCCGCACGATCCCCAGCGGTCATCGAACCAGCGCCCTCAGCCACAACTTTAAAATTCTGCACTCCAGCCAGTTCCGTAACCACTCCATCCACTTTCTGGAACATACGCACCGAGTAAGCCCCAGAAATCACCAGCGGACCCTGCGACGCCGCAGGCGCAAAATCCTCGCCCTCATCGGCATGCTCGTGCAACGAAACCGCCGGATACCGCAAATCCCAGGCCGCCCGCTGAAATCCGCCCTCGATGCTGCCCTCCACTCGCCGAATCGGCGCGCCCGCTTCGTCATAAATCAAAAAGTAAACCTCAGGCTTAGCCTCTTCCGCCTCAGCTCGCAACTCATCGTGCGAGGGATATGGCAAAGTCTGATTTTTCTTAGCCGCGTCCTTCTCCGCCTCCTGCCGCTTTTCCTTCTTAGTCTTCCGCTTCTCTTTCAAATAAGCCGTAAAAACTGCCCCATAAGGAGGATTGTCGGCCGTAAAAAACGCATCTCCCTGATAGCCTTTCTTCGGACCACCCAGCGGATGCCGCTCGATATAAAGCAGCGAATCTTTCACAGGGAACAACGCCGAAGCCTGCTCCACCGACTCAGCCTTCATCTGCCGCAAAGCCGAAATATCGTCGAGCACATAAAACCCGCGCCCGAAGGTAGCAATCACCAGATCCCCTTCGCGCGCCTGCAAAACCATGTCGCGCACCGCAATCGTAGGCAACCCGCCCTTAAGCTGCACCCAATGCGCTCCGCCAT
The DNA here is from genome assembly GCA_050011375.1 of Candidatus Sulfotelmatobacter sp. Taxonomy (GTDB): domain Bacteria; phylum Acidobacteriota; class Terriglobia; order Terriglobales; family Acidobacteriaceae; genus Sulfotelmatobacter. Next base: position 11,976 of record JBEKJF010000054.1, read on the forward strand.
CGACGGTAAAAAACGCGCCGAACTCCGTTCCCGCAAATAACAAGTTCACATTCACCGTATCTTCCGCAAACGCCAGCACCGCACCGTTCCCCGGCAAATTCCCCGCAATCGAAGTCCAGCTCTTGCCCGCATCCGTCGACTTCAGAAGATACGGTTTGAAATCCTCATTTTTGTGATTGTCGAACGCAGCGTAAACGGTATTCGCGTCAAAGTGTGAAGCCGCCAACCGGCTCACATAAGTAATATCCGGAACGCCGATAAACTTCTCGTACTTGCTCCAACTCTGCCCGCCATCGCCTGTCACCTGAATCAGCCCATCGTCAGTTCCCACATAAATCAGCCCCTCTTTTTTCGGAGACTCCGCCAGCGCCACAATATTTCCATAGAACGAAGTCGAACCATTCTTGGCTACAGCATCCGGATCCCAAACCTTCCCCATCACCGGCAACTTATTTCGATCGATCTGCCGCGTAAGGTCACCGCTGACAGCCTTCCAAGTATCGCCCCGGTCATCGCTGCGAAATAATTTATTAGCCGCAAAATAAAGCCGCGTATGCGAGTGCGGCGAGATCATCACCGGCGAATCCCAATTCCACCGCAGCGGAGGCTCGTCCTTGCCCTCCTGCGGCTGCAACACCAGCTCCTGTCCCGTAGGCTTGTCATAGCGAATCAACACGCCGTACTGCGACTCCGAATAAATAGTATTCGCGTCCACCGGGTCGACCGCTGATCGGAAACCATCTCCGCCGGTAGTAACAAACCAGTCGGAATTCAGAATCCCGTTAACATCGCGCGTGCGCGAAGGCCCGCACCACGAAAAATAATCCTGCGTCCCGCCGCAAATGTTGTAGAAGGGAAGCGCATTGTCGACGGCCACGTCATAAAACTGCAGAGTAGGAAGGTTCGCCTTGAATTGCCAACTCTTGGCGTCGTCAAAAGTTTCATACATCCCGCCATCCGACCCAAAAAGCCAATGCTTGGTATTGTCGGGATCAATCCACATGGCGTGATTGTCCCCGTGATGATTCGTCTCGTTCACCTTATGCAAAGTCTTCCCGCCGTCGAGCGACTCGCGCAGGCTCACATTCATCACAAAGATGCGATCGACATTTTTCGGATCGGTAAAAATCCGCGCGTAGTACTGCGCCCCCACGTCGAACTCATTCTGCCGATCCCAGGTCGCGCCCCGGTCATTCGATCGAAAAATCCCGCCCTTGCCGTCGTTAGCTTCAATCGACGCATAAACCACCGCCGGATCAACCGCAGAAACCGCCAGCCCAATCCGCCCCATATCAACAGACGGCAAACCGGACTTCAGCTTGTTCCATGTAGCCCCGGCATCACTGGATTTATAAATCGCACTCTCCGGCCCGCCATCAATCAAAGTAAAAACATGCCGCCGCCGCTGGTAAGCCGCCGCATAAATAATGTCCGGGTTCGACGGATCAATCGCCACATCCACCACGCCAGTGTTCTCGCTGATGGTCAGCGAAGCCTTCCAGGTTTTTCCGCCGTCAGTAGTCTTGTAGAGTCCGCGATCGCCGCCCGGCCCCCAAAGCGGCCCCTCCGCCGCCACATACACCACCTTCGAATCCCGCGGATCGATCACCACCCGCCCAATATGATCTGACTTCTTCAATCCCAAATTCTGCCAATTCTTCCCGCCATCATCCGACCGGTAAATTCCATCGCCATAAGAAACACTGCGCTGCGAATTGCTCTCGCCCGCGCCCACCCAAACCACCGCCGGATCATTCGGATCAAGCGCCACCCATCCAATCGAATAAGACCCCTCCTTATCAAACACCGGAGTCCACGTAGTCCCATCATTCACCGTTTTCCAAACTCCACCCGAAGCCACGCCCACGTAATACTCAAACTTGTTCTTGGGATTCACCGCAATCGACATCACCCGCCCCGAAGCCACAGCCGGACCAATCGACCGAAACTTCAGCCCAGAAAAAGTCTCGGCATTCATCCCAGGCTTCTTCTCCTCTTTCTTGTCCTTATCTTTGTCCTTGGAGTCGTCCTTCTTCTCATCGTTCTTCTGATCCTTCTTCGAGACTTTTTTACCAACAGGCGACGCCGCGCTGTCCGCACTCTGATCCTGCGGAGCGGCCATCAATAAAGAGAACGTCAGAAACAAGAAGGCAAGAACAGCAACGATGCGTAATTTCACAAGCATCTCCAATCCAAAGTTTTCCAAAACCGATATGTATACAGCAATCCAGCCCAAGAAAGAAGAGTCTAAACGCGAAACAGAATGGACCTACCCTGTGTTCCTCTGTGACCTCTGTGTTAAAGGTTTGCGCGCGGCACTGAACAGCAGACTTTCTCCGTGTCCTCCGCGGTAAAAAGCTCTTGATCCCAACCGCGCAAATCAAGAAAGAAGAGTCTAAACAAGAAAGAGAACGGACTTACCCTGTGTTCCTCTGTGACCCCTGTGTTAAAGGTTTGCGCGCGGCACTGAACAGCAGACTTTCTCCGCGTCCTCCGCGGTAAAAAGCTCTTGATCCCAACCGCGCAAATCACATCATCAGGTTAAAATCCCACCATGCCCGCAAAACCCCAAGGCCACGACACCAGCTACATGAAAATGCAAAAGAACAACTGCTTCGTCTGTGGCCAGGACAACAAAGATGGCATGCGCCTAAAGTTCATCCTCGACGAACCACGCCAAACCTTTGTCTGCCACTTTCGCCTGAGCAGCCGCTACACCGGACCCCCAGGCCACTGCCACGGAGGCATAATCGCCAGCATCCTCGACGACGCCATGGGCAAAGTAAACAAGCTGCGCCAAGTAGTTGCCCTCACGCGAGAGATGACGGTCGAATACCTAAAACCAGTTCCTCTGCACACGTCGCTACGCGTAGAAGGCCACGAAATCGAAGTCCGCGGCGCCAAGCACATCAACGCCGCCGAAATCCTTAACGAAAAAAATGAAGTCCTGGCCCGCAGCCGCGGCATCTTCATAGAAATCGACCCCGAAAAAATGTTCGCCAAACACATAGAACGCTAACCAGAAACGCTTTACCCTGTGTTCCTCTGTGACCTCTGTGTTAAAGGTTTTACTGACAACCGGCAACCGGCGGCTGGTAACTGCTCCCAAGCAGTACCGCGAACCGCAAACCACTGTAAAATAAACTAAGCTTCACCGAAGCCCGAAGCCCGACAGAAAAGAGTCCAACATGTCGCAAAACAACGGTAGCAACACCAGTCTCCGCCTGAAGACCGGCTTAGCCGAAATGCTAAAAGGCGGCGTAATCATGGATGTGACGAATGCTGAGCAGGCCTCTATTGCTGAGAAAGCTGGGGCCGTGGCTGTGATGGCGCTTGAGCGCGTGCCGGCGCAGATCCGCGCGGAGGGCGGGGTTGCGCGCATGGCTTCGCCTAAGAAGATTCGCGAGATTATGGCGACCGTGTCGATTCCGGTGATGGCGAAGTGCCGCATTGGACATTTTGCTGAGGCTCAGATTCTGCAGGAACTTGGCGTCGACTACATTGACGAATCTGAAGTGCTTACGCCTGCCGACGAGGCTCATCATGTCGATAAGCATGCTTTCAGCGTCCCGTTCGTTTGCGGGGCGCGGAATCTTGGCGAAGCTTTGCGGCGGATTGCTGAAGGTGCGGCCATGATTCGCACCAAGGGCGAGGCTGGCACTGGAGACGTGGTCCACGCCGTCAAGCACATTCGGCAGATCGTGATGGAGATGAAAATCCTGACCGTGCTGGGCGAAGAAGAACTCTACGCCAAAGCCAAAGAGCACGGCGCCCCTTATGAACTGATCAAGATGGTAGCCAAAGCAGGGAAGCTCCCCGTGCCGAATTTCAGCGCGGGAGGCATTGCCACTCCAGCCGACGCCAGCCTGGTCATGCAGCTCGGAGCCGAAGCCGTCTTCGTAGGCAGCGGCATCTTCATGCAGGACAGCACCACCTTCGCCGACCCGGTCGAAGCAGAAAAGCGAGCCCGCGCCATCGTAAAAGCCGCCACGCACTTCAACGACCCTAAAGTATTACTTGAAGTCAGCGAAGATTTGCAGGGAGCGATGAAGGGGCTGGCCGTCGCGGGATTGGATGAGGCCCACATGCTGCAAACGAGGGGATGGTAACTCCAAAGTACCGTTGGATCGAGTGCACGTCTTGATAGACTGATTGCGCAGGAATTGTTTATGCCGTTGATTTTGAGTGATTTTCCCGACAAGTTTGATGGTGTAATTCCTCTCTTCACGGCTGAGGGGACGCTGACTCCCGGCGATTTTCTGCCTTCGCGCGGGGACTTTGTGGCGAGGTTTGTGTCCACCGGTGACATCGTCCAGCGAAGTTCCATCTACGCCGGATGGAATGATCATCGCATCGCGCTCATCGATGCCGGCCTTCCCGCAGAAGCGCGTCAGTTGTTAGATGGAAGCTACACGACGGCCAAACATTCTCCCGGTGATATCGACATTGCGGTTGAGGTTCTTGTGCCGAGCGGCGACTCGTTAAGAACCCTGACCACTGACAATCCGATCCCGAGCCTGTTGCGGGGATCGGCCCTGAAACCGCGGTATCACTGTGACGCCTACCCGATTTATGTTCTGCCGAAAAGCGATCCTGACTATTCCTCCGTCACGACCAGCGCGATTCAATACTGGACCAAGTGGTTCGGCCGCACTCGCACGGGAACTGAAAAGGGACGAGTCTGGGCGACCACCGGGGGACTGGCATGAGCGCGGTAGCCGAAGTCCGCGACGCAGCGCTGGCCAAGGAAGAACTCCAGGATCTGTTGAACTATCTCGACGGTCTTCCGCGCGATCTTCGGCATGGCGGAGCTTTTGCAGCATACGAGCAGCGAGTCGGTGAACTCAGCCGTGAAGTGATTCTCAGCGAGATGGCGCAATTTGCGCCCCGACTCGGACCAAAATTAGCAGAAGCATTGCGTTCGGGTCCCGCCGCGTACGGGCGCATCAACCAGGAACTCACAGCCGTGGCGCGACGCTACAAGCAGGACGTTGAACGAAAGCAAAGGATGGGCCGGGCGGTTCATTGGGGAGTGCTGGCTGCCTCTGCCGCGACCATGGTTTCGGTTGTCGGCGTGCTTCCCCTTGCGATTCCGTTCAGTGGCGTGGCGCTCTCGCTGGCGGCGGCTCATGCTGCGTGGTTCTCGAAGAGGCGCTCGAAGAATCAGGAACGCCTCGCCGTTCAGCTAGCGGCGTTGAGCGATGTGCTGGAGCGATTGTTCGGCCCATCTGGGGAAGTGCTGAAACCATCGGAGTATTATGCGGCGAGCACGAAGCGGGTAGAAACTCTTCTCGAAGAGATTAGTGCGGAGCGATGAGCAGCAAGCGAGCCCGCGCCATCGTCAAAGCCGCCACGCACTTCAACGACCCTAAAGTATTACTTGAAGTCAGCGAAGA
>JBEKJF010000055.1:0-17277 GCA_050011375.1 Candidatus Sulfotelmatobacter sp.
CCGCGAAAAATCTCGCGCCCCCGAAACGTCGAGGGTTTGGCAAACTTAGCTCTTCTTTTTCTTCACTAATAACGCTGGTGCGGATCGTTTGTCGCTGCAGAAGGAGGCCGCTGGTGGGACTACTCGAGGGCGCTGCCACGTCTGGGACGACGCTTACGCTCTGTTGGGTGACGATCTTTACTGGCGATATAAACTGATACCCTCGCCCCGGCAGGGTGACGATGTAGTTATTGTCGCCCGCCTTCTCCTCCAGCGCCCGCCGCAGCGCCTAGATACTTTGCGCCAGACTATTCTCGTCCACAAAGGTGTCTGGCCAGACATTCTTTAACAGTTCGTCCCGAGTAAGAACTCTTCCTGGGTTCTGCACGAGATATAGCAGCACATCAAAAGCCCGGGGTTGAGGGTGACAAGCTCTTTTGCCCGCCGCAGGGCGCGGCCAGGGGCGTCAACTTGAAACTCCCCGAATTGGAATATCCCTCCTGTTTCCTGTGACATAGAGGCGATTCACGGTTTGTCAGAACCTGTCAGAGGTGGTCACTGGCCTTTTTTCTGCGACTAGGGCAACATTCGCGGGCTAAACGACGAGGTCGCAATGAACCGAATTTACCAATGGCTATCGGGGCGAGCAAGCTCTATCCGTTCTGAGGCTTCCGGTCACCGCGCCAGCCGCACGGTCCGAACAGAAGTGACGGTCGAGCGGCAAGGCATGACCCTGCTGGTGGGTGGCGGAACGGCAAGCTTCGACAGTTGCCCGCTTTGCGGACAGAACCTGGCCCCAGAGCAGGCGGAACAGGCAACCCTTCGTCTTCAACAGGTTCGACCAACAGAGGTTACGACTGGAGAGAACAAAACTAGGTCACAAGACAAGGAGAATACTGCCGAAAAACCAGAGTTGGAGTTTAGGGAAGAGTTATGAAATACGTTGTTCGTCCCACATCCTGTGCAGCATCACCTGCATGCTGTCTGTTACGAGCGGGATGCCAAGCGCACAGCAACACACAAACCACAGTCAAACCAACAAGGAGGAAGTCCTATGAATCAATCAGCAAAGTACATCTCTCGCAACACTCTCATTCGATCGATTGCATCTCTATCCATCCTGGGTATCGCCTGTATGGCTGCATCCGCCCAGACGCTCACACTCGACAACTTTACCAAGGGAAGATACACAAAAGTCCTGACGAATCAACAACCAACTGATACTCATTATGAATCGTTGGGCTCCGGCAGTCCCTTAGGCGCGGCTCGGGAAACTGTTTTTACGATCGGCCCAGATCAGTACGGGCAATCGAGCACGCTGGCTATTGGCAAGGGCATTTGCATCGTGGATGCTGGTTTTCAGACCAATTCTCCTCTGCAGATTTTCTACGGGGTTACTCTAGACGGGGTTGAAACTCCAATGGGACTGAACCTTGGCGGGCATTCGGGTCTCCAACTGAACTTTCCAGCCATCTCCACCGATGAATCCCTGGATGTGATTATTGAGATAGACCCGAGCAGCGGCGGATATTACACTTCCGAGGTAGAGTTGGCGTCTAGCCCCAACCCTTCCTCCATATCTTTTCCCTATACAAGTTTCCTTCAAGGAGGTACCGGTAACGTCCTTACCCAGGCCGACGCCAGTGATATTAGCTACATCATCATCACAGCGGGAGCTACCTGGTCGAGTTTCGGAATAAGCTCTTTCCGGGCGGTTAACTAGCGGGTCCGCAGGACGGAGACGAAAACCATAGGAGCGAGCCATCACCAACACCGCGGCGGAAGTAACGGCAGCGATTCAACCCGCCCAAGGAGCCGCTCGAGTTCGGGCGGCTTCTCGATTCTTGCTTGCAGAAAATTTCCATGATCGCGAAATCCGAGTCTCTCGGGAACTCTCCTTATATCCGAAATGAAGATTTCGATTTTGTGACTGCCCACGCGCAGTCACCTGCGCCACCCAATCAGGCCCGGGGCTTCGCAAGTGGCCACTTTCTCCCACAGCATCACTGGAAGTTCGCCTCAGGTTCGCGATGGACGGCGAATCGAAACTGGACCGATTACAGGCGTTGAGGTCAATTAAGTCTCTGACAAAGTTGGAAATCTGCAACTCGCGGACACGTCGAGAGTTAGCGTGGGAAGCCTGTACCTAGGGTTCGAATGTCTCCCTCTCCGCCACGCAGTCTGGGTTGCTAGAGAAGTTCCGCTCACTTTGCGCCGAAATGTGCGAACAATGCCGCATTTCGTGATTATTCCTCGACAAACCGGACTCCAGAGAGCGGAGTGCTCGGCCGCGAAGTCCCTCACGACCCGGCTTCTCTCTGAAGGGCACACATGCAGTCCTGTTTCGGGAAGGGCATTAGGCGAATGCGAAGCGATCACATGTTCGGGATTCGGTTATAGCGGGTTGACTTTTATGAGCGCCTTAGGAACCACGTTCGTTGCTTCCACAAGCCGTTTCTGGCCAATCAATAAACTTCGACAGTTCGATAACCGCAAGCGCCAGTCACTGACTTAAAGAATTTCAGCTTTCTTCCGGATGAGGGACGCTTTTACTCACCTTTACGAGTACTACGCAAGTTAGCACGCAGTTGTGAGGCTGGAAACGTCGTCCTGCCTGCCTTGACATACCATTTGGGCAACTGTAGGTTCTGGACGTAGCCGCTTTGCTGCACCTCTAATTTGTTGGTGAACAAGCACAAGTCCACGTCGCGCAGAGGCCGAATATGAAAACCTTGTCATCGCGATTGCTAACCGCAGCATTGCTATGCTGCTCTTTTTTCAACCTGGCGACAGCGCAGGACACGGAACGACCTGCATATCTTGACACCAGTCTTTCCCCGGAGCAGCGCGCCGCCGACCTGGTCAAGCGCATGACGCTGGAAGAAAAGGCCACCCAACTGGTCAATCAGGCGCGCGCCATCCCGCGCCTGAAAGTTCCGGCGTACGACTGGTGGAGTGAGGCGCTGCACGGCGTGGCGGTGAACGGAACTACTGAATTCCCAGAGCCGATCGGTCTGGCGGCAACCTTCGATACAGAGGCGATCCACAAAATGGCGGAGGTGATCGGCACGGAAGGGCGCATTAAGTACATGCAGGCGCTCAAGACCAACGGCGGATCAAGCAACATCTTTCAGGGCCTCGACTTCTGGGCTCCGAACATCAACATCTTCCGTGATCCGCGCTGGGGACGCGGCCAGGAGACTTACGGCGAAGATCCCTTTCTCACGGACCGCATGGCCGTCGCCTTCGTCACCGGGATGCAGGGGGATAACCCCACGTACTATCGTGTCATCTCCACGCCTAAACATTACGCCGTACACTCCGGCCCTGAGCCGACCCGCCACTTCGCCGACGTTGACGTAAGCAGGCACGACGAAATGGACACCTATCTGACGGCATTCCGCGCGGCGGTCACGGAGGGCCATGCCGGTTCGGTGATGTGCTCCTACAACGCCATCAATGGCGAGCCCGGATGCGCGAATCAATTCATGCTCATCGATCAACTCCGCAACAAGTGGGGATTCAAGGGCTATGTTGTCTCCGACTGCGGCGCAGTCCTCGACATCTTTTCGGGCCATCACTTCCGCTCCACGCAGGCGCAGTCTTCGGGCATCTCCCTCGAGCGCGGCATGGACAACGAATGCGCGGATTTCATCTCCAAGGTGAACGATGACCACGACTACAAGCCCTACATCGATGCTGTGCAGCAGGGATACCTGCGAGAAAGCACGATCGACCAGGCGCTGGTGCGACTGTTTAGCGCGCGCATCAAGCTGGGCATGTTCGATCCACCGGCAATGGTGCCCTACACGAAGATCGACGAGAAACTCCTCGACAGCGCGGGGCATCGGGCGATGGCGCGCAGAGTGGCGGAAGAGTCGATGGTGCTGCTCAAGAATGACGGCACGCTCCCGCTCAAGCCCGAGTCCAAAAACATTGTGATCGTCGGCCCTCTGGCCGATCAGACCAAGGTGCTGCTCGGCAACTACAACGGTATTCCTACGCATACAGTCAGTTTCATGGAGGGACTGCAGAAGGAGTTGCGGAACGCGAAGATCACCTGGGTGCCGGGCACGCAGTTTCTGCATCCTGATGGCAAGCCATTACCGGCAAATCTGCTGACCACGCCCGACGGCAAACCGGGCCTGAAAGCTGAGTACGGCCAGGGCCTCAGCTTTGGGACGAAGCCGACACCGATCACCGAGCGCGTCGAAGCCAACGTCGATCTGAATGAAACGACCCTTCCCGCTGAAGCGAAGGGCAAGGCCATGCTCGTCGTGCGGTGGTCGGGCTTCCTCACCCCCGCCGAAACCGGCGATTACCTGATCGGCACCCAGGCCGAAAGTTTCGCCGCGGTCACTATCGCGGACCGGCCCGTATCTCGGCAAGACGGCGACACGAGTTTGGGACGCGTCCATCTCGAAAAGGGCCAGAAAGTGGCCCTCCAAGTCATCTATGGCAAGACGCCCGACAGCAGGCTGGGCGTACGTCTCTTGTGGATCAAGGCCGACAACACGCCGTCGCCGGCTGCGCTGAAAGCTGCGCGGCAGGCGGATGTGGTAATCGCCGTCGTCGGTATCACCAGTGAACTCGAGGGCGAGGAGATGCCTGTCAGCGAGCCCGGCTTTTTGGGCGGCGACCGTACCACTCTCGACCTGCCCCAACCCGAAGAAGAACTGGTGCAGTTGGTGGCGCAGGCAGGCAAACCTCTCGTTGTTGTGCTCATGAACGGGAGCGCGCTCTCGGTTAACTGGGAGAAGGCACACGCCAACGCGATTCTGGAAGCCTGGTACTCCGGCGAAGAGGGGGGTGCTGCGATTGCCGAAACGTTGAGCGGGAAGAACAATCCCGCCGGACGCCTGCCGGTCACGTTCTATACCGGAGTCGATCAACTGCCGAATTTCGAGAACTACTCGATGGAGGGCCGCACCTACCGCTACTTCAAAGGCACTCCCCTCTATCCGTTCGGGTATGGCCTCAGTTACACCACCTTCGAGTATAAGGATCTGAATCTGCCAACGAACCCTGTGCCCGCGGGTGCAGCGATGTCCGCCTCAGTCACAGTGAGCAACCGTGGCAAGCGCGCCGGCGATGAAGTGGCTCAACTCTATCTCAGCTTCCCGAACGTGCCGGGGGCGCCGATCCGGGCTCTGCGCGCATTCCGGCGCGTGCATCTCGAACCCGGCGAATCGCAGACCCTGCATTTCGATTTAAAGCCACGCGATCTCAGCATGGTGACCGATGCGGGGGATCCGATCGTCGCCGCAGGTCAATATAAAATCAGTATCGGAGGAGGTCAACCCGATACCGACGTGCCCGCCGTAGCCGGCACATTTCAGATCGACGGGACCATAGCCTTGCCGGAATAAAATCAGCGTTGCTCGCTTGAAGGGTTGGTGCGCGGGAGGACACAGGACAAGAGTTGCGGTGGTCCGATTTTTTCCAATAGCCGGCGCGTGAAAGTCCAGCCACAACTTAAGGCGTTCAAGGTTCGGGAAATCGCGGAACCGGCGGATCGCTGCAAGAGTCTTCCTCAGTCGCTCACTGTTCACCGATTCAGAAACATGCAGTTCCCTCACATAACTGCTAACGTTCTGGCCAGATGACAGGCTAACCGAAGTAGGAGTTGCTGGCGGAGAGCGAGATTTTCAAGAATGAGGTCCTCTCGGGAACGGGTTTTGACGAGGGACAGTATGTTTTGGCGACCGACACCCCAACCTGGCAGCCGTTCATTTGTTCTGATTCTCAACAAGAACCGACACGCCGGAAGCCGGAAGGTCAACTGCGGATACTTCTCCTTCTTCTAGAACCAGCTTCATCGGGCGCGGCAGCGTGGCATGCTGCCTTTCTTGCGTGTGGTTGATTAGGATGAAGACTTGCTTACCGCCGCCGATACGACGGCAGACCTCCACACCGTCGGGTACGATACCGAAGACAGGTGTCACGCCGCTCCTATCGACTAACCATTTCGCAGCAGCGGCCATGAGTCCGTCGTCGAGAATCGCTCCGATGTACGTAATGCGGCCCTTCCCGTACTTATGAGTGAGGGCCGCAGGTTGGCCGTCGATCCAGCCGTTACCCTTGCCATATCGCAAAAGCACTTCCGCATCGGAATCTGAAGTCTTCAGTTGCTCCGCCCAAATCGTGACTTGCCCCTCGCCCCATTCACCCGAAACCGGAAAATCTCTCTCAATCGCATAATACTGCTCCACCCGGCCACCCAGTGCATCGGCCAGGAATCCAGGCTGCCTTTGGGGGAGTAAGGCGTTGAACTCGTCCTTCATCCCCGAACGCGGGCCGAGCACAAGATGCCCGCCGTTGCGCACATATTCCAATAAATGCTGCGCAAGGTCTTCGGGGATCACATTAAGATCGGGGGCGACGACCAGTTTATAGTCCTGAAGGGGCGCGTCGGGACTGATGACGTCGATCGACTGCGCAAGCGGCCGCAGACAACGGTAGTAGTTTTTCAGCAAAGCAGTCTGATCGTACTTGGCCGTATGCCGCTGAAAATCAATTGCCCAGCGGCTGTCATACGAATGAAGAAGGGCGACCTGGGAAACAGGAATGGTGCCGCGCAAACTGCTCTGGACTTTCGCGAACTCGCTTCCGATGGTTTTGACTTCCTCATAAAGCGGTACCGGAGTGCCATCGGGACCGACCAAAGTGCCGTGATACTGCTCCTGGCCGTTAAGCGCGCTCCGCCATTGCCAATATCCGACTTCGTCGGCGCCGTGGCCAATCGCTTGCCAGGCCATGACTCGCACTTCGCCCTTGTTTAGAAAGTTATTAATCGCCGCCCAGTTCACTGCGCCGGGCTGGGTTTCAATCACCCAGAAATTCTCGCGTTTGAATCCGCGCACCAGATCATGGGTTAAACCATTTCCGAACGGATCAAGATGTCCAGTTCCCACGTAGTCATCCCACGACGCAAAGGTCAGAGGACGCGACATGACATAGTGATCGAAGCCGTTGAAGAATCCCATAAAGTTGCCGGTCACGGCCTGGCGCGGATCGGCATGCAGACGGATGACGTCAACCTGATTCTGCTGATAATCCGCCCAAGTGTCGGTGCCAAAACGGTTCCAATCCAGACGAAGTCCGGGATTGTGAAATTCGCCTTCTTCTCCGGGAACCGGAATCTCCGACCAATCGTCATAGGTCTGGCTCCAATACGAGGTTGTCCAATGCTGGTTGAGGCGGTCGAGCGATTTGTACTTAGCCTTCAACCATTCCTGGAAGAGATGCTGTGTGACGTTATCGAATGACATGCGGGCATAGCCGTATTCATTGTCAATCTGCCATCCCACAACGTTTGAATTGTGTCCAAAGCGGAGCGCCATGTGCTCGGCAATGCGCCTGCAAAGTGCGCGGTAACGAGTAGACGTTACCGATCCGTGAGCGCGAATTCCGTGGGTTGCAAGACGGCCGTTTTCCTCGACCCGCAGTGTGTCGGGATATTTGTGAGTCAACCAAGCCGGGGGCGCGGCGGTCGGTGTGCCCAAGACGGAAACAATATCGTGTTGGGCGGCGAGATTGATGGCGCGTTCCAGCCAGTCGAAGTCGAAGTGGTTCTCCGAAGGCTCCATGCGGCTCCATGCGAACTCCGCGATACGAACGACTTTAATATGAGCAGCTTCCATCAGGCGCAGGTCCGCTTCCCATCGCGATTCGGGCCACTGTTCGGGGTACCAGTCGGTACCAAGCAGAATGGCGTCGTGACCAGCGATTTGGGTCGGAATGGCATGGCTGGCGGTTTGTGTACAGGCGGAGCCCAGCAGAAAAAGAATTGGCGCGAGCCACCGCACCGCGGCCCGGGTTCTCGTTGGAAGGCAGAAAGTCGGGTTGAACATTGAAATGCCTGATTCTAGCCCTATAAGCTCAGATGAATGGTAATTCTAGTTGCTCTGCGGGAGCAGTTCATAGTGGTGCGGTTTCGGCAGCGCGGCGGATTTTTGCTGTTCGATGACTTCGTTTTCCAACGCGTCGAGCGCACTCAGGGCCTCACCCAGGTGCGGCGACTTCTCTTCCTGCAAAGCAACCTGAACGCCTTGCCATCGAGCCATGCGAATGGAGCGAAGCCGCCCAGAGAAAACATAAACGCTCATAGCCTGTTTGAGCATCGGGGTAGCGAGCAGCGCCAGATTGACTCCTCGCGCCAACTCTTCCCTTGTCCAGGCCCCGATTTCTTCGCCATCAATTCTCACGGCATACTTTGGTGCCGGCAGACCTGTGAGTTTCAGCAACTGCTGATCGAGGGACTCCACAATATGCGAGGATCGCAGCACTAAAGCAAGCACGTCGTCCTCCGCATCAAACGGCATGGGGAGCGCGTTGTCCTCTTGCGTCCAGGAGAGGATTGGCTTTCTCTGCAATTCGGTGATCCGAGTGTTGCTCTGGCGCTCGACTCGCGCGCGGGAAGCGTCGATCTCTACGGCCGAAACCACCGCAGGGGAGTTCCAGCCTTCCAAGATGGCAGCGGCCATGACCAAGCCACCGGCCGCGGATGGGTGGATGCGGTCCGGAATGATCTTTTCCGCGAGAACCGGGTCCGCCAGACGTGCCTTTTCGAGAACCGCCACCAGGGGCGCATTCATATCGATGACCTCGACATGTTGGTGCCGCGCCAACTCTCGAACAAATTGCCCATAGCGAACAATGACCTTGTTGTAGCCGCCATCGCGCAGCGCATATTGCGGTGGGCGAGTTACATCGTCAAAGGGAGAAGGCTCAAGCAGTGTGATCCGCAGATTGGGCGAACTCTGCCGCAGCGTGTCAAGCAAATGCACATAACCTTTGGCATACACATCAAAAAATGCCTGATCGAAATCCTGGTAGGCAGCATCGTTCATGCCCAGCATGAACGTGGCTACAGTCGGCTTGTTGGCGACAACATCGCGGGCCAGTCGCTCGTCGATTCTGCCGCCTCCGCCGCCGACCACCCAATCTCCGGACCAACCGGAGTTGACGAAGCGGACGTTCAGCTCAGGGAAACGGGTTGCTACGTAGGTTTCAATGAAGGCAATGTAGCGGCCTTGTTCGGTAATGCTGTCGCCGTAAAAGACCACGCGATCGTCTTTACTGAGGTAGAAAGGATGATCCTGGGCGGCATCCGGAAGCGCCACGCAAAGCAGCGCCAGAACCGGCAGGCTATGCCGGAAAACCGTGACGAAAAAACGCGGACGCGTCATCGGCAACCGCTAGAAAATGAACTTGGCGGCAAACTGCACGATTCTGGGGTTAGCAATCGTTCCCCTGATTATCCCGAAAGAAGCAGTTTGGCTCTGGTCTCCGCCCGGATTTGCAAAATGCGGTGTATTCGTCACGTTAAAGAATTCAAATCTAGTTTGGAGGGTGTACGTCTCCTTCACACGAAAATTCTTGAAAACTGAGAAATCGCCATTGATGTATCCCGGGCCGCGCACCAGGTTACGCCCTGCATCGCCCAGCAAGCAAGTTCCCGTTAAACCCGCGCTACTGAATGCCCCGGTATTGAAATATTCCAGCAAGGACTTGCCCCCCGAAACTGCGTTTGGATCTCCGACGAGATTGGGCCGTACTCCAGGGCAGAGAGTATTGTTGCCGTTCCTCACAACGTTGACGGGCAGGCCTGTGCGAGCAGTGAAAATGCCGGCGAGTTGCCAGCCACCCAGGAGAAGATCGGTCGTTCCATTCCAATCGCTGCCGAATGTTTTGTGGTGACCAAACGGCAATGAGTAAATGGAACTCACCACAAGATTATGGCGCACATCAGTGTCTGACGAGGCTTTTTCAATATTCAAGTCGAATGGATTTTGAGGTGAATTGTGGTTCACTCCCAGATCAAAGGGAGCGGGGCCGTTATCAATGTTGTGTCCGTAGGTGTAGGAAGCCAGGAGGCTCAAATTTCGCGAGGCACGCTTGTTCAGTTTGACTTGTAGGGAATTGAACGAACCCCAGCCCAATGATTTCTGGGCCTCAATTTTCCCGAGATTCGCAGTTTGTATTCCGCCAGGGTTGATGTTTCCAATCGCATAAGGAAGATCCCGGCTCACGCTGCCCACATAGCCCACTTCGAGTGACATAGTGGAAGAAAGCTCCCGTTGCACCGTCAGGTTGTACATGCTGGCGTAGCCTGTTTTCAGATGCGGATCAACATAGTAGACGGTCTGCTGGTTGCCGTCGGGTACGCCCGTGCCTGGATCGACGATATCTGCGGGATTAATAGTGGATTGCCCCGCGGTCAGGGGGAGAGTAGTCGTGCGATTGAAGCCTGTGTCGATTTGATACCCCGGAGGAGTCGACAACGGGTAAAAATAGGGACTGGTATAGAGAAGTTGCTGCGTCGCAAAAGGATAATTTTTGCTAAGAACATCCTCGCGCGCGTCGTTCTCGGGAGTGTAGAAGAGTCCATAGCCGGCTCGCATGACGGTGCGCGGTGTGAGTTTGAAAGCGAGTCCAAGTCGCGGCGAGAAATCATTCTTCCGGGCATTAATCAGCGCGTCAGAGTTTCCGCCTCGTCCCGCAATCAGAATCAAATTGGTAACGGGATCGAAGTTCGACAGGTTGTTTCCGGCTTCGGTGTACGGGTTCTGATACTGATAACGTACTCCGTAGATCAAGGTGAGACGGGGCGTTACTTTGTAGGTGTCTTCTCCGTAGAAATGTAGTTCCCAACTCCGCGTATGCGTGGTTCCAAACTGCAGTCCGATATTCGTATATTGGGGGAGACCAAGCAGCAGATCGGCGATGTCTGACCCGCCCTGGTAGTAGGCAAAGCCGGAGGCGCAACACGAATAATCCTGGGCGGCGCTTAACGGACCGCCGGGGGCGTACTGATACGGCCCGGAATAATATTGAAAGCCTGTCGGAAAGAGATTGAAGTTGGGATGTGAATTCAGTCGCCGAAAATCGGTTCCGAAGTGGAACTCATGTTTTCCCACTAAGCTAACTACAACATTGTCCTGAAATTGGAAATTGCTGTCCAGAAAGTACAAGGGCAGGTAGGTGGAACCTCCCGTTTCATACCCGTCCCCAAGATAAACTTGGGGAAATCCCGAGGTAGCTGGGAAGCCGGGAAGGTTGATATCCGGCATCCCATATTGCGTGGCGAGGTTTTGACCGTTCAGAAGGCTATAGTCGTTGAGTCGATAGCGGCTGTAACCAAAGCGAAATTCGTTCAAGAGCCGCTGCGAGAAGAGATGGGTTTCCGTGGCCGAGAGTTCCTGGCTGCGTGAATTCTGGGTGAGTCCCTGGTCGGTAGCGCCGGCGCCGACGACGGGAGTGGCACCGTGAAAAGGATCGTCTTGCGTATCGTTGAAGCCACCATAGTGGTACACGACGGACACATGGTCCTTCTTGGAAAAATCATGGTCGAATCGTACGCTGGCGGTCTTGCCATCGTAAGCATAGGGTGCATTGACGAGAAAGTTATTGTAGTAGCCAAAATCAATTCCGGGAAGCGTGGGTTTGGGGAAAAAATCCTGGAGAACCGCCAGGCCCGCCGGGCTTACACAGCTTCCATCCGGGGTGAAATTGGCGGGACAGGCAGGAATGACGTTCCCAGGAAACTGCTGCGAATAGAAGTTCTGTGCATAGAACGCGGGATTGAAAATCGGAAGTTGTTGGCCGTTCCCAGGGTCGAGCAGTCCCGACAGGTTGACGCTGCCATCGGAATTATAGACGATTTGATTTTGAGGCGGGACGCTATCCAGATAAGTAAGTGTCTGGCGAAGCCGCTCCTGCTCATAGGAAACGAAAAAGAAAGTCTTGTCCTTGACGATAGGCCCGCCGAAAGTTCCCCCAAAATTATGTTGGCTCAACTCCGGGGATTGCCCTGCGCCGCTGAACGAATAGTTATCCGCAGCAGTTGCATTCGGTCGATAAAAATCATAGAGGTCACCGTGATATTTATTGGTTCCAGCCTTGGTCTGAATTGATATCACGCCCCCGGCAGCCCTGCCGAACTCGGCCGAGTAATCTGAGGTTGCGACTTTGAACTCTTCCACCGCATCCACACTGGGCCTGAGGTTCGTGTCATTGTTGCGGTTTGCCGTGGCTTCCACGCCATCGATGACTACCGAGTTTGCAAATTCCCTTTCCCCGTTGACCGATAGATTGAGGGTATTTCCGCCCTCGCCGCTTACTACCCCCGGCGCGAGCAGCGAAAGTTGGAGAAAATTCCGGCCCAACAGTGGAAGGTCGAGAATTTGCTTGGACTCGATTACCTGGCCAGTTTCCTCGCTTTCCGTCTGCAGCAGCGGCGCCTCGGCTCTCACGGTCTCCGTAGTAGAGGTCGTCCCGACCTTCAACTCGAAATCGACTACCAGTTTCTGATCGATAAACAGCTCGAGGTCTTTCGCCACCGCCCTCTCAAAGCCCTGCTGGGTCACGGTGACGCTATAGATACCGGGCGGCACTCGCTGTACTTCAAAGTTGCCTTCGCCATTGGACTTGCTGGGATAGCTCACACCGGTGGCCTGATTCAGCGCGGTGACCTCGGCTCCGACGATCACAGCCTTGCTGCGATCTGTCACTCGGCCCGCGATGGACCCAGTTGTGGCTTGGGCGCCCGCATTCGGAACCAGCGCGAGCGCCATGCCAAGCACCCCGAACGCCAGTAACAAACCCGAAAGGCACCGATTCATAGACCCTCCTTATTCAACCAGCAACAGCGAATCTGCCGCCCATCGAAAGCTTCTCTAGTAAACGTTTACTCACCGACCCTAAAAACAGACGGATCGACTGCGCTATTGTATGGGCCGCGGGAAAACTTACTCCTACCCCGAGGCTCTGTCAAGAACATTTAGGTATTGGCGAATCCGAATTGTCATTTCGCCTAGAAAGACAGCCTCTTATACAAGCCGCCCACCGTGTCCATCACAACGCCTAAAGATCTGGGAAGCAATTGCCGAATACTTTCGTCTTCCGCCCCCGGCGTGAGTTTGTGGCTGGGGTGGAACCGACCCTTCTGCGTGAGTTGCCGTCTGCGAGAGTGAGCGTAAACGCGTGCTAGCCAGCCGTTTCGCCGCTGCTAAGGCCGATTCCTCCTCTTGTTTTTGAAGTGAAACACGATGCGCCGGGAGTAAACGTCGGCCGAAAATTGGATCTGAGCACTCACCCTGCCCGCGCTGTCGGTGATCAGTTGCGCCCCCTCCACCGAAGCAATCTGGCCCGGATTCTGGACCGCAACTTCGTATTGCCTGCCCGGGGTTCCAGAAATTTCGAGAGTCCACTGGTCACGGGTAGGTGTCCAGGACCCCGACACGATGCGCAAGCCCCGGCTGGATTCTCCGAGCGGCGGCAAATCCTGCGGGATACTCAATCCGAAATCGTCGAGCACATGAATGCGCAATTTGGTCTGGCTCGTGGTCAGCGGAAGTTGGATCGTTACATGTTGATCCTCGGCATTGAACTGGATATGAAAGTCTACCGGACGGCCATTCACTTCAGCACCAACAACCCGAGCCCTCAAGCTTAACGCGGGCGAGAATTCCAGCGCGCAGGCGCCGGAACCAGAGCGCCCCACATCCAAGGAAATGCTATCCACGGTTCTCGCGTAATCGAGATTCAGGACAACCGTCCCCACGTAAAGGTTTCCGATCCGAAACGATGTCCAGTCCGCGGGTAGGTGAGGAACGAAGGTAAGACGCTGCGCAGTGGCATCCACCTCTAGACCGAACAAGCCACGCAACAGCGGGTTGACCACCATGGCGGCCGACCAAATCTGATAAGGCGTGCTTCCAAGAAGCGGCTGATAGTAATCTCCGGAAAGAACCTCGGTTACGTGGCCCAACGCTCCATCCAGGCTCAACAAGGCGTTCGAACGCAGATTGGAATATGCAGGAGACGAGCGATGGTAGCGATATTCGCCGGTAGCCGCCCAACCTGTGAAAAGCGGCCACACCGAGCCGTAGTGGTAACCTGCGGGATTGTAACGAGGGTCCCGCTGGGAAATAATGCGCATCCCCCAATCGGTTTGATAGTCGGAATCCGCAAGTTGGTCGATCGTTGCCTCGGCCTTCGCGCCATCCAGCAAGCCAAACCACATGGGCACGGTTGCGAGCACGCTGGTTGTGTCCAAACGCTTATCGTCTTTGTCGAGAGCGTAGGCAAAAGCTTTTTTGTCTGGTGACCAGAAAACATCATTCAGAAGTAATTGCTGCCGGCCAAACTCTTGCTCAAGCTGTTCGCTGACATCTTTCTTGCCCACCAGCAGTGCAAGGTGTGACAGAGCGCGCAATGCTTCCAACCCCAGCCCGCTTTGATAAATCTCGGTCTTGACGGGCAGCAGCGGTCCACCTTCCACCCACCCCGAACCGACACCGAGATTCTGAGGGAATCCCTGGACATCGTAGGTGGAACGAAGAAATTCGAAGGCCTTCCAGATGCTGGTCCATTTTTCTTTTGCATAGCCTACATCGCCGCTCCCGGTCACATAATCGTTCATGACAATAATGAACAAGGGTGTGGCGTCGGCAGAGGCGTAGGGATAGGGATAGTCCTTGAACCACGGCACGAAGCTTGCAGATTGCGAGACCTCATGCGGAATCTTGCCGTCCTCCCGCTGATACTTGCTCAGGAAATTTAATGCGGTGCGCGCAGTGGTAAAGTCGCCGGCTGCGTCGAGAGCGAGCGACGTCCACAACGCATCGCGTCCAAAGAACCAGGCGAACCCCGGCCGCTGACTGTCGCCCGAAGTCCGGTACCCAGCGACCAATCCGCTACCCAGGAAAGGATTGTCGACCAACCCTTGAATCATGCTGACCCGCGCCCAGTCATAAGCGGTTTGGAGTTGTTTATCTGGAATCGAGATATCAACGGTACGGTCAAGATAGGCTTGGTAGTATTGCGACGATTCACGCAATTGAGTAGTGTAGGAGGCCGAAAGTCGCCGGTAGGTAGCCTCCGCTTCGGGGTCGCCGTTGGATGAAGCGGCAATCACGATGACTTTCGTCTCGTGACCCTTGTTCGTAACTCCCAGGCGAAACGAATCCGCCTGCGCAGCTGCGTAATTCGTCCAATATTCCTCTGACGTAAGAACTCCGGTAGGCGAGCCCACCACAGCCGCAAACTTCTTCAGTTCGTCGGCGAAAACGAACGCATGTAAATTCTGGTCCCAGTAGAGGTAGTTGCCGGCGAATGCCCCGGGCCACTCCAACTGAAAATCTCGTTGAAATTCCGCCTCAATCTCCACCGGTTCCGCTGCGTCAACCTCAAGTTGGATTATGGCGCCAGGCTCATGGACGGGAACAAATAAAGTTTCCCGAACCGTGAAGGTATCGCCGGCATACAGAATGGAAGCCGATTCAGGATGAACCGTGATGGTGCGCGCCAGCGACTCCGCCGGGAACTCCAAAGCTTGCAAGTGGAATCGTAGATGAAAATCGCGCAGAATTTTGAGCGGATAGACCCAAGCCTCGAGACGCCCCGCCTCATTTCCGAGCAGCGCCGCGCGCGTGCCGGTGGCCGACAGAAATTCCCACGGACGCACAGGGCGCGACAGTTCCAGTTCTGATTTCAATGAGCGGTCCGGATCTTGTCCTCGCACAGAGATTGCAAATGTCAGTGTAAGGAGAAGAAGAAAAAACCTGCCGCGAGTTGGAATCGTCGGTCGCATATTTGTTCCGGAATCGCTCTTTGTGCGCGAAGCGTTGATTCTACTCGTGCTCTCAATTTGGCAGGGTCACGACAGCCACCGCGAAACCAGATAGAGCCAAATGCTCGGAGGTCAGGTCGCTCGACGAGGAAGGGTTGAGCCCGGTGGCCTGGTCTACGACTTCCATATGCGCGCCAATGGCACCTGACAGTTGAATCTGAGCAACGCGGTCCCGCTTGTTGATGATCAGCAACTTCTTCTTTCCTTGTGGTGTTACGAACGCCTGAGCATACACCGCCGATGTGGCGAGTTCTGTTTTCGTCAGTTTGTCTCCGGGGCCAAAGTTATCGCGTATCATCTTCAAGACCCAGTAACGCGCATTCGGCCGGCCCGTTGTCCAATCAACCATGGAGACGCTGGGAAACTGGGCGGGATAGCCAACCAGTTGCGATTCTCCGATCACATCAATCCCGAGTTCGGCCAACTGCGAGTATAGATACGCATACACAGCGGCGCTTAAATTCCAATAGGAAGCAGGTATAGCTGCGTAGCCTGGATCAGCCTTTCCGATATCTTCTGCTCTTAGGGTGCCAACTTCGTTCAACATAGTCTGAGTTTGTGGCGAAAGGCGGCGGCGAATTGATTCCACGTAGCGCACTGTGTCCAAAAAATGATCAGCTTGCTCAAAAAAGCTGAAGGGTTGACTGTCGGATCCCTCATCAACGCTGGGAACAGCATAAAAATGATATGAAATCGCATCCAGCGGAATGCCGGGTTGGTGGCTCTTGGGATCCAGAAAGTACTCGAAGAACTCAGGGCTCTTTGAAGGCTTGGCCAGACTCATGCCCACAAATTTGATTCCGGGGGCGACTCGGCGAATAGCTGCCGACACAGCATCGTAAAGGCGTGTGTACATCTGCGGTGTAATCGCGTGCTCGTACTCAGGCTCATTGAGAATTTCCCAGTAATCAATCTTGCGATGATGACCGGAGTCGTGTCGGCGACCCAGTTCGTCGGTGAATCCTCCCTGTGTGTACCAACTCACTATTCGGGCAAAATAATCGCTGACTTCCTTCATGCTGGGATCGCGCAGTTCAGTTCCCTGCTCGTAACTCCAATCGACTGCGTTGAGGTCGCTGGGAGGATCGACCTGTCCGTCCGTTTTAAACATCCATTGCGGAATCGTGCCGAAGTTCAGGACTACGGCGTGCCCGCTGGTGGCATCCAGAAAATCCAGAACCAATGGATCAATCAGCGAGAAATCCCAAAATGTGCACAGGGCGGTTGGTGGCGCCAGCTCCGCAACCGCCAGTCTAGGATAAGGAAACCATGGAACCAAGCGGACATCATCTGCCTGCAGATTTCGCAGAGCTTGAAACGTCCGGTCATGAATTGTTGAGTCTCGACGCAAAAGCGGATTGACTACGACTTGCAACGTGGCAGTCGTCCTCGATACGCGCTCGACTTCAGTCCAATCCACTTTGACTGCGACCACTTCGCTGCTTTCGGCCCCACTGGAAGCCGTTGACGTCGCGAAGAGAAGCGACACAAGAACCAGAACCGAAACAGCGCTTCGGATGTTCGGACGTTCCCGAATCATTTCGCGCGTTTTGTTAGATTCGATCTGCAATCTCGTAATCTCCTCCGTGGTAGCATTCGAATCGTATGCCGATCACGCTCACCGACACGACCGCGCCGTGGAGAAGCCTACTGTGATTCGA
>JBEKJF010000056.1:0-17270 GCA_050011375.1 Candidatus Sulfotelmatobacter sp.
GTGTCGCGATAATACTGATAACGCACGGTCAGCGTGTTGTTCTTGGTGATTGCATAATCGAAGCGCGGACCGATGTTGGTGCGTTGGTGCGGCGTAGGAACGGACTGCAAAACCTGAACGGGATTGAAGTTAGAATCGAGAGTCTCAGCATCAATGGCGGAGAGATCGTTAATATTTCGCCGCTGGGCGCTGATAAAAAAAGAAGAGTTCTTAATCCATTTGACCGGGCCCCCAACACTCCCGTCGAATTGCACGGTGTAATAATTAGGCTCGGGGCCGCCGAACGGATCGGTCGTATTGAACGCCGAATCGTTTCCGCTGACCTGAATCTGGCCGTGGTAACTGTCAGTGCCGGGCTTGGTAAAAATTTCAATGCGACCGTAGCCGAGTTTGTCATATTCCGCCGAGAAGGGATTCGAATTAATGCGAATCTCGCGAATCGACGACTTGGGAGGAAGCTGGCCAGCGGTGAAACCGTCAATATAAAGTTGGCCGCCGTTCGGGCCAGCAGAAGGCCCTGCCAGCGCCTGCAAGTCGGTGAGCAATTCGTCGGGATCGTCGGGAAGCGCGTCGAGTTCCTTGCCGGAGATAATAATCGCTCCGGCGTTGTTCGCGGGATTTACATCGACGGTCGGCACCGAATCGGAGACATTAATTTTCTGCTCCTCCACCTGAATGTTCATTGCTACATTCAGGCGCAAGGGCAGCCCCGCGGTGATGTTCACATTGTCGTTTTCGTAGAGAGAAAAGCCATCGGCAACTACGGTCAGCGAATACTGACCGGGCGCCAATGTTTTGAATTCATAGTTTCCCTGTCCATCGGTTTGCGTTTTGATAGGAGTCGACGAAACGGCCGCCGGAGTCAAAATTACGTTAGCATTCGCGATGGCAGCACCCGAAGGATCGTTCACCTGGCCGCGAAGAGTACCTGTAGTCACGGGAGGAGCGGCGGTTTGCGACACGCTGAGCGTCGCACACTGCGATAACAAGACAAAGACTGCAAAATAAGAGGCCAGATAAAGATTGCTACGAGCTTTCATTCCACCATTCCGTTCCATAATATGAGGCTTCGGTGCGAATAATCCAGGACAGGGCATTTGAATTTTCGAGAAAAACAAACTACGGCCCCCCCGCTTCGCCTGAAGGACCACCAAGGCTCCAGGGCGCAAGCATCATCGCCTGCCCCGCGTTGGGCGCGGCTTGCAGAATCGGCTCGACCCCGCTAACCAATTGGATCGCGGTTCCTGTACCGGCAGTACCCTCAGTCGAGACCAGGATCACGGCATCGCCTTTATGCAGGTCAGCGAGTGACGAAGCGGGCAAACTGCTTAGCATCCGTTGAAGATCTGGAGCGCCGCCGGAACGTCCGCCGCCAGCGCCGCCTGCTTTCCAGTTCGATCCGCCTTCGGCCGGTCCCGGAGCAGTTGCTGGATTCGCAGGTTGGGCAGGTGCCGTAGTTTGGCCGGGCGTTGCACTGGATCCGCCGCCTGAAGCGACTGCACTCCCTGCGGTTGCTCCTCCGACCGCTGCGACTTTCAGGCGCGCGGCAATCCTTTGAGCCATCTCAGGTGGAAGATGACGAAGTTGCGAGTCCGCTGTTACTTTGATGAGCACCGTTTTTTTCGACAACAAATCCTGAACGCTGAGTGTCGAGGAACTTGCATCGACGGAGTTGACGGTGCCGGCAACATTGCGGAAAGCTCCGGAAACAATTTCTTCAGCGGTCACTTCGCTGCCATCGGCGCTGCGGTCGCCACGCGCTCGCACCTGATCTCCAGGATGAATTTCCTTCAGCGTGCCAGGCTTGGCATCGTCAAATTTCACTGAGTCAGGGGCATAGCGGCGAATCACAGTGGTCTGGGAGGAATGAATGACGATGTTCTTTTTTCCCGCGAGGCTCGTGACCGAGATGGTGACAGTTCCCGCCGCAGGATCCACTGCACTGACCAAGCCCCCCACGCCTCGCTTCTGCCAGTCTTGCAAATCCTGCTGGTGTTTAGCGTCAAGGTCGGAGCGTTTCATCACTACAATCTTCAAAACCGGGAGAGGCTGGTTATCGTCAGTGGCCCAGCCTGTGGCCCGGATGTGGTCCCCAACCTGCAAATCCTGCAACTGGATGGGCGTGGCATTGTTCACATTCGTTTCGCCGGGAGCAAAGCGCACGATCTGGGTTGCGGGCTGAACGGTTATTTTGACCTCCGGGCCAGAGTCGGGGGTTAATGTGATCTCCGTTCCGTCAATGGCTTTGATAGCGCCGATGCGCTTCGCGACGGCCCGGGGCGCGGCATTTTCCTGGGCTCTTGGACTCGGCGGCAGGGCATAACCGTAAGGCGCTTGGAGACTGGCTGCGCTTGCGGCACAAAGGGCGATCCACAGGAGGCTGGGGGTTGCGTTCATACGCCTCCTATTAATTTACATGCTGCGCCGCATAAAACCGTGAGATTTACAAAGTTTTACTTCTGCTTCAGAGAATATGGGAATTCTCATGGCTTTCGACAGAACACGGTTATTCTGCGATCAGCAGGTTCTCCGCAAACGGCCATTGCTCGTCGATCCATTGCGCCTCGCAGCGGAAGCCTGCAGTGCTCGCCATAGAAAACACTTCCTGTGGTGAGTATTTGTGGCTGCTTTCGGTCCAGATGGTCTCGCCTTCGAGAAACTCAACGCGAAGTTCAGCGGCGGGAATATGCACGATCTGTGGGCTGAGGGAACGTAGATGCATCTCCACGCTGCGCGCCTCATGGTTAATTTTGGCCACGTGCTCAAACTGAGCAAGATCGAAGTCGGCATCCAGTTCGCGATTGATGCGAGCCAGCAGATTCAAATTGAAGGCCGCAGTGACACCGAGTTCATCGTCGTAGGCCGCCAGCAATTGAACGCTGGATTTCTCCAGATCGGTTCCGAGAAGAAGCGAGTCTCCGGGAAGAAGAATGCGGCGCACTTCGGCGAGAAACTCGATGCCGGCCGGGCGATCGAAGTTTCCGATCGTGCTCCCAAGGAACAATACGAATAGATGCTGACCGTTCGCCCGCTGCGCAGCCACTTCCAGGAGTCCGTCGAGATATTCGCGCTCGAAGCCCAGGATGCTGATCGACTCGATGTCGCTGAGTTCGCGCTCGCACATGGCCAGAGCGGACGCGGAAATCTCGATGGGATAGTAGGCGGTTCGCTGGCGTCGGCAAAGGGCTTCGAGGAGGTGGCGAGTCTTTCGGCCGCTGCCGCTGCCGAGTTCGGCTACGGAAACCGGGGTCGCCAGCCGTTCGACGATGCCATGGCAATGCCGCCGCAGCAGGCGTTCATCGGCGCGAGTAAGCCCGTATTGCGGGAGATGGCTGATCACTTCGAATAACGCGGAACCAACGTCGTCATACAAATACTTCGATAGCAGCTCTTTCTGGCCCGGCGTGGTAAGCCCGGTACGCACATCCGCCGCGAATTCGTAGGTTGCGTTCGGAGTAATCGTTTGAGTCAGCATACTCGCTCCTCTTCCTCATCAGCATTGTCGATCAGCGGCTTACGCAGCGAAATCCGGTATAAGCGAATTGGTAGTGCGCCTGGAACCAGTTGCGGAACGTAGGCCGCAACATACATGCTGCGGTGCGCGCCGATCCGCCCTTCAGCACAAAATGCTTGCCGTCGAAAAAATCGGCGGAATATCCGCGGTAGAACGGGAACGGCTCAAACCCCGCAAACGGGGCAAATTCTGTCGAAGTCCACTCCCAACCATTGCCTAAGATGCCTTGAACGCCGAAAGCGCTGCAGCCTTTTGGAAGCGCATTGACCGGGGCGGGACTCCAGCGAGCGAAATCGAAGTTGCCAAATGTGGCGTCTGAAGCTTGTTCTCCCCAAGGGCAAGTTCGTTCACCGCCGTGCGCAGAGCCGTATGCAGCGCGCTGCCACTCCGCTTCGGTGGGCAGTGACTTCCCCGCCCAGCACGCATAGGCCTTCGCTTCCGCCTGGCTTACGTAAACGGGCCAATCCAGCGGCAACGGGATTTCCTCGAACATCGTTCGGTACAGCCACTGTTCGCCTGCTCGCTTCCAGAAAGCCGGATGAGAAATTCCCTGCGTGGATTTCCAGTTCCAATCGCCATCGTTTTCTCCATCACCCCAGAACGCGCGGGTTTCATAACCACCTGCGTTAATAAACTCCAGGTACTGCTGGTTCGTCACCTTGTACCGGTCGATGGCAAAAGCTGGAACACTGACAATGTGACTTTCAAACTCGTTATCCCAGCCAAACGAATCGCTGCCGCGTGGGAGACCGAGCGTGATCACGCCGGATGGAATTTGGACGCTGCCGTGATCCACCACGGGAGCGGGACTTCTTAACGACTCGACTTGCTTCACCTTGCGATCGAGCGGCAACTGATGCAGCATGTAGGCCAGCGTTTCCGCATGCATCAGGCGATGCTCAATCGCCACGTTGAGCAGAGTGCTCAGGGGAAATCCGTCCGCGGCTGGAAGATGGGAATCGGCAAGGGCGTCCGCAATTTTCTCGTCCAGAACGGCACGACTCTTTAGAACGTAGTCGTGCACCGCCGCAATCGAAGGCCAGTCCGAAGGCTGATCTGTCGGCAGTCCGCCGCCAACTGGATCGATGCCGAAAGCAAACAACCGGTCGAATTCAGCATGAAAACTCTCGATCCCAAACACCCGTTCGTGGAAAAGGTTCCAATCGAAGGCCTCGAGATGTCCGATATAAAAAACAATGCGGTGACGTTCAGCAATCGGGCGGTCGTAGAGCGCATCGGGTTTAACCACCGTAAACAGGTCGTCAGTCCGTTGACGCGCGTCGGCGAGTAATTCCATCAGTTCGTGGCGGATAGCGGTGTCGCTCTGCGTGGCTGGCATTCGGCTCTCCTAAACCTGCTGGTCGCGGACTCACTACTCACCAACAATTCCGGGGGCGTCCCGTCACAGAGCAAAAGATTCTATGCTACCGGAGGTCCGAGTACCATAGGGTGATGTCCTTAACGCTATTTCACGTGGACGCCTTCACATCCAGGCCATTCGCCGGAAATCCGGCCGCGGTTTGCCCTCTTAAGCACTGGTTAGATGACGAATTTCTGCAAGCGGTCGCAACTGAAAACAATCTTTCGGAGACCGCTTTTTTCGTGCCTGCCGGCGATCACCACGAATTACGGTGGTTCACGCCGCGTTGCGAAGTGAAGCTATGCGGGCACGCAACGCTGGCTTCGGCATTCGTGCTCTTGCACGTTCTCAAAGCCGAGTGCGACTCTGTGCGCTTCGAGACGCGATTCAGCGGCGCGCTCACCGTCGCTAGTGACGGCGACTTGCTCGTCATGGATTTTCCTGCGCTTGCGCCTTGGGCGTGTGCGGCGCCTCCAACCTCTTTGTCGGAAGGTCTGGGCAATACTCCCACTGCGGTGGTGCAGATTGAGGACAACTATTTCGCAATCTATGAGTCGCAAGAGGAAATTCGACGCATTCGGCCTGATTTCCGCTCGCTCGAGAAACTTCATCCCTCGGGAGTCGCGATCACGGCTCCGGGCGAGAATTCCGACTTCGTGTCGCGCTACTTTGTACCCAGCTACGGCATCCCGGAAGATCCCGTGACCGGGTCGACGCACTGCTCATTAGCGCCGTATTGGGCGGGGCGTCTGGGCAAGACGAGCCTGCACGCACAGCAAATCTCCGAGCGGGGTGGCGAACTGTGGTGCGAAGTGAGGGGAGAACGAGTAATCATCAAAGGAAATGCGGTGCTGACTTTACGGGGCGAGTTGCTGATCTGATTCACCGCTGCTGAGGGGTTCGCCTCACTCCGCTCGGCGAGACAGCCGAGGAGGCTGTCCCCACACAAGATCTACTGAACCAATCCCTTGCTCTTTAGGAATTCGTGCGCGACATCCTTCACATCGCGGTGCTGACCGTCCAGAGCATAATTCAACTGCTGCATCTCCACGTCGGAAATCTTGCCGCCTAACTCCGAAATCGCCTGCGCAACTTCGGGATGCTGCTGCTCAGTTTGCAACCGGATTACCGCAACTGCTTCGTAAGGAGGAAAATAGTGGCGATCATCTTCGAGAACGAAGAGATTGAGCGCCGGAATCAACCCGTCCGTGGCATTGCCCGCAGCGATGTCAATCTGACGACCTTTCAGGGCGGGCGCAAGCAAGCCCAGATCCATGACCCGGGGTGGCGCGGCAAAGTGCAGACCATAGGCCGCGGCCAATCCCGCGAAGCCATCGGGACGCTCCATGAACTCGTAGCCGAATCCGGCTCGCCATTGCGGAGCGAATGCGGCCGCCTGCGATAAAGTTTTTACGCCCAATCGGCGCGCGTCGTCTCCACGAATCTCCATGGCAAAGGTGTCGTTGAAACCAAACGGAGGGCCGAGTGTTAAGCCGAGCCGCGCTTCGTACTCGCTCTTCACGCGCCGGTAGACTTCTGCCCTATCACCGCCAACGTTCTGCTTGAGAATGGCGGTCAGCGCAGTACCCGTGTATTCAGGATAAATGTCGATACGCCCCGCCAGCAGCGCTTGCTGGCAAATGTAAGTTCCCGCGAGATAAAAACGGCGCTCGACTTTCAAATGCGTGTTCGCTTCAATCTGCTGGGCCAACAGTTCGCCGAGCACCAGCGACTCGGTGAAGTTCTTCGAGCCAACCACAATGCGATCGGGATGCGACGCACATGAGGACAGCAGCGCAGCCGAAAGAAGAAGAATCAAGCACACCACGCTCCAGCGCTTCACTCGGATCACGCAATGTCTTCTCCGGCGATAACTTTTCATCGCGGGCGCAATCGCTTTTCCAGCCATCCCAGGCAGAAGTCCGCTGTCAACGCCATAACTGCCGCGGGAATCGCTCCAGCGAGGATGAGTTGATTGTTAACCATGGCAAGACCGCGAAAAATAAATTCGCCCAATCCTCCCGCGCCAATCGCGGCGGCGATGGTCGCCAGTCCAACCGAAACCACAACTGCGACTCGCACACCGGACAGAATAACGCTCAGCGCCAGTGGCAACTCGACTTGCAACAAGAGCTGGCCAGCAGTGAGTCCCATGCCCCGCCCGGCTTCCACCACGGCGGGATCGACTCCGCGAATTCCCGTGTAAGTGTTGCGAATCACGGGCAGCAGCGCGTAGAGAGTAAGAGCCAGAATCGCGAGGCGATCGGCGCGATCGCCAAGCCACGGCACCGGCAGCAAAAATCCGAAGAGTGCAAGGCTAGGAATCGTCTGAATGATGTTCGCGGTTCCCAGCACCGGCTTGTTCCACCCCGGCCAGTGCGCGCTCAGAATTCCTAAAGGTATCCCGATCAGCACAGCGAGTAGTGTCGAGACTCCCACTAGCCAGAGATGCTCGAGCGTGAGTTCCAGTACTTGTTCGTGATTCTGCGAGAAAAAATGTATGAGGTTCATGACTCGCCTCGATTCGCTGCCGAGTCCAGTCCATCTCTGAAAGCCCGCACGTAGGCGGCGGCCAATGGGTCGGCCGACCGCAAAAAGTCTTCCGGCGAAAGAACCGTGACCAACCGCCCGGCTTCCATGAGAGCGATGCGCGAAGCCAGCCGCAAGGCTTCGCGCAGGTCATGCGTGACGAAGACTACCGTCTTATTCAAGCGTTTCTGCAGAGAAAGAAACTCGCGCTGCAGTTGATCGCGGGTGAGCGCATCGAGCGCGCCGAAGGGTTCATCCATTAAGAGAATTGCAGGATCGGCGGCCAACGCCCGCGCCACTCCCACTCGCTGCCGCTGCCCGCCAGAGAGCTGGTGCGGATAACGCGAGGCCGTTTGCTCCTCCAACCCAACCATCCGCAACAATTCCTCGACACGCTGATGTGTCCGCGCGGCGGGCCAGCCCTCGATTCGCGGAACGAGTCCTATATTTCGCTCCACCGTGAAATGAGGGAACAGACCAACATCCTGGATGACATAACCGATGCTTCGACGCAGCCGAATCACGTCGCCCTCCGCGTTGGGCGCGCCATTCACTCGTACTTCACCACCACTCGGATTGAGCAGCCGGTTCACTAGTTTCAGGGTAGTCGTTTTCCCGGAACCGCTGCGCCCCAGTAAGACCAGCGTCTCGCCGCGTTGCACTTGCAGATTCAGCCCCGAGAGTAACTGCAGACCGTTGGGCAGCGCGTAGTCCACGTCGCGGAATTCAATCACGGGACTATGAGCGACGTTTGCGTCCATATTTTGTCAAACCTTATTTAGTCAAAACCATTTTCGTTCAAACCATCGTCTCTCAAACCAGCACCTCACGATATCATTGCGTGACCCGCATCCAGAGAGCTAATAGACGACCTGACTCCCTGCCGCTACGATCTTCCTAGACAGGTTGTGAAAATTTTCTTGGGTATGAGTGTGTCCGCCTTACGTACTTCTCTTTGCTGGGCGATGGCTGTCCTGTGCCCGCTGTCGCTAATAGCGGCTGACACGGGCGGTGCCGTCGTGCATAGCAAGGGCGGAGTTTGGGTAAACGGCGCAGAGATCGCCGACTCTACCGCAATCTTTCCCGGCGATGTGCTGGAGACCAAGCCCGGGTCCGTGGCCAATCTCGACGCCGAAGGATCGTCAGTCCTGATTCAGCCGGAATCGATAGTGAAATTCCAGAGCAACTCCCTTAGCCTGGAACACGGAAGCGTCTCCGTAGGAACCTCCACTGGTATGAGCGTGCATGTGAACTGCATCAAGATCGGACCCATTTCGAACGACCGGACGCAGTACGACGTAACCGATCTCAGCGGGACGGTGCAGATTGCCGCACACAAAAACGATGTGAATATCACGCAAAGCATAGCGCCACAAAAAGCTATGCCGGATAGCAACTCCCCCGCGTCCGTGATCGTGCATGAGGGGAAGCAGGCGACGCGGGACGAAGCAACCTGCGGAGCCGCGCAGAGGGGACCAGGGCCCCTTCCTGGGTCGAACGCAAAGTGGATCGAGATCGGCGCCGCTGCCGGCGGAGGAGCGCTGGTGCTCTGCCTGCTTCTGTGCAAAGGTTCCAAATCCCCCAATGTCAGCCCGTGGCAGCCATAAGGTCGTCGGTGCTTGAGCGGGAATTCTTTGACTTTCTGCGATTTTTTGGGGCGCGCAAGCCTGAGCAAAATCTGCGAATGCAGCGTATACTGAATCTCTTGACCTCGAAGACACCCTAACAGCACGTTGCGCCTTCGCGATTGAGAAATTCTCTGAAAGGCGTAATGGCGGGTTGAACCTCAGAACCCCTGAACGTCAGCTCTGAATGTCAGTTCGTTCTGCCCTAAAACATCGGCTACTACGTCAACCGCTCTAATTCAGGAGAGAAAATATGTCTGGAATCAATGGCGATAAAGCCAGATTCAACCGCCGGCGCAGGCAGAAGATCAGCCGCCGCCAAAGCACCGAAAAACTGTTGAAGGCTCTGGCTGAGAAAAACTTAGTAGCCCCGGCGAAGCAAACGAATCTCAAAGAGAAGCTGGCATGACGACTCCGAACCTCGCATTGCCCCATCCGGCGCAGGATAGCACGCCAGCCGGAAAGAAGCGCGTACTCCTGCTGGACACATCGCAGACCAAACGCGATTTGCGAGCGGATGTAATGCGGAAGCTTGGCATCGAGGTGGATTGCGCCGCGGATGTGATCGAGGCGCGATGCTGGTGGCGCGCCGACTTGTACAATCTGGTACTTATCAACGTGGCCGGAGAAACTGACAGTCGTGACAAGTTCTGCACCGATCTTCGTAGCGCCGTCCCTCCACAGAGAATTGCTTTCTTCGTGGGCGGACCCGACTATCTCGCGGCTGCTCCTCATTCTGACCAGGCGCCTGCGCAGCCCGACGCGGACGCGCTGCACAAGGAGATGGTCGCAGCCTTACTTGCCCAAGCCTCGGCAACCTCGTCGCAGCAGCGCTGGGGAATCCTGCAAGCGTGCCAGAAAATTTCCAGCGTTCGCGCGGTCAGTGAAGCGCGAACGCGCGCGATACGCGAAACACCAAGACCCTCGCGGTGGGCTGATGCCATCGAACAGTATTCCATGCCAGCTCGCACTCAGTCCTCAGTCGTAACGGAACCAGTTGCGCAAGAGGCAGCGGCGTTAGAAATATATGCGGTAGCAGCATCTGCAGCAGAAGCTGTCCCGGTAGAAACAGTTGCACTAGAAACAGTTGCACTAGAAACAGAAAGAGAAGAACTCCTATGAAGAACCTATACGTCGGCAACTTACCTCACAGCACTACTGAACCAGAGTTACGCGGCTTGTTTGAAGCGCATGGCGCGGTCGAACGTGTCAGCATCGTCACCGACCGCGAAACTGGCCGCGCCCGCGGCTTCGGTTTTGTGGAAATGACCAATGCAGCGGAAGCGGACAAGGCTGTAGCGGCATTGAACGGAACAGAACTTGGCGGCCGAGCGCTCAAGATCAACGAAGCGAAACCGAAGACCGACGCCCCACGCGGTGGCGGCGGCGGCGGCAAACGCTTTGGGGGCGGTGGTGGCGGCGGCAGCCGCGACGACTATCAGGGACACGCGCGCCAGCCACGCGAACCTCGCTGGTAGCTGGACCTGCGGGGCAGTTTTTGAGAGGGCGAGGCTTTCAGCTGCGCCGAGAACGCACGCAAAATCAACAGCGCCTTAGCCGCTGAGCGGACGTTCGATCAACAAGAAACGATTGGAGATTGCTATGCCAGGACGAGGTCGATCAAGTTTTACCAAACGCCAGAAAGAACACACGCGCCAGCAAAAACAGCGCGACAAAGCTGAACGCCGCATCCAGCGCAAGGATGAACCGGTGGGAACGCCGAGCGATTCGAACGAGTTGGACCTGGACGAGTTGCAAAGGCACGCCGCCGAGCAAGCCGCGCTATTTCAAATGGGGGATGACGAGTCCAATATTTCCAGTATTCCCCGCGAACGCGAACCGGAGAAGACCGAGCCGTAACCGTCGAGTCGAAATCCAGCCATCGAACACAAATCCATTGCAATGAATTGGGGCGCGTCTCTGAAACGCGCCCCTTCTTCTTGCTCGGGATTTGAATGGCCTCTAGGCGAACACTTCGCCCGGCAATCTGGTCAGCGTCCGGCTGGCGAGCGTGTTTTGAACAACATGCTCGGACCGCTCGGCATTCGTCCAATCCACCTGCTTGCGTTCGATTTTCAACTTCAACGCGCGCTCGATGTGCCGAAGCTCGATGACCTCGCCGCCAGCCACAAGGCTGGTAGCAAGCCCTTGTGATCCGGCACGCCCGGTCCGTCCTACTCGGTGGATGAAATCCTCCGCCATCTTGGGCAGATCGTAGTTGATCACATGCGCGACATCATCGATGTGCAAGCCGCGAGCGGCCACGTCAGTAGCCACCAGTATTTGATAACGTCCCTGCTGAAATCCGCTGAGCGCTCCATTGCGCTGCGATTGCGAGCGGTCGCCATGAGTCATGGCCGCGGAGAAGCCTTCGCGCACCAGTTCCTTGGCCAGCCGTTCCGTACCGCGCTTGGTGCGCGCAAAGATGAGCGTCTGACCTTTCTCAGCGTAGAGTAATTGCCGCAGCACATCGGGTTTCTCCGCGGGGCGCACTTCGTAGGCTTGCAGTCGCACGCTCTCGACCGGCTTCAGCACCGAACCGATGGCCACTCGTACTGGATCGCGCATGGCATCGTGCACCAGCCCTGCCACTGACTGCTCCATGGTGGCCGAAAAGCACAGTGTCTGCCGGCGTTGCGGCAAAATCGCAAGAATGCGGCGAATGGCAGGCAGAAAACCCATGTCCAGCATGCGGTCGGCTTCGTCGAGCACCAGGACTCTGACTTCGCGCAGGTCGATCAGTTTGCGCGTGATGAAATCCTGCAAACGCCCCGGCGTTGCAATCACCACGCTTGATCCTGACCGCACCGCTTGAATCTGCGTCTTCTCCGACACGCCTCCGATCACCAGCGCCGCCTTCGATAGACTCTTGCCGCGCAGTTTTTCGTACTCTTCGTTAACTTGAATCGCCAGTTCGCGGGTGGGAAGCAAAACCAGCACGCGGATTTTTTGCGACGGTTCGCGCTGCAGCATCTCGATCACCGGGATCAGAAACGCCAGCGTCTTGCCGGTTCCGGTCTGCGCCGTAGCCAGCACGTCTTTGCCCTCAAGGGCGTAAGGAATAGCCTGCGCCTGAATCGGCGTAGGGGTAATAAATTGATTCGTCGCCAGCCTCTGCTGCAAAGCAGAAGATAGCGGTATTTCTGTAAAGCTTGTCATTCGTAATTGTTCTTTCTGGAGGGGCCTGATCTATACACGTGGAGTGAGTTCCCATGCCGCTCTTATGTTTTGATTTACGCTGAATAAACGGCGGGCAGGAAAAGCGGAGATGAATCTTGATCCCTCAGGATCACCGCGTCACGAGCAAACCGTGGCAGTAGCGTTGAGATTCATTGTAGCACAATCCACGGTGCACCCACTTGAGGGCAATAACGGCAAAGGCAATCGAAAGTAACCACGCTAAGCGACTGAAAGCATGGGGGCCCCGGGCGGAGTCGAACCGCCGACCAACGGTTTAGGAAACCGCTGCTCTATCCATCTGAGCTACGGGGCCGCTGCGTAGCCCATTATCTCACGTCAATTTACCGAGGTAGGTGTCACGCGAGAATCGTGATTTCGTCTCCCGTTGGTGTTCCGACGTCGTGCGTGAGACATTTTTTTCCAGTTTCGCCATTGCGATACGAACGTCATCGGCAGTGTTTCGCGATTCCGTTTGGAAGCGGTCTATTGGTGGCCGCCCTGCCCGCGTAGCAACTCTACCAAGTCTTTGTGGCCATTGCTCATCGCCAGGTCTAGCGGCGTTCTGCCGCTCCTGTCTTTGGCCCTCGCATCTGCCTTCTTGGCCAGCAGCAACTTCACTAGATTGCTTCGGCTTGCTCTTTGCACTCCCGTTATCGAATCCAGCAACGCTGAAGGAACGGCCAGGTGCAAAGGTGTACCGCCAGCGTTGTTCTTGGCGTTCACGTCAGCGCCTTTGGCAAGCAATAGTTCTACAACGCTTGTGTGGCCGTTGACGGCGGCGCAGTGCAGAGGCGTGCTCCCGTCAACACTTTTCATGTTGAAATCAGCCTTGTTATCCAGCAACAATTTCAGCACACTCATATCGGCAAATTTAGCCGCCTCGTGCAATGGCGTATCCCCCCATTTATCCCTGGCATTAACGTTAATCCCCCTGGCTAGTGCCAATTTGGCGATGTCCTTGTTGGTTACTTTTGCTGCCAGGTGCAGGACCGTTTGGCCGTCCTCGGTCTGAGAGTGCACGAGAGCGGGACTACGTTTAAGCAGTGCTTTAGCCTTCTCGACTTCGCGCCGATAGAAAGCAGATTCAAGAGCTTTTTTATCGGCTTCAGGAACTGCCTCCGCTGGCAATTCCTTGGTTCCAAGTAGTTTGTTCCAAAAGCTCATGATGTACTCCCAAAACCAAGATCCCTTCAAGCGGGCGGCACACCGGGAGTGTAGTGGATCAGTTAGCTGACTGTCGATAAATTGCCATTACGCTCATTGCCGTTTCCTCAAGGACGCTTATGGCTGAGTTGTCGCGAAGGCGTCCATCAGAGATGTAACCGCGAGCGCAGCTTTCAGCTGCTCCACGGTTGCGGAAGACTTGAGCCGAATCGCCGCCGGCTCTCCCGGAAGCAGGTCGAAATAGTTGTCCGAGACCTGCACATTCAAATCGCCGAAAGACAGGTAAACGCTTCGGGCGAGCTTCGATGACTGCAACGTCACGGTGAAGTCTTCGCCGGTTTTGCTGAGAGTCGTTTCAATCTTTGGCTTAGCCGGCAGTTCGAGGCTGTGCGTCGCATCGAAGAACACCAGGTTCCGCGAGACTCTCTTTCCGGCGACTTCCAGGTCAAACACCAGAAAGCTTTTGCGCAGTTCGGCCTTTGCCGCCAGGTCCGCCTTATCGATAGTGAAGTAAATCGCGTTCGACTGCGCGGGGAGTTGAACGTCTTTGTCTTGCTCAAGCAAAGCGGTCCCCGAGAAATCAAGCAGCCGCATATGGATCGTCCCGGAAAGCGGCTCGAGTTTGTCCGACACAACGTAGACGTCCACTTTGTCGTCGTGCAAAAAAGGCGAGATCAGCACATCGTCGTAGAAGCGGCGCGCGTAGTAA
This sequence comes from Candidatus Sulfotelmatobacter sp., assembly GCA_050011375.1. Lineage (GTDB taxonomy): Bacteria > Acidobacteriota > Terriglobia > Terriglobales > Acidobacteriaceae > Sulfotelmatobacter. The sequence continues at coordinate 14,082 of JBEKJF010000056.1, forward strand.
TGCAGGGCCTTCCAACGCCCGTAGTAGTCGATGCTGGCCCAGGACGCCACCGGCCAGCAGTCATTCAATTGCCAGTAGAGCGAACCCATGGTGCGCGGACGCTGGCGGCGCAAGTGCTCGGCGCCGATCTTTATGATCTCGGCCTGTTGCACCTGGCTGAGATAAACGAACGAAGCGAAATCCTTCGGCTGCCAGTATTCTCGCAGCATGTACGTGAGGATGCGCTCGTTTCCTCCTTTATTTTTCTGATGCGCCTGCATGACGGTGGAACGGATGTCGAAGTCTTCAGGCTTATTCGCGAATGAGCGAATGGTGCGCATCTCGGGAAAGGATTGAAACCCGTATTCCGACATGAAGCGCGGAAATTGCTTGGTATAGTCTGCCGCCGGCGCTTGCGCGTGCCAGACCTGCCAGTAGTGCATGTCACCGTTGTGCTGGTTGTCGGGAACCTCTTCAAAGTTCGCGCTAGGAGAACTCGGCGTGTAGGGCGTGGGATCGGCATATTGCGTGACCGCGCTCTTGAGGATGTCAGCAAATAGAATTATGTAATCCTGCCAGACGCGGTCGCGCGCTTCGGCGGAGATTGACTCTCTGAATTCCTGGCGATCGCCCCAGTGGTACCAGCTGGTTTCAACCTCGTTATTGCCGCACCAGATCACAATGCTGGGGTGGTCTCGCAGGCGTTTGATCTGGTCGATGGCCTCTTGCCGGACGTTCTCTTGAAAGGAAACGTCGCCGGGAACCATATCGCCGCCGAACATGAATTCCTGCCACACCATAATTCCGAGTTCATCGCAGATGTCGTAAAAATCGTCAGACTCGTAATAGCCGCCACCCCACTCCCGAACCATATTCATGTGCGCGTCGCGGGCAGATCGAAGAATATTGCGATGAATCTCGGGGATCACGCGATTGGGAAAGCTGTCGAACGGAATCACATCCGCGCCCTTGGCAAACACGGAAATTCCATTTACCACGAACTCGAAACTCTTTCCGAATTGATCGGGAGCGCGGCGCAATTCGATCGAACGAAGTCCGGTCTTGGTTTCTACATGTGCTGCAATGTCGCGGCCGATGCGGATCGAGGCAGAAAACCGGTAGCGGCTCTGCGCTCCATAGCCTACGGGATACCACAGCCTTGGCGCGGCAATGCGCAGAGGAATCGAGATGTGATTGATTCCGGCATTCAGTTGCAGCGTCTGAGTTCCATCGGCCGTCTGCGGTCCGGACATTTCATCGTGCGCTAATGTGAGCGTGGCCGTGGTGGGCCGACTGGCTTCAATCTCAAGTTCGGCTGTGACGTTGGCTAAGTCGGCAGTGATGTTTTGTTGGTGGATGTGAAAATTATCGATGCGCAGCGCATCCCAGGTTTCAAGACGCACCGGCTGCCAAATGCCTTCAGTCATGAAGCGCGGCCCCCAATCCCATCCGTAGTTGTATGGGGCTTTGCGCGTGTAGGGCGCGGTTGCGATGCCCTCTTCATTGGGGAAATTGTTAGTGGAGATCGATGGCAAGACATACGGCAGGGTCTTGACGTAGGGAATCATCTTCTCGATTGCCGAATGAAATACGATTCGCAGCGTATTCGGACCTGGCCTTAGCGCCTTCTTGGCGGAGATTTGCCAACGCCGAAACATGTTATCTGCGCGCAGAATCTCTTGGTCATTGAGGTAAACATCTGCGAACGTATCCAGACCTTCAAATACCAGGTCGACGTGATCGTGCGCGAGCGCGGCGGCATCGACCTGAAACGTCGTCTGATATTCCCAGTCGGCCAAGCCGATCCACTGCAGATGGAATTCATTGTCGCCATCAAACGGGTCGGGAATCAGGCCGCTGTGCAGCAGATCGGTTTGCACCACGCCGGGAACCTGCGCGGGATGCCATTCTTTGACATCGGATCTGTCAGCGTTGGCGACGGCGCGAAACTGCCAGCCTGAATCGAGATTGCGAGAAGAAAGCTCAGAGGCTTCGAGCGGCACGGTCAAAAGAAGGCAAAACAGCAAACTGCCTGCGATACAAAACGCACCTGTCAGATAGCGAAATACGAGCCGAACCGATTTCATGTCAGGAGTACCTCACCGACTCGGAGAATAACGGATTCGGCGAGATAACGTCTACGTGCAGGCTCGTTTCTGCGCCCAGTTTGCTCGGTCGTGGCAAATGATTTACTCTCGCGGCAGTCAACCATGAATCCAACGAATCCCCACTTCAGGTCAGCGAGCGATTTCTCGCATGCGATGCGCCGGGAGATCTACGAACAGCCGCATGCCATTGCCAAGACTGTTGAGCAGCATTTGCAGAACGATATTATTTTTCCGGGCGAGTTAAATGCGATCGACAGTGCGCTGTTGACCTTCGAGAAGCTGATCATCGCCGCCAGCGGATCGAGCCGCCATGCAGGCCTGGCGGGCGAGATCATGATCGAGGATCTTTCTGGAGTCGCGGTCGACGTGGAATATGCCAGCGAATATTGTTATCGCTCCACGCACGCAGCTGTCGAACCTATCGTAATGGTGGTCACGCAATCCGGTGAAACAGCCGACACCATTGCGGCACAGCGAGAGGCTTTGACCCGTGGAGTAAAGACCATTGCGGTTTCAAATGTTGCTGGGGCTACGATTCCCCGCGAGGCGAGCGCTGCGTTGATCACCGGTGCAGGCCCGGAACTCGCGGTACCTGCAACCAAGAGTTTCACCACGCAGGTCACGGTGCTTTATCTGATGGCGTTATTCCTCGCGCGAAAACGCGGACGCATGACCTCGGAGGTCACGCGCTCTTACCTGCAGCATCTGTTGCGACTTCCGGACGCGATAGAGAACAATCTCCGGACCTGGGACGATCTCGCAGAACAATTTTCGCAACAACATTTTCGGGCGGAGAAGTTTCTCTACCTCGGGCGGGGCGTTCATTATGCCATTGCACGCGAGGGCGCACTCAAGCTCAAAGAAATCTCCTATGCACATGCTGAGGGTTATCCGGCGGGCGAACTCAAGCACGGTCCCAATGCGCTGGTCGACGAACGACTTCCGGTAGTTGTGCTGGCAACGCGCGACCACCACGATCCGGATTCGGTTTTGCGCTACCGGCGCACTCTCGAAGTGATGAAGGAAGTGAAATCGCGCCGCGGACGGCTGGTCGCGGTTGCAACTGAAGGCGATCAAGAAGTCGCCGACGTTGCCGACGATG
>JBEKJF010000057.1:0-17106 GCA_050011375.1 Candidatus Sulfotelmatobacter sp.
AGAGATCGACGTTCGCGCCCATCTCAGCGATCTTGATGACGGCGGCGAGTCCGGCGAGGCCGCCACCGATAACGATAATTTTAGGGGCTGCCATTTCACTCCACCGGCTTTCTGTACGCTGCCGTTTCGGGTTTAGCCGGGTGGCGCGTGTCGACGATATTTCCTTGCGCGGTGGGAGCATCCTCAAAACGCTCGGCGAATGTGTACAAGCTCACCAGGCCCACGACGCTCAGGAGCAGAAAAAATCCGAGGCAGACTTTGAGAAATCTTTGCTGCGCTTTGTCTCCGGTGACGATGCCCCACTTTGCCGCGAACAGCCAGATGCCGTAGGCGAAATGCCACGACGCGCAAATCAGTCCGACCACGTAGAACGCCAGCAGCAGCGGGTTATGAACCTCAGCCGCAACCTTGCCGAACGAGAACTCAGGATGATCGTGCAGGTCGACCCCCGTGAACCGCATCGTGTAGGTATGCCAGACGATGTAAAAGAAGGCGATGCCACCGGTCCAGCGCTGCGCGGTGTACATCCAGTTTCCGGTCCAGGGATATTCCATCGTGTTCCCATCGCCGCGGTACCAGATATAGAAACCGTAGAGCGCGTGGAACGCGATGGGCAGCCAGATTCCGAAGAGTTCGAGAAAGAAAACTAGAGGAAGATTGGCCAGAAAGCTGACCTGGCGCGCGTAGGCTGGAGGTCCACTGATCGCGGTGGAGTTGGAAATCAGAATGTGTTCAAAAAGAAACGCGCCGACCGGAACGATGCCGGAGAGGGAATGCAAGCGCCGCAAAACAAACGACGTACCCTGGCCGGCGCGCAGGGGCGCGACTCCATGCCGTGCAGCTTTATTTATTTCTGGAGCAGTAGAACTGGCCGCTGACGCCACTAAGCGCTCCTTGTGAGTTCAGAGACGGTAAAAGAACTTTTTATTATCCGCGCACGAGAGAAGTGAAGTCAAGGAACAGTTGCCGGTTGCCAGCCGTCAGTTGCCCGAAAAATCTTTGCACCAATTGAGGAACTGCTGGAAAGCCGCGCCGCGGTGACTGTAATTGGATTTTTCTTCTGCGGTTAACTCCGCGAATGTCTTCTTGATCTGAGGAAAATAAAATAGCGGATCGTAGCCGAAGCCATTCGTGCCGCGCGGAGAATCGAGGATGATTCCTTCGGCCGTGCCGCGAAATGTCGCCAGTGTCTTGCCGTCGCGCGCGGCGGCGAGCACGCAGACAAACCTGCCGGTGCGTCGTTCCTGCGGAACTCCTTTCAGTTCTTGCAGAACGCGCGCGTTGTTGGCTTTGTCGTCGGTGTTCGCGTCAGCCTTGTCTGGTTGGTCGGCGGCGTAGCGGGCGGAATGCACACCTGGCGCGCCGTTCAGCGCATCGACCTCTAGACCTGAATCATCGGCGAGGACTATTTCTCCGGGAACGTACTGGCTGTATTCTTCGGCTTTCTTGCGCGCATTCGCTTCGAAAGTGAGGCCATCCTCCACGACTAAGGGGAGGGAAGAGAAGTCAGGGATCCCAGCGATTTCGACTCCGTGCCGGAGCGCGGCACCGGCGAAGTCTCGCAGCTTTCCCGGATTCGAGGTCGCGATCAGAATTCGTCGCATTGTGTTCAGGTCGCGTGTTTTCGGAATCCACGTAAGTTCAATTTCATATCGCGTAGAGATGAAAATCACAATCAGAGTGATCAGCGAAATCCATCCGCCCAGGCTGCGATCCAAAGTGCGAGCAAAATAAATCTGCACGCGATTCGCTCCCACTTGCACCGGAACCAGCATCTGTCCAGTGCCTTCGCGCGTCCCAGCCTGTACGACGCGGCCATTCACTTCCACGCGCCACGCCGGGTAGTTGAAGAGGTGCACAGCAAGATTATCCGGCGCTGATATCTCTGCGGTGAAAACCTTGCGTTCGGCGCTCCAGTCGAGAACATGGATCGCAGCGTGAGCAGGACCATCCACGGTAACGCGGCGCGCGTCTTTATCGAGCAACGAAAAATCGGCGCCCACCGGCGTGTATTCGTCTGTGCCCTCGGAGCCTTTGCCCGTCGCCATGTTCTCCTGAATTTCGCGCAGGTCGGCGGCGTGGTCCCACCAGGGCGGCTGGAAGTTGTGCCATACGAAAGCAATCACGCATAGCATCGCCACGTAGATTGCCGCACGCGCGGCCCACCGCCGCACACCCAGCACAGTCAGCAAACTGAACGGAATTCCCAGGCACAACAGAAAGCGCCAGGGAAACTGCATGAAGCGCAGCTCGGGAAGAATGTTCCACAGCGGACCGCTGACTTTGAGCATAAGCACAGCGCACACCGCCGTCCAGGTCACGAGCAAGTACCAGGGTAGCCGATTGCGGCTCGCCCAGGTTCGCGCGAACCAAGCCGCTGCCAGAGTAAGAATGATTTCCGCGACGGCAATCCACGAAATGACGCCGTTGAAGGCGTCGTGGTCTGCGTCGACGGTATGGACAAATAAGAAGTTATCCGGCGGACGCACGCCAGGAGAAACCGCTTGTGCAATGTCGACCCACTTCTGTTCGTAAACCGCAGGCAATAAATAAAATGCCGCCAGCGCCGCGCCTAAAATCACCGCCACCGCTCCCGTCAGCAGAACCTGGGGGGAGCGCCGCTGCCAGGCGATCACGAGCAACAGCAACGCCAGCGAATAATGGATCATGACCGCCACGGGTGCGTTGATCAGCCACGCACACGCAAGAAGCAAAGCCAGAGGGAGGGTCACGCGCCGGTCTTTGTCTTCCGTGTCGTTCGTGCGCAACACCAACAACAGCAGCAGAGGCAACAACGAACTGGCCAGCAATTCGGCGAACGCACTCCGCCAATAGACGATCACAAGGTGATAAGGATTGACGGCATACAACACGGCGGCGAAGGTCGCATCGCGCCGGTCAAGCCACTCCCGCGCCAATAAAAACATGGACACGCCAGCAGCCACCAGCACGATCCAAATGTAGATACTGGCGACCAGCGGCCAGGGAAAGATCGCAGTAAGCACCGCTCCCAACGTCCATGAAAGTGGAGGATAGAAGATGAAGCGCGGCTCTCCGTATCCGAAGTTTGCCAGCGCCGCCCAGCGCGGATAAATGATCCCGTGCTTCCACTGCGAAAGAACCTCGAGCCAGGAGTAAAGATGAAATTCGACATCGTGCCCGGAAGGAGTGCCGCGAAAGAAAAAGGGAATCTCCACTGCGAATGCCGCCAGAGCGATCGAGATTAAAGGTCTCCATGCCAGGCTGGGTAGTTTACTCGTGGGCAGTTTATTCGCGGAATCGGGTTGTACGGTAGACGCCAGCTTTGCTCCCATGATCCCCAACCAGAGAGGCCCTCGAGGTGGTGTATATGTTCGCACAAGCGTGGTCGGGCTGCATATTCACAACGCACCGAAAGTCCGCCCGAAGCCGCGAGAGGCCTTGTGTGAAAGCAAACGTTAGGCGGGAAAGATTGAACAAACGGTGGGATACCGGAGGAGAGTTTGCGATTTACGTTGTGACGCTCTCGCCCGAGCGTTGGCGGCGAAGTTCAACGAGGAAGTCATCCGGTTGCAGCGTCGACCCCACACGCAGCAGTTCGAGCAAGGGATCTTCCATCTCCTCAGCGCTCAGATCCGAACTGAGATCTTCCCCGCGCGGAGCTTCCACGGTTTCATCTCGCCGGGGCTGAAACTGGCTAAGGTCTGCAGTCAGGGCGCGCGGTGAAACGCTCAGTTCGAGCATGGACTCAGGGCAGCTGCGCAGTAGGCTGATCAGATTGCCCACCTCGGCGCGCTGTTCCGGCGTGCGGGAAGGGAACTCCACTCCCATGCCGTGACCCGGATGCGTGACCCGCACCATGCCTTCAGTATGAACGGCCATAGCTTCGGCCCTCAGGCAAAGGTCAACCAATGCATGCTCGGGAAACGGCGAATCGGTTTCGACATAACAACCACCCAGGCTGAGATCCGTGAGTTTGCAATGCGGAATGGTCTCGTCTGGCCCGCCCGTGGTTCCCGCGGCAGCCTGCAGCCAAACCTGAAGTTGGGCTTTAAGGGAGTGATCCAAATCCAGAAATTTACATCCACTTTGGCCGTTCGCGTTCGCCCATGCGACCTGCCCGTGAGCGTGGACTTCAAGACTACCGTCAGGCAACTGAAAGCGAAAGGCCAGCAGAGCACCTGGGGACTGGGGTTCAGCCGTGAGAACGTCCATCCCGGTTTCGCTGAGGTCGAGCAGAATTCCCTCAGCTTTACTGTTATCGGGCAGCGTGAGTTCCACAGGAGCCTGCACCGGGACGCGGTAAGCGCGGCGGCGTTCGCGATTCAATAAAGCGGCGACCGCGCGCAAGCCAGCCTTGGCGCTATCGTCGGAGAGTGGTTTGTAGAGCACGAAATGCGCGCCGTTACTAAGGATTTCGCGCACCTTGCCCGCTTCCCCCACCAACGCGACAGTGACGGGCGGATTTCCTGAATTCAGTCTGCGGGCCTCTTCGAACAACTCAGACGCGAACTCCGGATCTTCGAAATCAACGATGAGTGCATCGAACTTTTGCTGTTGAAGGCGGTCGACCGCTGCCGCGAAAACATCGCAACGCTCGACGGCGATTCCACTGGCCGGCAGAACCCGGCTCAGGATCTCGGATGCAGACTCGTCGCTGGAAACCAGCAATGCCAAAAGCGTCATAACCAATTTTCCATTGAGTCGGGGCGAGCCTTGGCTCGATACTGTGTCGCCTGAATCATGTCCGATACTATGGCCAACGAGGCGCCGTAGGCCGAATTCCCTTGGGAGCGGTCGCTCCTGCGCCAGCCGCACCTGCCTTCGCCGCCATAGCATCAGAAGCCTCGTCGACTTCCATCAGGACGGCATTATCTTCCTCATCGTTTTCGGCCAGCAAGGGAGCCACTTCACGCAGCTTCTCTGCCGCCTGCTGGAGCATTTCAATTTGCTTACCCAGTTGGGCGTACTTGGTCTGCTTCTGCCGCAACACCTCATGAATATCTTTCATACGACCCCCTGTGGAGAATGTAAGGAGCGACAGCCATAGGGGTCAACGGTAATCCCGGTTGCTGCGTTACTGCGGTAACAGCGCTGGTGGAAGATCGAGCGATCTCAGCCCGCACAGCCGATAGAGCAAAACAAAAGCCCCGCAGATTGCGGGGCTTTTGAGAGAGGCGGATAGCCTGTAAAGTTATGCTTTCAGCTTCCGGCGTACGATTCCAGCCAAACCAACTAAACCGGTTCCCAGCAAGCCGAGAGTGCCCGGCTCAGGAACGGTCGTGATGACTGTGTCGCCGCTACCCAATGGCACCGATCCGGTAAATCCGTACTTGCCGGCGTTAAAGGTGATCTGGGTCGTTGCTCCGCTGACCGTCGTCCCGTTGTACCAAGTGCCCGAGACGTTGCCCGAAAGGGTGTAATAAACCGATCCATTCGGCCCCGAAGTCGTAAATTCAGTCCAAGTCACTGGGCCACTGAACGACCCGGTGAAGATCACGCCGGTAGGAATGCCTCCCGTGCCGTTGCCGGTGATCGTGAACGTTCCACCAGCGGCGAATGTCCCGCCGGTTGTTAGGCTTCCCGACGTCAGAGCGCCGGTTGAAAAGCTTAAGCTGCCCAACGCGCCCGTGATCAGTCCTGCTCCACCGAGGCCGTCGACTACTGTCAGCTCAGACCCGGTAAGCGTCAAGCCTAAAGAACTGCCCGTAAGAGTGCCGCCGGTGTTGGTGAAGTCCACATTCCCCGCAAAGGCTGCCAAAGGCAAGGCCAGAGCGAGTACCGTCATCAGAACTATCCGCTTCATAATTACTTCCTCCTCAACAACTCTCGAAAATCAAATTTCGCTCGGAAACTTCAGGTTTCCCCTGGCGGCAAGAAACCCCGCAACTCGTACTCCCCTAACTGCATCCTAAGTGCCAAACGGGGATAATTCGTAACCTGTTGAATGTAAGCATAGTTAGCTAACATCCTGAATCCGAGTGCCAATATGAAACTGCAAACCGATGCACACTAGTACAGGCCTTTTGCGTCCAAATGCTGTCTGTTCCCGTTCCAATTCGGGTCGCCACCCATCAAAAATATACCCTCAAATTCCCAGCGGACCTCTTGAAAAAATGCACGAAAAGGCGGCCCTCACCCATTTCGTGCCAGACGTGGCACAAGCGCAATTCATGCCAGGGCTGGCTACAGTTAAAGTAGTCTTTGAGCAGTTCTGGGTGAGCCATTCGGGCGTCCCGAGACTCGAAAGAGTTTCCGGGACCTCCTTAACTTCCACGCTGCCTGACCCATCGGCGGCCCGCCTCCGGTTTGCAATTTTTGCTGGAACTGCCTCCACCATGCGGTTTCAGGATAAGGCTTTTCCAGATCTCGCTGGCGCCACAGAACTTTGTCCGATCAAATCCCTGAGCCGGCGGGAGAGATTCTTCGCCAGCGACCGGTAAAAGCGCGAGGCCATGTGGGGAAAAAGCTCAAACAACCCCTCCAGCGTCGCGCGGTTCAGGTGATAGGCTTCCACCTCTTCTTCTGCGACCACGCCGGCGCTGGCAGGAGCGTCTTCCAAGAGTGACATTTCTCCGCAGATTTCTCCCGGACCGATTGTAGCCGCGTTATTTTGCGCAGGAATTCGCACTCGAGCCGTCCCTTTGAGTACGAGATAGATTCCGTCCGTTTTAATGCCCTGATGAACCAGAGCCTGCCCTTTTTTGAAGTGTACGCGGCTCGCCTTGTCGGCGACGAGGGCCCAGTCGTTAGCGGTGAGATATAGCAATCCGTGCTTCGACGACGACAGTACAGACATCTCCTGCTCAACAATTTTCGACATGGCGCGACCCGATTTTCGAGAACAGACCCCAGTCAACAAATAATCGAAACAATGGGAAAGCAACAACAGGGTAGAGATAGAGTAGCAGAAAACGGAGTGAACGCAATTCGAACAAAAGGCGCCAGGACCCGCGGATAGCCCGTATCCAGAATCGCCTTTTCCCAGCGACCGCCGGCGACGTGAAAGCGAAAAGGAAAGATGGTGCGCCCTGAGAGATTCGAACTCCCGACCTTCTGGTTCGTAGGAATCGGGTCAGGAGATTCTAAGTGCCGTATCGTCCGTTGGCCTAGGGGCAATCCGGTTCTGAAATTCGTTCCTTGGCTGGGCCATTCCGGAATGTGCTGGGCCCATCGGTCAATGAATTCTACTTCTGCTCTGACGGCTTGTACAAAGCGGTTTTAAGGGATTCAAACGCATTCTTTTGAAACGGCTCCGCATCTTTGCGAGTAAAAACGGGAGTCACGGTTCGAATGTACGCTCGCGCTGCATCGTAGTTGTTGCGGCGATAGGCGATCTGGGCCTGGGCCAGAGTTACGCCCGCGCCCCAATCGGGATCGCCGGTGAGTTGGGTGACCGGCACCACGTCGATTTGCTGCAGTAACGTCGTGGCCTCGTCTAATTTGCCCGGACCGATCAGGCAATTCGCCAATGTGTATGCCGTGGCTCCCGTCAAGGCGGCGTGCGCGCCAAACGCCTTTGCCGACGCCTCATACGCTTTGCGGGCATTGGCTTCGCCCTCGTGATCATGGCCTGCGCGACATTGAGCGAGAGCGGCGTCGGTGAGCGTCGCTACCGCGAAGAATGACAGAGGCCCCTGCTTGCGAATGGCTAGATCGTAGATGGCCAGGTCATCGTGGACGGCATCGTCCCAAAGTTCGAGACTCGCTTCCGACTGGGCTCGCGTGGCCAGCAACTGCATGGTGAGTTCGTGGTCAGGGCCGAGGCGGGAAATAAATTCAGGATAGATAGCTGTAGTTTCTTTGACCGCTTCCGCGTATTTTTTCTCAATCATGAAAGCCTGCGCCAGATTCAGGCGAACTCGCAAGACATTTGGACTGTCTGGACCCACCACGCGCGTAAAAGCGACAATCAGATCTCGAAATGTCTGCTCCGCCTTGTCACCCTCACCCAGGCGGATGTAGGAAAAGCCCAGCCGCTGTTTGAAAGTCAGGCGCGCGCTCTCATCGAATTCCGGAAGGGCGTTTACCTTGTCCAGAGCTGCCTGGAAATTCTCGGCGGCGGATTTTGCATCGTTCTCGATGAGCGCGATCATTCCCTGCGCGGAGAATAACCAGACCGGCAGGTCCGGCCGCGGATGCGGAAGCTTTGCGATCAGCGCCTTTTGTTGTTCGAGAATCGACTTGGCTAACGGAAGTGAATCTTTCTCATAACTCCGCGCCTCCAGGGTGGCGCGCTGCAGTTGAAGGGCGATCGCGTCTTGCGACAACTCTCCATCCACCTGCTTAAAAAGAGTTACGGCGCGGTCAAATTCGTGGCGAGCATCGGGATAATCCGTGCGGTTATCAAGGGCTCGGCCAATCGTCTGGTGAAGCCGAGCGGCGACCATAGGCTCATCTTTGAATTTCAGGTCGATGTTGGGCGAGGCCTGCTTAATGGCATCCATCAGCAATTCGCCAGACTTGCCACTCACGAAGGGATTGCTGCGGCCCAGCAGATCGTCTGCCAGAAACCGGCTGATAGAAGTTGCGATGGCGGTCTGGCGGTTGGCATTGTCGCGTTCGCGGACGGTTTTACGGTAGAGCGCAAAGCTGACTCCCAATCCGAGCGCCAATGCAATCACCGCAAACACAACCCACGGCCGCCGGGCGCGTGTCTCAGCCAACTTCCGCTCGGCGATGAGCGCGCGCGACCTTGCAGCTTCCAATTCGTCGCGCTTGATTCGGCGTTGCTCGAGGGTTAGCAAACGCTCGACCAGGTCCGCTGCGCTACTAAGCCGCTTGGCGGGGTCGCCGCAGGCGGCATCGGCAATGTCTTCACGAAGCAGGGGATCTTGAATCTCCGCTTCCCAGCCCGGAGCAAGCGGCTTGCGGAAATCGCCAATGGTCAATTGATAGAGCATGACGCCGAGAGCATAGACGTCGGCGCCGGCGCTGGGAGATTGCCCCGCCAGGACCTCGGGCGCCATATACATAAGCGTTCCGGTCAACGCCTGTGCTTCGAGCGATGCAGTCTGAGTAAATCCCAGATTCGTGATTCCCAAGGCGTGAAGCCGGGACGGATCGAACAGTGAAGCGCTGCCGAAGTCCGCGAGCCTGACCTGCCAGCCGCCATTGCTGCCGGGAACCACCAGAATGTTTGCTGGCTTCAGATCTTTGTGGAGCACTCCAATGCCGTGCGCGGAGGCCACTGCTTTGGCAATGTCGATTAATAATTGAAGGCGAGTCTCGTGCGGAACTTTGAGAAGACCTCCCTGTGCCTCGGCCCACTCCGCCAGGTTAGGGCCGGCATATTCGCTTTCAAGAAAGAACGGAGGGGTCTCAAAATTCCATTCGAGGATGCGGACGAACTCCGGTCGGTCGCCCAGCGACTCGCGCAAGAAACGTGAGATCGTACTCTCCCGCTTCAGAGCCTTTAATCGGCCTCCGTCGGCGGCGAACTTGAAGACCCGCTGTTCGCGAGTCTTGGGATTTTCTGCCAGCCAGACTTCGCTTGATCCGGAAACGTCCATGGGACGGGTAAGACGCCACTGGTCGCGTCCGGGGACTGTGTCACCGGCTCTGAATCCCAATTCAGGCCCGGCGGCCGCCGCAACGGTCTTGCAATGGACCGGAACCGCCAGCCGATAGCCGATTCTAGGAATCGTGACAATCGTAGGATGGTCTTCATCCCCCATCGCCTTACGCAGCTTGGAGACAGCCGTGGCCAACGACCCATCGACCACCGTGACGTCGGGCCAGACGGATTCCAGTAATTCTTCTTTGGTCACGACCTCGCCGGCATGAAGAAGAAGCTGAAGCAAGATCTCGAGGGGCTTCGATTCCACCTCGACCGGCCTGCCCTTAACCCGCAACTCGCGTCCGAGTTCATCAAATTCGTAATCCGCAAAACGCCAGAGGCGGCCCGAACTCTCTGCTATCTCTCGCACAGATCCTTTGTAATTCATAGGGTTAGCCCCGCTTTAGAGTTCTTAAGAATGAGTTGAGGAACATGCAGTGCGGAATGTTGTAGGCTGCTCGTCCTACGGCCACTGGTAAGCCGTTTCGCGGTACATTGTGCCACGAACCAGTGCGCCGGGCACGGAAAATTTTTCTCCCGGAGCGTTCCATGCGCCCAGCGTCCTTTCGCCAAGTTTTTGGTATTACGGCCCTTTGCCTGGTTACATCCTTTTTCAGCTCTGATGGCTTGGCCTCGGCGCAGGCGGCTGCGCAAACCCAGCGCAAGCTCTCGCAGCGGTCGCTGCTGAACCGGCATCCGGTGGTGGGAGTAGCGGCGGCGCGGCGGGCAAAGCCCAATGGACCACCGCCAGCTACGACCGACACCTGGACGGGCGATGGCTCGAACGCCGACTGGAGCAATGCCAGCAACTGGAACAATGGCGCAATCACATCCGGCGAGAACATCGCCATCAGCCTTACGACCGCCGCTACCACCTCCGATCAGAACTTCACCATCGGCACACTCACTATGAGTAATACTGGTGATTCGGTGACGGTAAACGGGGGCACCACCCTTACGGTCGGCGGCGCCATCAACAATGCGGGCACGATTGCCCTGGCGAACAACTCCACCATGACGGTCGCCGGCAACACGAGCGGAGCTGGTGCCATCACCCTGAACTCGACGGGAAACTTCACCGAACTGGTGCTGGAAGGCAATGTAACCCTGAGCGGCGGCACCTTGACGATGTCGAACAACACCCAGAACTACATCTTTGGCGCGAACTCTCTCGATCAACTGACCAACCAGGAGACGATTCAGGGCGCAGGGCAGATCGGGCATGGGCAGATGGCGCTGGTGAACTCGGGGACAATCGATGCCAACCAGTCATCCGGGATCACAGTTGATGCTAACGACGGGCTGACTAATACGGGCACCCTGGAAGCGACCGCGGGCTCGACCTTGACGCTCTTAAGCATGGGGACTGTCAACAATAACGGCGGAACGATCTCAGCCAACGGCAGCACGGTGCAGATAAATAGTTCGACGGTCACCGGGGGAAATGTGACGCTGACTGGCGCAGCGACATTACAGTTGAACACCGGCACATTCGTCGGCGGGACGTTAACAAACAGTTCCACGGGAACGATCGAGATCGCGTCCGGCACGAATGTGCTGGGCGGGACCATCAACAACTCAGCGGGCGGAACCTTCAAGATCGACAACAATGCGACTCTGAATCTCGAGGGTGGTACGTACTCGCAGCTGGGAACGCTACAACTGAACTCGTCGGGAAACTTCACCGAACTGGTGCTGCAAGGCAATGTCACGCTGAGCGGCGGCGCGGTTACGCTGTCAAACAATACTCAGAACTACATCTTCGGCCAGGTCTCAGCCGACACCCTGACTAATGAAGAGACGATTTCCGGAGCGGGACAGATTGGGCACGGGGTGATGACGCTGGTGAACTCGGGAACAATCAACTCGAACCAGTCGTCGGGGATCACGATCCAGGCCAACGGCGGTGTAACCAATACGGGTACGCTGGAGGCAACCTCGGGATCGACGCTGACGCTATTAAGCGACGTTATCGGCAACGCTGGAGGAACGATCTCGGCCAACACGGGCACGGTGCAGGTGAACAGTTCGACGGTGAATGGGGGAACCGTGACGTTGACCGGCGCCTCGACGTTGCAGTTGAACAGCGGCACGATTCACAGCGGGGGCACGTTGACCAACAGTTCGACGGGGACGATAGAGATCGCGTCAGGCACGAACGTGCTGGGCGGCACGATCAACAACTCGGCGGGCGGAACGTTCAAGATCGACAACAACGCGATCCTGGACCTGGAAGCTGGAACGTACTCGCAGTTGGGAACGGTGCAACTGAACTCGTCAGGCAACTTCACCGAGTTGGTGCTGGACGGGAATGTAACGTTGAGCGGCGGCGCGGTCACGATGTCGAACAATACGCAGAACTACATCTTTGGGCAGGTCTCAACCGACACGCTGACGAATGAGGAGACGATTTCCGGAGCGGGACAAATCGGCCATGGACAGATGACGCTGGTCAACTCCGGGACAATCAACTCCAACCAATCCGGCGGGATCACGATCCAGGCCAATGGCGGCGTGACCAATACGGGCACTCTGGAGGCGACGTCAGGGGCAACGTTGACATTGTCGAGCACGGGAGTGATCAACAACGCCAGCGGAACGATCTCGGCCAATACGGGCACCGTACAAGTGAACAGTTCGACGGTAAATGGCGGAACGATCACGCTGACCGGGGCGTCGTCGTTGCAGTTGAACAGCGGGAACGTCCATGCGGGCACGCTGACCAATAGCTCGGCTGGAACGATCGAGATCGCGACGGGTGCGAATGTCCTGGGTGGAACGATCAACAACTCAGCGGGCGGCATCCTGAAGATCGATAACAATGCGACCTTGGACCTCGAGGGTGGAACGTACGCGCAACTGGGAACGGTGCAACTGAATTCATCCGGGAACTTCACCGAATTAGTCCTGCAAGGTGATGTCACGCTGAGCGGCGGCTCGGTGACGCTGTCGAACAATACCCAGAACTACATCTTCGGCCAGCTCTCTACAGACACGCTGAACAACCAGGAAACGATCTCCGGCGCCGGACAGATCGGGCACGGCCAGATGACGCTGGTGAACTCCGGTACGATTAACTCGAATCAAACGTCGGGTATTACGATCCAGGCCAACGGCGGCGTGACGAACACGGGCACGCTGGAAGCGACCTCCGGGGCGACCTTAGCGCTCTCAAGCACAGGCACAGTCAACAACGTCGGCGGGACGATCTCCGCCAACACCGGCACGATCCAGGTGACGAGTTCGACGGTAAACGGAGGGGCGATAACTCTGACAGGGGCATCGTCTTTGCAATTGAACAGTGGGACGATTCACGGCGGCAGCACACTAACCAACAGTTCCACGGGAACGATTGAGATCGCCTCAGGCACGAACGTGCTGGGCGGAACAATAAACAACTCGGCGGGCGGGATACTGAAGATCGACAACAACGCGACTCTGGATCTCGAGGGCGGAACATACTCCCAACTGGGCGCGGTGCAGTTGAACTCTTCGGGGAACTTCACGGAATTGGTGATCGAGGGCAATGTGACCTTGAGCGGCGGCGCGGTGACAATGTCGGCCAACGCGAACAACTACATCTTTGGGGCTGCCGGATTTGACGTGCTCACCAACGCCGAAACCATTCAAGGTGCGGGCAACATCGGCAACGGTCTAATGGGCCTCGTCAATTCAGGAACTATCAACGCGAACGCCAGCGGCAACATGCTCATCAATGTCAGCAACCTGAACTTCAATAACACTGGCACCATCGAAGCCACCGGAGCCACGCTCACCATCGAAGGGCCTGCGGGATCGGTGAACTTCTTTACTAATGACAACCAGAGCACTGCGACGCTAACCGGTGGGACCTACATCGCGAATGGCGCCAATATCGAGTGGAACGCCGGCACAAACGGCATCACGACACTGGCGGCGAACGTAACCGAAGAGGGCGGCGGCCAACTGTACAACACCTGCAGCGGCTGCACCACGAACATGCTGGCCGGACTGACCAGCATCACTTCCACCGGATCGCTCACGATCGGAGGCACGGCCTTCACCGACGCGGGCAACTTCAGCAACGCAGGCTCGCTGACCATTCTCGGCGGCGAGAGTTTCAAGGTGGCGACGCTCTCGCAGATCAGCGGTGGTTCTCTAACCTCCGGAACCTACGTGCTGGATGCGAACTTGAGCTTGACCGGCGCGACCCAGACCATCACCACGAATGCGGCTAACCTGACGTTGGCGGGCGGCACGATCGAGAATGCAAATAGCACGAGCGCCCTTGCCAGCCTTGCGACCAATACCGGCACACTCACCATCGGAGGTTCGAGCACCGCCGTCTCGACCACAGCAACCAGCTTCAGCAACACGGGTACGCTGACAATCAACAGTGGCGACAGTTTCACAGCGCCCAAGCTAACGCAGATCAGCGGCACAACACTCTCGGGCGGCACTTTTGTTCTGGCCGGCAATCTCGACTTGACGACTGCAGGCATCAGCGTTGCCACAAACTCATCGACGCTGACGCTGGAAGGCGGCACCATCAATTCCAACGGCGTGAATGCGCTGAGTGGACTGACTTCGAGCACCAAGAGCTTGACTCTGGCGGATAGCGCCAACCTGACCACAGCCAGCACCGGGAACTTTACCAACACGGGTACGGTGACTATCAACAGTGGCAGCACCTTTACGGTAGGCGGCACGAGCCACAGCTACAAACAAACCGCGGGTACGACGACGATTGACGGAACTCTTTCTGGCGGCACAACAGGTTCGGCCAGCTTCACCGGCGGCAAAATCTTTGGCGCAGGTACGCTTAAGGCCAACACTACCGTCGGCAATGCGAGCGGAACCGCGGTCACCCTCAATGTTGGCGACAGCGGCAAGGCTGGCCTGCTAGCCATTACCGGAACCTACACGCAGTTGGCCACCGGCGTGATGAACGTTTCCATCGGCGGCCTCACCACAGGTACCTACAGCGAACTCACCGTCAGTGGCACCACCACGCTGGGCGGAACGCTGACGGTTGCGATCGTGAACGGCTTGGTGCTGACGGCCTCCAACATCGGCGACACGTTTACCGTGCTGTCCTCTACGGGCACGCTCTCGGGCAACTTTACCAACAGCACGGTTACCGTGGGGAGCGACGAATTTTCGGTCGCTAAAGTTGGCAACACTGTAGTGCTGACGCTGACTTCGGTTACGGCGGCCAAGGGTTCGAACAGCCAAGCTGCTGTGGCACAGCACTCGAAGGCTACCGCCAAGCCAGCCGCGGGCCACGGCAGCGACCTGCGGCAACGTGTCGACAATGCGATTAGGATCTCAAAACGAGTTGTGATTTCTGGATTGGCGCGATCGACGAGTCACTCCAACGCCATTCCGGTTCGCGGGTCTGAGCTGAGCAACCTGCGCAGCTGGGATCGCATTCCAATGGTCGCAGACAATCCCATCCGGCCGGTAGAGGTGGCGCAGGCGCCTCGGGCAGAGAGCGCAAATGTGTCCGGCGCCGGGCTGCCCACCTCGGACCTCCGGAGGGAACAAATGCATCCTATCGGCGCTCAGACGCAGTCGGCACGTTGGATGGGAATCTCCACTAGCCGCCGTGATCCGGTCAAGAGTCTGCAGCCAATGCTGCCGCGGATTACGCGGTGATGGATCGAGCCCTTGTTTGGAACCGGGCTGCCAAACTGGTCTGAGCCAAGGCGGTGCGCGCATCGGAAAAGTTTGACGGACTTCCGCCGCCTTTGTCGGCTGTGGGCCTAAGCGCCGAAGCCTCGTTGTAGATCGTACCTGCCACTCGCCGCTGTGCCGGAGTTCCGGGCTTCGGTTTGGGTTGATGATGGTGGTGGTGCTTATTTTGCTCCGACTGCGCCACATCCTTGGAACGCCACCTGCTGCCTTTGATAGTCCAACCACGCTCCGCTAAGATCACTCAACCCGCAGGGTTAGGGCGCCCGCAGCATTATTGATCTCTCCTTTGAGGTAGCTATCTCCGTGGCCATCGGCGTCGATGCGGTTCAGCGGACTATTCTCCACATAGGCGTAGAGGTCTGCGGATCGCCAAAGGTCGCGTTGCAGAGTTCCTCCTACTCGTGGTGTCTCTCGTTCCGATTTTGTAACAAATGAAGTGCGACAGGCTTTGCTATCGCCGGACAAGGACGGATTATGCATAGCCTCTAGTCCGCACGAAGACAACCCGCAACCGTAGGGAAAATAAACAACAAACACTATTCTTCCCGTATTCTGTTCCCACATGTGGCCGGGCTGCTGTTCGGAAATCGTAACGCCACAACAAAATGATTGACTCTTGGAAGCAGTCAAGTAAGAATCCCACTCCTTCCCCCCCCGGACAACAACTGCCGTTCTTGCAACCGAAAAAATAAACTACTACGGGTTCGACTCCGAAGGGCTGGTGTTGCATGCGGGGTCCGCAAGGAGCGTACCCCACATTCTGATCTTCGATTCATCGACCAGCGATGCGTACATGCAATAGGCTGACTAGATCGACTGAGAGCTACTTGGCAGATTGAGCCCCGCGAGAGTCATGAGCGCTGGCTTCCGTAGCACCTTTAGCCGGTCATCGCTTATTCGGGCCTACGCGAGGCCCAGCAAAACGAAACTTCGAGAATGAGAGGGAAAACCATGGCGGATACCAGAAGCAACTCCGTCCCGCTCCAGGTCGTGCTTGCAGAAGAGCTAAAGGAAATTAAGAAAATCCGGGAAAACCGCGGGAACAAATCGGCATCTTCATGCCGACACGGTAAGCCCCAAAAAGAGGCGGAACTCGCACCCACCCCACCGATCTCCGCCGTTCCGCCTGAATGGCCGGAAAAAGATCCAGACTGGGTGGAGGCCGTTAGGGAAGCGCACGCGACGAACCTGGTGGGCCTCGCCTTTTCGGGCGGAGGGATTCGCAGCGCGACCTTCAACCTGGGAGTGCTTCAGGCTTTGGCCGACTTGAAATTGCTCTATCGCATCGACTACCTGTCAACCGTTTCCGGCGGTGGTTACATCGGGGGGTGGTTGGCGGCATGGACCATGCGCGCGAAAGACGGTTTCAAGGAAGTGCAAAACGCCTTGGCGACCAATCGTGTACACCAGGAGGACGACAAGGAGCCCACGCCCATCCGCTTCCTGCGCGTGTTCAGTAATTACCTGACTCCAAAGCTGGGAATCTTCAGTGGCGACACCTGGGCGGCCACGGCAATTCTGCTGCGCAACATGCTGTTGAATCAGGTCGTGGTGCTGGCGCTTCTGTCGGCTCTTCTGCTCATTCCGCGCGCCGTAGAGAAATTCGCGCTGGCAGCCAGGTCTGCTCCTGGGCTGGGTCCAACCTGGATGCACTGGGCCGCCGTCCTGCTACTGCTGGCCTTTTTTACGATCCTCAACAATATGGCAGCCCTTGATTTGGGGGACTCTGGAGGAGCGTGGCAATTGACGAAGCAGGGCTGGGTGCTCGCACTCGCGGGGGCTCCTCTTTTTGCGACGGCGGCGCTCGGAGCTCTGTGGCAGGTGGCTAGGTTTCAGCAAGGGGAGAGTGGCCGTTTGCCCTACCTCACAGCCGCATTGGTCGGTGCTGGCGC
>JBEKJF010000058.1:0-17042 GCA_050011375.1 Candidatus Sulfotelmatobacter sp.
CGCTCCCGCAGATACTCTTCCGTATATCCCAGATAATTCTGGGCGTAGCGCATGATTGATTCCTGATCTTTTTCTTCCAGCTTTCGGCGGAACTTGCCTGGGGAGCCCATCCACAGCGAGCCTGGCTCTACTACTGTGCGCTCGGGTATTAGAGTCCCGGCGGCGATAATCGATCCTGCGCCGATTTTCGCGCCGTTTAGAATAATCGATCCCATGCCGATGAGGCAGCGATCTTCGATCGTGCATCCGTGCAATGTTACTGAATGGCCTACCGTTACGTACTCGCCGAGGGTTACGCCGTATTGATTCTTCATGCCGTGCAGCACGCTGCAATCCTGCACGTTCGAGTGGGCGCCGATGCGGATCGCGTACACGTCGCCGCGCAGGACGGCGTTCATCCAGACTGACGCGTGCTCACCGAGGACTACGTCGCCGAGAATCTGGGCCGAATCATCCACGTAACAGCTTTCCGGAATCACCGGCTTCATGCCTTTAAAGGATCGAATCATGTTCTATGACGCCTCATTTGGAGCGCGGGGAGCGGCTCCGGTGAACACTGAACATAGCATGGGCGGGCACCTTCGCGTAAAGCAGAATTCCCACTCTGGCACAGGTGCCGATAAGAAACTTGCGATGTCACAGCATTCTGCGCTTCACGCGTGCTATACAAGAACTGGTTTCCCTTGGTTCCGCGGAAGAGTTTCCGATCTGCGCCCTTCCTAGAGAGCGCATCCCGGCACTCTTCCGCAGAACTTTTCCCGTCAGGCTTCCGGTAAAGCTTACGGGAATTATCCCTTCGAGCCTCATCCGAACGACAGATGGGACTCCTATGCCACGCGCCGCGCTCGTTGTTGTTTGCGCTTTACTAGCACTCCCGCTCGCCCGGGCCCAGGATTCCGGCACCGGCGCCATTCGGGGCACTGTTGTCGACTTGAATGATCTGCGCATTCCTGGCGCGACCATTGCGGTCGTCAGCATCGCGACTGGAGTTCGCTACTCTGCGACGTCGGACGCTGAGGGGCGCTTCTCGATCGATCTGCTGCCGCCGGGCGACTACACGGCCCGCGTGGTTGCCGCAGGTATGTCGCCGCAAGTTACTCCGCAGATGCATGTCGACGTAGGGGCTGCTGCCGAATTGGCTTTTCATCTTACGATCGCCGGCCCGCAGGAAAAAGTCACAGTCTCAGGCGCGCCGGCCCTGGTCGAGACGCAACCCGTGGCCGTGTCTAGTCTTGTCGATGAACGGGCCATTGCCGATCTTCCGCTGAACGGACGCCGCTTCTCCGATCTGATGCTGCTCTCGCCCGGAGTGACGCAAGACCCGCGCAGCCTGACTTCTGCCACGAATGGCGATCTCTCTTTCGGCGGAGTACGCGGGTTCCAGAACAGCTTTCTGGTCGATGGCGGTGATTTCAACAACGCATTTTTCGCGCAGGCGCGCGGACTTTATCGTGCTCCTTACCAGTTCTCGAATGAGGTGGTGCAGGAGTTTCGCGTCTCTTCGAATTCTTCGAGCGCTGAGCTTGGGCGCGCTGGTGGCGCGGTCATTAATGTCGTTACGAAGTCCGGGTCTAATCACTGGCATGGCAGTGGGATGTATTACATTCGCGATAGTGGATTTGGCGCTGCCGACGCCTTTCTGGACTTCAAGCCGCACAGCCGGCAGCAGCAGGGCGGGGGTACAGTCGGCGGTCCCATTAAGAAGAATAAGATTTTCTTTTTTGCCGGATTCGACCAGCACTACTTCCATGTTCCCGACGTGGTCGAATTTCTCAATGGCACCATGCAGGTGGTGCCGCAGGCCGGCACTGGGCCATACTCTCCGGGCGATTATGAGGCCAGCGATCAGGCCCTGGTGTTCGCCGCCGCCGCGCAACTCAACACTTTGGCGGGAAGTTTTCCCGCCGCGCAGATCGGCAACGCTACTTATGTGAAGGTCGATATCAATCTCACGCCGCGCAACCAGCTTGCGCTGCGTTACAACTCTTCGCGCTACTGGGGATCGAATAACGTCTTCCTCGACCCTGCCAGTCCGGTCACGTACGATTCGATCTCTGACAACGGTACAGAAGATGTATCGACCGATACTGGTTCGGCAGTGTTGATCTCAGGCCTGACTCCGCGGCTCATCAGCCATCTGCGGGCGCAGTTCTCGCGCGATCTGCGCCAGTCTTATACCAACACGAACGACACTCTGATCAAGATCACCGATATTCTCGATGGCATTGGACGCTCCGACTTGCTGCCCCGCGCCACGCGGGAACACCGCGCCCAGCTTGCCGAAACGCTCAGCTTCGATACCAGCCACCATTCTTTGAAGTTCGGCGCTGACACGCTCATCACATGGGATTACGATTTCTTTCCCAGCCAGCAAAGCGGCGAATATATCTTCGATCCCATCAAGGTGGATCCGTTTACGTTTGAACCTATGGAAGCGGGACTGCCACTGACTCCGCTTCGCGCGTACGCGCACGCCGTGCCGAAATATTATCTGCAGAGCTTCGGGCCATCCTCGTCGAATCCGAACAGCAATGACTATGCGGCTTTCGCGCAGGATACGATACGCATGACCCAACACCTGGCCATCAATCTGGGCGTTCGCTGGGATCTGCAAACTTTTACTACTGCGGGATTGCTCTCGAACCCTCTTTTTCCGCCTTCGGGTAAAGTTCCTTTCAAGCCCAACAACTATGCGCCGCGCGTCGGGCTGGCATACTCTATCGGCAAGGAGCGCCCGCTGGTCATCCGCGCGGGTTATGGGATCTTCTACGTGCGAATTCCGCAGATCTACAACTCCGCCATCGCTACGGATAATGGGATCACTGACGCTCAACTCTTTCTCGACAATTCCAACTATTACGACCACCAGGTGTTTCCCACTTATCCCAACCCGATGGTAAGTTGTCCGGTTGTTTCGGCATCGTGCATGCTTCCCGCGGGATTCACGCAGGGCATTACGAACGATGTTTCCGCCTTTGCGCCCAACTTCGTGACCCCGCGCGTGCAGCAGACGAGCCTTACGCTCGAACGTGAAGTTGCCGGTAAGACAACGGTCGCGGTCTCTTATCTTTACGTGCACGGCGAGCATCTGATCCGCGCGCTGGATGTGAATTTGCCGCAGCCGGTCGCGCTGAACTATCCGCTATTCGATTCCACCGGCTCCATTTTTCAGGGCGGATACTACACGGTCGATTCCTTTGCGACCTGGCAATACACACAATCGCTGACCTGTCCGTTTCCGCCGTGCATCAATCCACTGGGCAGGCCCATCGCCCAACTGGGCGCCATTGACGAATTCCAGAGCGCCGCCTCCAGCGTCTATAACGGCGCGACGCTCTCCATCAACCGCCGCATGTCGCGCGGAACCTATCTGCGCCTCTCTTACACCTACGCCCACGCGATCGACGATGGCCAGGACGCGCTTGTCGCCGGAGAGCCTGCAACCGTGCAGAACGCTTACCAGCCCAATGCCGAGCGCGGTCCGAGTGTGACCGATCAGCGTCAACGCTTTGTGGGCGCTTTTTCGGTGGAACCACATCCCTTTCACCGCGAACACCCAGTTCTCGGCCACATGTTCAACGAGTGGAAAATTTCCAGCATCGTCACTGCTGGCAGCGGGCGGCCTGTCAACGCTACCGTCTCTGGCGATCCTAACCAGGACGGAAACTATGACAACGACCGCCTGCCCGGCTACAGCCGCAATGCGTTTACCGGACCGGACTACGCCTCTACTGACCTACGCTTGGTGCGCAAAATCCGGATTCGCCAAAGTGATCGTCTTGAGTTCACGGTCGACTCCTTCAACCTGTTCAACCACGACAACCAGCGCGTCGAAATTACTTCTGACGGCCTCACTGCCGAAGCGACCACATTCGTGCCGTACACCGTTTATGTCAATCAAGTGCCTTCTCCGGCCTACTACCAGCAGCCGCAAAATTTCCTGAAGCCGAATGCCGCCTTTGCGCCGCGGCAGATTCAGTTGGGGTTGAAACTCATCTTCTGACGACATTCGTCAAGTGCTCGCTTCGCTCGCCGGGCAGCCGAGGCGGCTGCCTCCACACTAGTGTTTTTGTCCCACGCAGAAAAAGCAGGTTCCTCACCGGGCTTGCGCCCAGCTTGGAATGACAATCGGACAGAGTGGAATTATTGGAATGTCTGTTACGGGAATGTCTGTTGCGGCGGGGGAAAAAAGCAAGCCGACCCACTGTGCCGTGTGACGGGCCGAGAATGAACCGTCAGGTAGACGTTGGGAACCCGCCGAGACCCTTTAGGCATCTCCGCATGGCGGAGCGTTGCACACCGGATCCTAGTTCGAGTCGAGTCCCCGTTCATTCAGCATTGGTTCAAAAATCGGTTACCGCCATCACCAACCCCGCAGGCCGGCTTTCACTTGTGATGCTAGGAGAATTGCCGGTGAATTAGCAATAGGGGGACGGTAAATAGTTGGCAGAACACTTGCAACCAAAGTAATCAAGGCGTAGCGTTCCGGGCTTGCAATCTGCCCCAGCACGTGGGGGACGGCCGCCTCGGCCGTGCTGACGCCGCGCAGCGAGGCGCATTCGTGCTGACGTCGTTACCAAAACGGATTCATTTCTCCGTCCCGACCGCCCAATAGCTGCCGCGAGCCAGCACGATCTTGTCTGCGGGGTCGCGCAGCCGCACGCGCAGCCGGTGCAATCCGTGATGCGGATTCTTCGGCTCGATGCTTAGCAAGTATCGGCTGTGCACATGGTTGGTGAAATCGATCATCCGTGCCTCAAAACCTTTTCCTGTGGCGAACAATTCGTACTCACCCCCGGTCATGGAAGCCACGGCCTTCGGCGTATTTTTCTTCATCGCCTCAGCCGCCATGAACAACGGCGCCAGCAAGTCCGGTGACGGATGCATTTCGCCGGCATTGTTTCCGCGCATCGTATCCAGCACATTGGACCGCGACGGCGAAAATGCCAGCGCATACACTGCCGTGTTGCTCTGTCCAATCTCAGCCACCACATCCTCCACTTTGGCCTCGTGACTGCCGTGGTCGCGCGTCTCGCTGATCAGAAGCAGCACTCGCTGGCGTTCTTTCGGAGCTTTTTCCAGCAGCTTCACCGAATAATGCACCGCATCGACAATTGCGGCTCCGCCGTCGCCAGGCTGCAATTCCCGCAGCGTTCCGCCAATTCGTTCGGAGTTGCCCGTAAAGTCCTGAATCAGCTCCACGTGGCTGTCGAACTCTACAATCGCTACTTTTCCCAATCCCGCTTCCAGCATGGGATCGAGCATCGCACTCAACCCGTGAATCCGGGGAAATTCGTAGTTCGCCCGGCGGCCACGCTGAATCGCAACCACCAGCGAAACCTGCGATCCTTCCGCGGCCTCATCCAGACGCACAACTTCCTCGACGCCATCGTCTTCAACAAGAAAATCCTTGGCCCCGAGCCCGTAGACGATTTCGCCCTTCGCGTTTTTCACCAGCGCGGGGATCACCACCACATTCGATTGGCTGTGAAAGGTTGTATCTTGGGAGGAAGCGCCACTGAATAGCAGCGCCAACATCAAAAGAAGAAATAAGCGGACCCGATTTTTTATGCCCAGAGCCAAGGCGGAGGGATTATCCCGCCTTGCGCTTCTCGTCCAACACTTCATCCAGCGCATCTGCTAATAGATGCGCGCGCTTCTGGTAATCGGTTGCCCCGCTCTCCTGCTTCCGCTTCAAAAGATGATACTCATCGGCGATATTCAGGGCCGCCAGCACCGCTAGCCGCACCGTATCAACCGTGTTGGTCGCTTCGGCGACCGCGCGCATCTTCGCGTCCACGTACTCGGCCAGCTTCAAAATATATTCTGGATCCGACCCTCGCAGGTTATAAGCCTGATCGAAGATCTCCACCCGCACGCTGCTATTCTGCGCGTCCTTCAATGTCGAATCTTTAGCAGCTGTAGCCATGATGAGTGCACCATTGAGCGACTGAGCGAATCGGGTCATTTAGCGATTGAAAAGCCCAGTGCGCTTCCGACCTTCAATCGCCAAATTACGTATTCGCTCAGTCGCCAAATCTTCTAGCTCGCCCGCTCCTCCGCAATCGAGTCAATCTGTTCGAGCATCTTCTCCACCCGCCCGCGAATTTCCTCGCGCTCTTTACGCAACTGCACCGCCTCGCGCCGCAAGGCAACCAACTGTTCCTCGCGCTCTTCCAGTTGCTCACGCACGCGCTGCGCATCGCGTTCCGCCGCTGCCTGCGCCTGCCGCGCCGCTTTGTACATTTCGATAGTGCGGTAAATTTTCCCTTCCAGCGCCTGAAAATCGTCTGCTGGAACCTGTTCCGTCACCTGCTGCACCGCGTCCAACGCCATGATTGCACTTTTCCTGAAAAGATTTCAAACTTTCCCGCAGTATACTCCACCTCCCTGTGGATGAAACATGGCTAACTGCTGCCATGTGGCCTTGGCACCGCGCAATTCGCTATAATCTCCTGCATGAAACAGATAACCCTCCCCACGCTAGCCACGGCTGCCGCTTTGATCATTTTCTCGCTTCCCAGCGCAGCCAAAACCAACGTCGAACTCAAAGACGCCCAAGGCAAGAACGTAGGCTCGATCATGCTGTGGGAGCAAGGATCAGGGGTCGCCGTCCAGCTTCACCTGCACGATCTTCCGCCCGGCGAACACGGCATCCACTTTCATCAGACGCCGAAGTGCGATGGGCCGGATTTTAAATCCGCCGGTCCGCACTTTAACCCCGAGGGCAAGAAGCACGGCTTGGAGAGCCCCGAAGGCCATCACGCCGGCGACATGCTGAACTTCACGGTAGACGCCAAAGGCAAGGCCGACGCGAAACTGGAGGATAAAGACGTAAACCTCGGCACGGACGCCCACTCGCTCTTCAGCAATGGCGGGACGGCGATCGTAATCCACGCGAAAGCCGACGATATGAAGACCGATCCCTCCGGCAACTCCGGCGATCGCATCGCCTGTGGTGTGATCACAAAATAGCTCGCGGAGCGGCAACGATCATGTGGGACAGCCGCCCGGCTGTCCCACGAGCGTAGCGAGGAGTCAGCTTTCATTTTCGCACCCGCAACTTCTCCAACTTCTCCGCCGCGGCATCCAGCGTCTCTAACTTCTTGCAAAAAGCGAACCGCACCTGCCGAGCACCGTCGCGCGGATCGCGGTAGAAACTCGATCCCGGCACCGCGGCCACGCCGACGTCCTTCACTAAATATTTCGTGAACGAAACATCGTCGTCGAATCCAAACGTAGAAATATCCGTCATCACGTAGTAAGCGCCGCGCGGACGAAAACACTTAAACCCCGCGCCTTCGAGAGCCAGAATCAAATGATCGCGCCGCGCCCGATACCCCTCCGCGAGCTTCGCATAATATACCGCCGGTAAACTCAACGCCGCAGCGCCCGCTTCCTGCAATGGCGCCGGCGCGCCCACCGTCAAAAAATCGTGCACCTTGCGGATCGCATTCGTAATTTTCTCCGGCGCAACCGCCCATCCCACGCGCCATCCCGTCACGCTGTATGTCTTCGACATTCCGTTGATCGTTACCGTTCGCTCGCGCATTCCATCGAGCGACGCCATCGAGATATGTTCGGTCCCGTCAAACAGAATATGCTCGTAAATCTCGTCGGTAATCGCGAGCACATCGAACTCCACGCATAGGTCGCGAATCAATTCCAGTTCCGCGCGCGTGAAAACCTTGCCGGTAGGATTGTTCGGTGTGTTGAGAATAATTGCCTTCGTGTGCCGGTCGAATGCGGCCCGCAATTCTTGTTCGTCGAAGGTCCACTCGCCTCTGTCGTTTGCCGGTGGACGCAGTTTCACAAAACGCGGCCGCGCCCCGCTCAATACCGAATCTGGCCCGTAGTTTTCATAAAACGGTTCAAAGATCACGACTTCATCGCCCGCGTTGCAGACCGCCAGCAAGGTCGAGATCATTGCCTCGGTCGATCCACAGCAGACGGTGACTTCTTTTTCCGGATCGACCGCAATTCCCTGCCAAACACCCATCTGCCGCGCAATCGCATTGCGCAAATTCTTCGCGCCCCAGGTAATCGCATACTGATTTACATCGCTGTCGATTGCCGCCCGGGCCGCCTGCTTGATCTCCGCCGGAGCCGCAAAATCCGGAAAGCCCTGCGCCAGATTTACCGCCCCATAGAGCATCGCCTGCCGGGTCATCTCGCGGATCACCGACTCGGTAAACTGCGAAACCTTGTCGCTGAGGAATTGTTTCTTTTGGTTGGTGAGAGAAATTACGTCCGCCATAGGTGGCAGATTAGCACAGGAAGTCTACCGTGATCTGTCATCCTGAGCGGAGTATTTGCTAACGCGAAGCGTTAGGAAATACGAAGTCGAAGGACCCCTCACCCACGCGCACCACGAGAAGCGCCCTTTACGCTCGCTGCACTCCGCCCAAATCCTGCAGCGCCGCGACAATCTGCGCAGACCACTGCGCAATCTGCTCATCGCGCAACGTCGCGTCATCCGACTGCAGCCGCGCCCGTAGCAGGATTGAGTACTTCCCCGCCCCAATCGCGTCGCCACGAAAAATCTCGACAGGCTTAAATGCACGCAACTCAGGAATGCCCAAAACCATTACCGCCCGCCACATTGCCTCAAATTCCACCGCATCGTCAAACACAAAGGAAAAGTCTCGGTCCACCGCCGGATACTTTCCTAATGGCGAGAACCTCGCCGGGCGCAATCCCACTGCGTGCAACCGCTCCAGATCGATCTCGGCAAGAAAAATATCCTGCCGCAACTTGCGCTCTGCTTTCACGCTTTCGGCGATCTGCCCGAACTGCGCGACCGGCGAACCGTCCATCAAAGCGCGCGCCGATCGTCCGGGATGAAAATATTCCGCCGTCCGTCGATCGAAACTCAACTCACGGTAAGCAAACGGCGCCAGCAAATTCTCCACATCGCCCTTGAAGGAACGAAACGCTTCCGCCGCAGTGGCATGTTCGTCCTTGCTGACATCCAACACTCCGCCCATAGGCAGCGCACTCTTCACCGCAGCCAGCGTCGCACCCAGGCAGGCGCGTGCCGGCTCAACCCGCTCTCCACCTCGCATTTCGTAAACACGTCCCATCTCGAACAGCCGGACGTTTTCCGACTCGCGATTCAGATTCCAGGCCAGCATATCAAGCATGGCCGGAGCCATCGATGTCCGCATCACCGATGCTTCTTCGCTCAACGGATTTTCCAATTCAAGCACCGAAGCGCCCGCCGAACCAGCCGCAAACTGTTCCGCGTCGGCATGAGAAATAAATGTTAGTGACACGGTCTCGTTGTAACCCAAAGCGAGCGCCCGCCCGCGCAAAGCGGTGTCTATGGCCGCATGCGGCGGTTCGACTACCGCGCCGCTGAAGGCCGGCAAGGTATTCTCGAACTTGTCGTAGCCATGCAGACGCGCTATTTCTTCAATCAGGTCAATCTCGCGTTCCACATCCAATCGCCAGCTGGGAATTTGTACGCGAAACTGCGCGTCTCCCTGTCCTTCGGGAATCAGGGTGAAGCCGAGCTTTTTCAGAATGCGGAAAATCTCTCCCGGATCCAGATTTCCGCCCAAAATGCGCTGGACCTCCGAAACCCGCAGCACGATAGGCGCGAGATCAATGTTTCTCGATACCACATCGACAACGTCGCCAACCAGTTCTCCGCCGCCCGATTCCAGAATCAACTCCGCCACCAGGTCGCAAGACAAAACTGTCGACTCAAAATCCGCACCGCGTTCAAACCGGTGCGATGCGTCCGTGTGAATCCCATGCCGCCGCGAAGTCTTGCGAACGGTTACCGGATCCCACCACGCCGACTCGATCAAAATATTCCGCGTCTTGTCGGTGATCATGGTGTCGAAGCCGCCCATCACTCCGGCGAGGCCCACGGGCTTCTTCGAATCGGCGACGATCAGATCGTCAGAAGTGAGCGTGCGTTCGACACCGTCAAGTGTCTTCAGCTTTTCGCCGTTCCTGGCTTTACGAATGATGAGCTTGCCGCCTTCGAGCAAGTCCATGTCGAAGACATGCGTAGGCTTGCCCATCTCCCAGAGAACATAGTTGGTGGCATCGACGGCGTTGCTTATGGGCCTCTGGTCGAGCAATTGCAGGCGGTGCACAATTGTTTCGGGAGAAGGTTTTATTTTGGTGTCGCGAATCGCCCGCGCAGAAAATCGAGGACAAAGTTGCGGCTCTTCTACCGTAATTGGGAAAGGCGCATTATGCGACGATTTTGCTGATGGCTGAGCGCTGACAGCTGACAGCGGCTTCAGCGGTAAATCATAAATCGCCGCCACCTCGCGCGCGACGCCGTAATGATTCATCGCGTCGGGACGGTTTGTGCCGATCTCCATCTCGAACACGGTATCGGGGCCCGAGCCGCTGATTCCTTCGACCGCGATGCCGACGCCAGTCAAATCCTCAGCGAGGCGCCGGTTATCGACGGTGAGATCGACGAAGTCGCGAATCCATTGGGAAGAAAGTTTCATTTAAGAGTCGATCGTTTCGCCGGGATAGTAAGCCTGTCGCCGCCCGCTGTAGCGCTCTGCGAAAAACACTACTCCGGATACCTCAATCTCGGCATCTCGAACGTCGTCCCGTTGTTCGCGAGGCCCATCAGAGTCCCCCACCTTGAGCGACATATCCAACCGAATGGTTCGGCGCATGTAATCGATCGACAGTCCCTTGAGCGCAGAATCGTGGAAACCGTTCGGCAACGAGTCCTCGAGCTCCGCCAAGGTCATGCAGTTTCCCCTATCCGAATGGCGCCAAGAACCTAACATCCCCGTTGAAGAACAACTGCAAATCGTCCACGCCATATTTCAACAAGGCGATCCGGTCCGCGCCCATGCCAAAGGCAAATCCAGAAACCTTTCGAGGGTCGTACCCGTTGTCTTTCACAAACTCAAACACATTCGGATCGACCATGCCGCATCCCAGAATCTCAATCCATCCCGTCTGCTTGCACGGACGGCAAGGGTCCGCTCCGCGCTTCCCGCTGCCGCCGCAGATAAAACACGAAACAAACATCTCTGCGCTGGGCTCGGTAAACGGAAAAAACGAAGGACGGAAGCTGGTCTTCACATTCGATCCAAAAAATTCTTTCATGGCATGATCGAGCGTGCCCTTCAAATCTCCGAACGTAATGTTTGTATCGACCGCGAGCCCTTCAATCTGATGAAACATCGGCGAGTGGCTGGCATCGGGAGGATCGTTGCGATGCACCGTGCCGGGAATCACAATGCGGATCGGCGGCCGCATCTTCTCCATGGTGCGAATCTGCACGGGAGAAGTATGCGTACGCAGCAGTAGTCGCTCACGCTGTGGCTTCGCCTGCTGACCGGCGATGAATAAAGTATCTTGCGTGTCGCGCGCGGGATGGTTCGGGGGGAAATTCAACGCCTCAAAGTTGTAGTAATCGGTCTCGACGACAGGCCCATCGGCGACGGAATAGCCCAGCTTCTGAAAAACGCGAACCATCTCATTCGTGGTCTTGACGACCGGATGCTCCGCGCCTATGGGCCGGCGCACGCCTGGAAGAGAAATATCTACGCCCTCCGCCGCAGCAGATGCGCTCTCCTCGCCACCAACGCGCGCTCCCTCGACCAGTTCCTGAATCCGCGCCTTCAATTCATTTACGCGGATCCCAGCTTCCCGCTTCGCGTCCTTGGGTGCGCCTTTCAACCACAAATCATTGATCTGCGTCAGTACGCCATTCTTGCGTCCGATCCACCGGTCGCGAAACACTTTCAGTTCGGCTTCGTTGCGGACGGCCGCGGCGTCGTCCGCGCACGCACGGATGCACTTGGCAGCAGCATTCTCGAGCGCTGCCGCCGAGTAATCCGTCAGTTTGGGAACGGTGTAGGACATTCTTTTCAGGATTTGTCATTCCGAACCGCGCATCCGTGAGGAATCTGCTGTTCCCTTACCATCTGCAGAAAAACAGATTCCTCGCTCGCTCTCTCCGCGCGTTGCGCGTCTGCGAGCGGCTCGGAATGACAAAGGAATTAGATCAGACAGCCGGAGCCCGAAAGCCGAAGCCCGCTCCTACGCCAGCGCGCCCTTGGCCTGCTCAACCAGGCTCTTGAAAGCGGGCGCATCTTTGACGGCAATGTCTGCGAGAATCTTGCGGTCCAGTTCGACCCCGGCCACCTTCAAACCGTGGATAAACTGGTTATAGCTCAGGCCGTTGAGCTTCGCGGCTGCGCCGATACGGACAATCCACAGCGAGCGGTACTGCCGCTTGCGCTGCTTTCTTCCGCTGTATGCGAATTTGAGGGCGCGGTCTACGGCCTCTTTTGCTGAGCGGTAGAGTTTCGATTTAGTGAGGAAATAACCGCTGGCGCGGTCTAATATCTTCTTGCGTTTGGCGCGGCGTTTGGTTCCGCGTTTTACACGTGGCATTGTCTTTCTCCTTTTTGCTTTCGACTATTGGCGGCTGGAGGTGAGGTATAGAGCCGTGACCTCTTCACGCGCCTAAAGCAGGGGCTAGGGTTTAGGGGATAGGGTTTACTGTCCCCTCACCCTCGGGCCCCGATCCCTGCTCTACTGATACGGAATCATCCGCAATACTTTGCGAAGATCGCCGTGGCTTACGAGTGTTCCTTTGCCCAGTTTGCGTTTGCGCTTCTTGTCTTTGGAGGTCAAGATGTGGCGCAGGTGAGAATGTCCGCGCTTCACCTTGCCGGTGGCAGTCTTCTTGAAGCGCTTGGCTGCGCCTTTGTGGGTTTTTAGTTTCGGCATAGTTCCTCGGAATCAGCTGCCGGCCGCCAGTTGCCAGCCGTCAGTTAGTTTCTTACAGTTTCAATTGCTCTGGAATTCGTAGATCAATCAGGCGACGGGCTAAGTCTGCGAGACCGGATTCGGAGCTTCGGAGGACGCTGCTGCCGCCACCGGTTCCTTCTCGGCATCAGGTACAACTTCCGTTGCCGGCTTTTCTACTGGCTTCTCTTTTTCCTGCGCCAGCTTTCTTTCCTGCTTCGCCTTTTGCTTGGCTTCGCGTTCTCTTTCCTTCTCGCGCTCGGCCGCCGTTTTCTTCGGCGCCAGGATGGCGTGCAGCGTGTTGCCTTCCTGCCGTGGCCGGAACTCCACGATGCTGTGCGGTTCGACGTCTTTAATCAGCCGCTCTAGTATCTGCCGGCCTAAACCGGTGCGGGTCATTTCGCGGCCGCGGAAGAAGATGGTCGCCTTGACCTTGTCTCCTCCGTCGAGAAAGCGCAGCACGTGATTCTTTTTCGTCTCGTAATCGTGGTCGTCCACATTGATGCGGAACTTGACCTCTTTTACGGTGATCGTCTTCTGGTGCTTCTTGGCCTCGCGCTCTTTCTTTTCCTGCTGGTAAAGAAATTTCCCGTAGTCCATGATGCGGCACACGGGAGGCTGCGCGGTGGGAGAAATCTCGACCAGGTCCAGATTCTTGCTGCGGGCCAACTTGAGCGCTTCGAAGGGAGGCATAATGCCAATTTGCCCACCCTCATCATCAATTACGCGAATTTCGCGGGCTCGAATACGGTCATTGGTTCGGATAAAACGTTTGTCGATACGGTCCTCCGCGCACTAAGCGACTGGGAATAGGAAATTATAACATGGGGATCGGGAGGGGCCTGCGAAAGAAGCCCGTTGCAACGACAGTATGGCGTGCTACTCCGCTTTTCCGCGTACCCCTTGAGACCGCACGGAACGAGAACAATGCTTAACTTCCCCTTCATGTGTGCCGAATTGATCGGTAATCCGCGAGGGCTCGTGACATCTTACTGCTATGTACAAAAACAAACCCAAACCAGAAACCAATCAGGCAGTACTTGCTCGAATCAAAAAGGAAATGGATGAACCGCGTGTGGTGGAATCCGCGCGAGAAGAAGAGGTCAACCAGACCACGCTGCAGAAGCTGGAAAGGCTACCATGATTTTCCTGGAGCAGAACTTTTCGCGTCAAAATGCCATGATAGTCGACGCGCAATTCGATTTGCCCTCGCCCACGGGTTACCGTTTTCGCGAGCCGTCGGAGCCTTCCCCGCCGCCCATCAAGGAACCGCTGAACTCTCCTGAGAATCCGGACGCCCCAGTGCGCGAGCCCGATCCCGACGATCCCAGCCAGATCTGATTCTGTTTGGTCGGCGTTGAATTTCTGAGGTTGGGTTATTCCTGCAGAAGCGAATCTAAGATTCGCACCAACTCCGCCTTTTGCTGGGGCTTGGTGGGATTGGGACCGTCCTGAGTCAGCTGTGCCAATTGACGCGACATTAGGCGCACAGCCAGAGCTTGGGGCACGTAGATCACGCCCGCTGGTGGCGATAGTTCCCAACTTGTCTGGTCGCGGCGAGACAAGGGCCATTGCTGTCGTTCCGAACCTTTGCGAGCCTGCGCCTTACCGTCGACGAAGAAAAACACTTCATCGATCCGAACCTCAGCCCAGCCCGCGTTCCCGTCGATATGCACCTTGCCGGCTGTGAAATGGTCGAACACAATCACGGGCTGATTCGATCGGAAGAGGTCGCGCCCACGCAGATTTTCTTCTGAGTCCGCGCACGATCGCAGGAAAGCTGCGTTTATCTGATCGGGCTTGGGGCGAATGGAATGCACGACCGGAATGTGAGGGACTTCGGAGGTCGTGGGTTTGCTCGCCGCGATCCGAGTCGTAGCAAGCGTGCCACGCGAAGACTCTTTCGAAGGCTCGAGCTCTGTGGGTTCAGCCGGCTCATCCTGTTCCGCGCTACTCAAGGTCAAGTTCGCGGAGCGGAGTGAAGCCGTGCCGCTTGCACTTGCTTTGACGTAACGAAGGAAACGCGGCCGTCCGCGACGCTTCCAATATGGGGAGTCGTAAGATTCGACTCCGGGGCCAGTACGCAGAAGGCTGAAGAAAGAATGCTGCACAGGATTGACCACAATTCCGGCATGTCCGCGCCAGACGGCCAAATCGCCGGGTTGAGGGTTTGTCACTCTTCGGAAATCGTCGATGCCCTCATATAGATCTCTCGAGGAGGCGTAGCCATAGGAAAAACCGGCGCGCTCATAGAGTCCGTGAACAAAGTGAGAGCAGTCCGAGGAGAAAGCGGCGTTATGCCGGGAATCCAGTGCGACACTTAGAATCGCCAGACCCTCATCCAGAGTCAGCGGACAAAGTCCCGCCTCACGTTGCAGATCAAGGTTTTCGCGCGCGACTCGACAAACCCCGTTCGTCCCTGCCTTCTGTTGCGCCAACGCGGCCGTAACAGCCGCGCAGAACAGAAGTAACAACAGGGTGCATTTGGCACGAGGCTGCATAGTCCGTATATAACTTGCCCGCACAGCGCAGCACAGGTGCCAGCGGTGTCACCCAGGGGCGCGAAAACTGCCCTGACCTGAGATGCACCTTGGAGCACGGGAGGTTTACTTTGCGCGCAACTTTTGTAAACGCTAAAAGCCACGCTACTCGGGCTTTCTCGCCCATGCGCCATCACGCTTCTAATGCACTACCAGGCGGGTAAAGGGAAACACGTAGGCCTCGAGGGTCACGAGGATTCCCACCAGAGCGGCAAGCGCAATACTGTGGAAGAACACATAACGCAAGATGTCGCCTTCGTGTCCGTACCACTCAGTCGCGGTGCTGGCCACAACGATGCTCTGCGCATCGATCATTTTGCCCATGACGCCGCCCGCGCTATTCGCCGCGCCCATCAGTACTGGGGAAAGCCCGATTTGCTGTGCCGAGATTTTCTGCAAGCTGCCGAACAGCACATTCGACGAAGTATCCGACCCAGTCAGCGCGACGCCCAGCCACCCCAGCAAGGTTCCGAAGAACGGATACATCACTCCGGTGCGCGCGAACGCCAGACCCATGGTCGCATCCACGCCGGAGTAACGCGTAAGGATGCCCAGCGACAGCATGGCAGCGATCGTCATGAGCGAGAACCTCACATGCCATACGGTCTGCCACCACATCACAAAGATTCTTGGAAGTGAAAGGCCCATGATGAAGCCGGAGATGACCGCCGCGAACAGGATGCCCGAGCCAGTGGCCGAAACCCAATTGAGACCGAAGACTGCCGCCTCAGGCGTAGGTTTCGCCACCACTGGCGGCATGCGCTGAGATAGTTTATTGAGACCGGTCACGGGAAACTGCGGGTTCGTAATTTTGCTCGGCGGAGTCGACCACGAACTCATCGATGGGAAGACCTTTTCCGGAGTGTTCATCAGCTTCTTGCCGGTGTACGTCCCCCAGCAGAAGACGCAAATGCTGAGCACCAGCCAGGGCAACCATGCGCGAATGACTTCGGCGCGACTGTAACCGTGCTCACCGCGAGCGGCGCGCTGCTCGCCTTTCTCGGGACCTCCGTGTCCCCAAATCGTTTTCGGTTGCCATATCTTCAGGAAAAAAATCAGGCACGCCATCGACACAATGGCGGCAATGATGTCGGTGAGCCACGGTCCATGAAAATTCGAAACCAGAAATTGCGGAACCGCGAAGGTGACGCCGGCCACTGCAATGGCCGGCCAGATTTCCTTCATTCCTTTGTAACCGGCATAGGCCCACACCAGCCAGAAAGGCACCAGCACCGAGAAAAATGGCAAAATGCGGCCAACCTGTGCGCCTAGAGTGAACTCAGAAAATCCGGTGACCGCTGCCAGCGCAATGATGGGCGTTCCCAGCGCGCCGTAGGCTACCGGCGCAGTATTGGCGATGAGCGACAACCCCGAGGCCTGCAGCGGCTTAAAACCCAGGCCGATCAGAATCGCTGCGGTCACCGCGACCGGTGTTCCGAATCCAGACGCGCCTTCGAAGAACGCGCCAAACGAAAAAGCGATCAGCAGGAGTTGCAGGCGCGTGTCCTGCGTGATGCCGGTCATGCTTTCCTGCAGGATCTTAAAGCGGCCGGTCTCAAGCGTCATGCGATAAAGAAAAATGACGTTCAGAATGATCCAGCCGATGGGAAACAGTCCGTAGAATGCGCCGTAAATGGCGGTGATGCTGGCCATCTTTACCGGCATATGGAAAATGCCGACCGCGATCAGCAATGCCGTAACCAGGCCCAGCACAGCGGAATAGTGCGCCTTCATGTGAAGGAACGCGAGCGT
>JBEKJF010000059.1:0-17401 GCA_050011375.1 Candidatus Sulfotelmatobacter sp.
AACGATCGTCGGCGAAATCGTGGCCACGTGGTTCGGGTCTGAATCGAGCGCGGGCACAGTCACGTGCGCCACCATCACGGCATCGACTCCAGCAGCAATGGCCTGCCGAAACGGCGGCAGTTCAATCGAATCAAGGTGAGCGCTGTCCACCGTAACGCGGGCGACGCCGAGATGCGAATCGGTAGCTGTATCTCCGTGACCGGGAAAATGTTTCGCCGTGGTCAGCATCCCGCCTTCGTGCGCCCCTTTGATGTAGGCCACGACCAGATCGCCGACTTGTTTGGGATCTTCTCCGAACGAGCGCGTGTTGATGATGGGATTGGCGGGGTTCGAATTCACGTCGGCATCAGGAAAAAAATTCCAGTGAATGCCGATGGCACGCGATTCCTCAGCGGTGATGCGTCCGAAAGCTTCTGCATCTTCGATCTTGCCATCTCCTCCGAAAGCCATGGCGTGCGGAAAGATCGTAGCTCCCATCAGCCGCATCGGAACGCCGCGTTCAAAGTCGGCAGCGAACAACAAGGGCAGCTTCGACTCGCTCTGCAGCCGATTGAGCAACTCGGCAGCTTCGTAAGGTTCACTGCGCAGAAGATACGGACCATCCACGTGCACGGTCATCGCGAACGAGCCCACGTGATACTTCTGCATCGAATCGCGCCATTGCAGGTATTCAGGATTCTCCACGTTCAGAAAACTGGCGCGGCACCAGATCATGAACACCTGTCCGACCTTCTCTTCGACGGTGAGCTTGCGCAGAGTCTTCTCCGCCCATTTCTCGCCAGCCGGGGTTAAATGAATGGGTCCGGGACGCTGGTATTTCTCTTTATCCTTGGCGAAGGCTGTCGCCGTGAGTGCGAGAGTGAAAACTAAAAGTGTGAGGGCGCGACGCATGCAGAAACGATAGCAGAAGGGCGGGTGTTAGGTGCTAGGTCTTAGGCCAGCCCTGGCTTTAACGACGCTGCCATTAGCTGAGGCCTAACACCTAAGACCCAAGACCTGAGACCTGAACTGCCGCTTCACGCTGAATCTGTGCATCGTCGCCGAACCCGCGCAGCCAGTGGACATCCGGTTCGCGCCGGAACCAGGTCGTCTGCCGCTTGGCGTAATTGCGGTGCGCTTGTTGAGCCGCGTGCAGCGCCTGTTCGCGCGTAAGCTCTCCACGCAAAAATTGCCCAGCCTGCTTGTAGCCGAGCGAAGACAGCGGACCCGCGGCTGAACCGTACTTCTTCAGCAATCGCTCAGTCTCTTCGATCAACCCACCATCAAACATCTGTTGCGCGCGCCGGTTGATCCGGTCGTAAAGTAACTGACGATCAGGCTCAAGCCCAATCCGCAAAATGCGAAAGCCGCGCAACGGATCGCGCCCGCGTTCCCAAAGTTCCGTCATCTTCTGCCGCGACGCGACGCAAACTTCAATGGCGCGGATAAGCTTAGGCGTGTCGTTGGCATGAATCTTCTCAGCAGCCGCGCGATCGAGCCTCTGCAGAATGCGATGAAGATAACTCGATCCGCGCTGCTCAACTCGCTCACGCAAGCGCTCGCGCAATTCTTCAGACCGCTGGGGACCAGAAAAAAGTCCTTCGAGCAGAGCGCGCAGGTAGAGTCCAGTTCCCCCGACAACGATAGGCAAGTGTCCGCGCGCCTGAATCTCATCGAGCACTTGCCGCGCCATTCGAGCGTACTCGCCGGCCGTGATGTTGCCGGTGGGCGCGACGCAATCAAGCAAGTGATGCGGCGCTCGCGCTCGGTCGGCCGCATTCGGCTTCGCGGTTCCCACGTCAAACTCGCGGTACATCGCGACCGAATCGCAGTTCACGATCTCGCCGCGAAAGCGCTCAGCAAGTGAAAGTGAAAGCGCAGTCTTCCCGCTGGCCGTGGGGCCGAGCACGACCACCAGCAGTGGTTCAGGCTGCGCCGAAGCCACCGTCAGCGAACGCTCCAATGAATCACGTGCCAGTAGCGTGTGAGGGTGATCGCGAGCAGCAGAAGAGCGATTAGGAGCAGGCCGGAAGTTTCCGTCGCATAAATCGCGTGCCGCGCGTGCTTGTGAGAATCGTTTTGGCGATGAGCAGCCACGACTTTATTGTACGCCGCACAGAACTGCCCTCAACCAAATATGGAGTCGCTCATGCTGGTGTATGCGGGCGCGCCGGCGCTTGGTGCTACACTACGCGTCGTCGGCCATCTCATGCCACCTTTCGAAGGAAAATCCAACAGAGTAGCGCGGTTTGGAGTCTTCGAACTCGACCTGAACGCAGGCGAGCTACGCAAGAACGGCGCGAAGCTGCGCCTGCAGGAGCAGCCGTTCCAAGTCCTGGCCCTGCTGCTCGAGCGTTCCGGCGAAGTAGTCACGCGCGAAGAGTTGCGCCAGAAGCTGTGGCCCGCTGACACCTTCGTAGACTTCGACCACAGCCTCAACACCGCCGTGAACAAGCTGCGCGAGACTCTCGGCGATTCGGCATCCAGCCCGCGTTACATCGAGACGCTT
Source organism: Candidatus Sulfotelmatobacter sp. (assembly GCA_050011375.1). Lineage (GTDB taxonomy): Bacteria > Acidobacteriota > Terriglobia > Terriglobales > Acidobacteriaceae > Sulfotelmatobacter. Next base: position 2,489 of record JBEKJF010000059.1, read on the forward strand.
GCGCGCCGCGGATACAGATTCATCGCACCGATGCAGCACAGTGCGGGCCGTGCAGCCGAGCGCAGCCAAGTGGCACCGAGCTCCGAGAAAGATTCTCCCAACGCAATGCATCCCGAGCTCCAAGTCCCCATCCCGCACCGCGGACTAACCCGCGGACTGTTCGCCCTGATTCAACAGATGTACCTGATCTTCTACGTGGTTGCGTTATTCCGTCTGCACGCGATCTTGTCCGTCGCAGATTCCTTCTTGCCAGGATGGGGCGCGCCCGCGCTGGTCGCAGCGGTAATGGTGACCGCAGGTGCGGGAATTCCGCTGCGCTGTTATCTACTCTCCGCAGTGGGATTCGACTATCAGCGCCTCGGCGAAAAGTTCCAGCAGATGTTTCCGTTCATTCTCGCGCTCGATCAACTGTGGGCAGTGGCCCCGTTCCTCCTGACGCACAAGATCGGGATGGGCGCGGCTTTCGCCGCCAGCGCCGCGCTTCTCTACGTGCCGTTCTCCGAGCGTACTCTGATTCGCATGGCGTATATAAACCGCGAAGGTCAGCGCTAAGAATGACCCGGTTTGCCATCCTTAATCTCATGCCTTCTTCAGAAATTTCCCCTGCTCAAGTTCTTCGAACGCCTGCCGAAGCTGCTCCTGCGTATTCATGACGATCGGACCGTACCACGCGACTGGCTCCTGAAGAGGTTTTCCGGAGCACAGCAGAAACCGTATTCCATCGTCTCCGGCTCGCACCGTTACTTCGTCGCCTCGATCAAAGAGAATGAGTGAGCGATTGTCGGCTTCCACCGGAGGCGTGGTGTCGAGCCATTTCACACTCTCAGTTGGCACCGCGAGCGGGCCGGACGCGTTACAAAACTTTCCTGCGCCGCCGAACACGTAAGCAAAAGCGTGACGAGAGGTTTCCACCGGCAAAGTTTTCGTCTTGCCCGGAGCCACTGAAACATCGAGATAGATCGGATCGGCCGCGATGCCATCCACCGGCCCTTTCTTGCCCCAGAAACTTCCGCAAACCACGCGCACGTGCGTGCCATCGTCATCTTTTATCTCGGGGATGTCGAGCGCCTTCACTTCCTGATAACGCGGCGGCGTCATCTTCAGCGCCGACGGAAGATTCGCCCACAACTGAAATCCATGCATCCGCCCAGTCTGGTCGCCCTTCGGCATCTCCTGATGAATAATGCCGCTGCCCGCCGTCATCCACTGCACATCGCCGGCCGCGATTGCGCCGCGGTTTCCCATGCTGTCGCCATGCTCCACCGTTCCCGCCAGCACATACGTGATGGTTTCGATACCGCGATGCGGATGCCACGGAAATCCCGCCAGATAATCCTCGGGAACATCGTTGCGAAAATCATCGAGCAGAAGAAACGGATCGGTCTCCTTCGTATTTCCAAAGCCAAAGGCGCGCCGCAAATGCACGCCCGCGCCTTCCAGCGTGGGCTTCGATTTAATCAGCTGCTTTACCGGTCGAATGGACATCGAGATCTCCAATCAGGAAATCGTTTGATGTCGCACGCCGGATCAAGGATTCTGCCACCGGGTCTTGTAGTTCTTCCGTGCTCGGCGGCGCGGCTGAGAATCATTGCCGTGAAATAATTTTTGATGCCGTCAACGGGCAGACCCTCCCTTTGAGCGATCTTCGCTTTTTCTTTCGGAGGTACCCCCTCCCCCTCGATATCTGGAATCATGGGGTTAGGCACGTTTTGGCCTGCAAAATCTAGGGCCTAAACGACTTAGCGGTTAAAATATAGACGGCAAAGGACTTAGCCCGCCGCTGGCCGCGTTGCAACGAAGCGTTGCGGCCTCGCCCATCATCGCTGAATTAAATTGTGGGCGCAAGGTCAGATGTCACAGACAGGCTGTGGAAAATGTGTTTACGCTTGGAGTGCAGTTGACTGGCTACTGGTATCCCGTAGTGTTATGAAGCTGGAATTTATTGTTCGTGGCCTTCACCGAACGTGAGCAGCGCATTCGGATCATTTCAGCCTCGAAGGGCGACACAGTATGAGCAGGACGACTACTTCCAGCAAAACGCTTAGGCCCATGACGGCCGCAGCCATCGAGGCAGCCGCCCGGGCTGACCGCGATGCGCAACCGCTGACTGCCGAAGATCTTAAGCGGATGAAGCGAACGCCCCAGGCGAAAATCATTCGCCGCGCCTTAGCGTTAACGCAGGAGGAATTCGCCGTCTGCGAGTCCATCGATCTCGCCATCCTCAACCTCGTCCGGGAATGTAAGCGTGGCGTCCTTCCAAGCATCGTTCTCGTACGCCGAGACGAACAGCCGAATGATTTTGTTCTCCGGTCTCCGGGTCGTCGGCAACGAATTGCTCCTAACGTTTCTACCGCTATTTTACGCCTGAGCCATCTTCGGCAATGCCAGCGAGCAACACCGGCGCGCGGTCCGGGAATTCAGCCACCAGAGAGAGATTGCCCCCCATGGCCTTAACGGTTTTGCGCAAGGTGGACAGCAGGAGATCGCTGCGCTTTTCGAGCCGCGAGACGCTGTCCTGGGTGATCCCGAGAGTCTTGGCGATGCGGGCCTGCGTGAGCTTGCGCGCGCGCCGTAGTTCGCGCAAGGTCATCTCCTCGGCAATCAACTGAGCGGCGCGGGCCTCGACTTTCCTGCGTTGCGCAGGGCGCAGCTTCTTGATTATGTCGTCCACGTTCGTGGGCATGATCATCTCCTCGTCGTCTTTTTCAGCCAGAGTAAGTGGGCGTCGAAACCCTCATCTGCCTTGCGGATCAACTCGCGGTAAAACCGTTTCTCGCTGACGCCTGATTTATCCCCGGCAACGAGCAGAATGGCACTGCGCTTCGGGTCGAAAGCAAAAGCCACCCTCCACTCGCCATCCGCCGCGCTGAGTCGCAGTTCCTTCATGTTCGCGTGGCGTGAACCCTTCAGCGTGTCGACGCGAGGCCGCCCTAACTGCGGTCCAAATTGCTGGAGCAGCCGGGCCAACGCCAGAATCTCCGTCTGAACTTCTGCCTGTAACCCGAAGAACTCCGGGCTAAATTGGTCGCTAATCTCGACAATCCAACTCGCTGCCGAAGTATGACATATAAGACATATGGTTTCAACTCCATATTACGAAAAGCTCCCGAGCTCAGTTCTTCCCACTGGCGGCGGCCTTAAACTTTCCACAACCGCCATGTGACATGTGACCTTGTCCTCGACATCGAATTAGTCCATCATCCCAAGGCGGAGGCGATAGACGCATCTGCGGCCAAACTGGAGCTAACTCCTGTAAACACAAGATTTTGCCCGCAAGTGGTTGAGCCCAATAGATTAAATCGCATTTTCCCGCTAACTCGTTGATTCCAATATACCGAGGGGGAGGGGGGTACCCCGACCTTCCCAAAACGGAATCGCGCCAACCGCTGAGCACAGTCGCCAAAATCGCTGCCGCGAAACATTTTTTTTAGACGAAATCCACAAGCGTCCCGTACTTCCCACGAACACCCACCGAGGAGACCGACCCAAGAACGCCCAGAGATTTTCTCTCCGTGTCTCTGTGTCTCTGTGGTGAAATTGTTTAAAATCGAGTCTGAAGGTGTGAACCCATGAGACTTCTACGACCTGCAATGTTCGCGCTGGTGATTGCTGGCGCATTCTTTTATTTCACCACGTGGCGTTCGAATGCGAAGTTTGCTGGGGCGAATCCGGTGAACTGGATCAGCGAGCCTGTGCATGTGGAAATCACTGAGGCTTCTGGCGGCGAAGGGCTCGACAGCGAAGAGCAGAACAATATCGGCGTCTATAAGAAGAATATTCCGTCGGTGGTGAACGTTACCTCGCGCGTGATGACCTTCGACTTCTTTTACGGGCTGGTGCCGCAGGATGGGCAAGGCTCGGGGTTCATCATCGACAAAGATGGGCACATTCTTACCAACTATCACGTGATTGAGAACGCGCGACAGGTGGAAGTTACGCTGCACAACCGGAAGAAGTACAAGGCTACGGTTGTGGGCACGGATCAGGCGCACGATCTGGCGGTGATTCAGATCAAGGCGCCCGACCTGGTTCCTGCGGTGCTTGGCGACTCGGCTCACCTGCAGGTGGGGCAGAAGGTTTATGCGATCGGCAATCCGTTTGGCCTGGCCGGGACGATGACGCGCGGCATTGTGAGTTCGATACGTCCGGTGCGCGAGCCTAGTGGTGCGACGATTGGCGATGCGATTCAGACGGATGCGGCGATTAATCCGGGGAACTCGGGCGGTCCGCTGATGAACTGGCATGGAGAAGTGATTGGCATCAACACCATGATTCTTTCGAGCGTTGGGCAGAACGCGGGCATCGGGTTTGCGATTCCGATCAATACGGCGAAGGCTGTGCTCAACGATTTGATGACCCTGGGCCGAGTGCGGCGGCCGGCGCTGGGGGTGCGCACCATCCCAATCAGCGCTGATCTAGCCGATGAAATGGGATTGCCCGCCGACTACGGTCTGCTGATTCTGCAAGTCACGCCCGGCGGCGCCGCCGACCTCGCCGGCCTGCGCGGCGGCACCGAGCGCGCGTATTTGGGAAACAAACTCATCATGCTGGGTGGCGACCTGATTGTGGCCATCGACGGGCAAAAAGTTGAGGACGAGATGGACCTGTCGCAGCTCATGAACAACCATCGGGCTGGAGACACGGTGAAGGTGACCATCTACCGCGACAAGAAAAAGATGGAGGTGGAGGTCGCGCTGGCTGAGGCTCGGGAGCAGGTTTGAGGGAAGCGCATAGTTAATATCTGCGGGACAATCTTTCGCGGCGTAGAATTGAATAACATGGCTTTCAAGGTCTTCTTAGTTTGTGGCACGGACCCGAGTGAGCAAGTCGCCGCATGGCGCCTTCAGACGCTCGCCACCTCCTACGGAATGCACGTCTCCGTGCCTAACCGTAATGGGTTTAGCGGAGAGGTCATCGATCAGGTTCGCCGCGGCATTGATCAGTCGGACTGTGTCCTGGCGATTATAACGAGCAATATCGGGCCAGCTGTAGGTGCGGAGTTGAACTACGCGCTGGCCCAACAGAAGCTCATTGTCCCGGTTGTACGAGAAGGCGTTGCGCTTCCCAAATCGCTTCGGGGTCTTCCGGTGTTCCAGTTCTCTCCTTGGAACACGGGTGATGTCGAAATGAGGGTGGTCGAATTCCTTAAGCAGCAGGAATTGAGCAAGAAGAACACGCAAGCATTGGCAGCCTTTGTTTTGGCTGGACTTGGCATCTTCCTCCTCGCGTCTCTCGCCGAAAAGTAATGCGGATTGCAATCATCGACAGCTCTTGTTTGATTTGTCTTGTCCACCTTAACCTGGCCTCGAAGCTGGCATTTTACTTTGACGTTGTCTACGTCCCCCGAAATGTTCAGATTGAAATCAACAGAAAGCATCGGTTTCGATATCGGCTCAATAAATTGTTTGAAGCCGGTGTCTTCCAAAAATGCATGTGCAAGGATGAGACAAATTTCCGGCTCTTGAGTACAGAACTTGATGCTGGTGAGGCCGAAGGACTTGTTCAGGCTCAGGAACGAGGAGCAGAGTTTTTCCTCGTCGATGAGCGCAAGGCCCGCGCGATTGGTACGAGACAAGGACTGATTCTGTATGGCACGCTGCGACTCCTCGCACGGTTTTGCCTGGAAGGTTACGAGGAAGATTTATGGGATCTAGTGCGCCGGTTGAGGAGAGAGCCCGGCTTTCGAGTTGCCGATGAGGTGGTGAAGAATGCCATTGCGGCCGCCGAAACGCCGATTGGAAGATTCTCCGATAAGCAAGACATTTCGTGAACGTCGATGCCATCCGCGAGTATTGTCTTTCTTTCCCGCTGTCCACTGAGAACATTCAGTGGGGCGATGATCTTTGCTTCAAGATTGCGGGGAAGATTTTTGCGATCGTTGGCCTGGACAATCCGCGGATGTGCTTCAAATGCACGCCGGAGACTTTTGCAGAACTGATTGAGCGCGAGGACATTCATCCCGCACCGTACGTTGGGCGCTACAAATGGGTGATGCTCGACCGGTTGGACGCGGTGCGGCGGGATGAGTTGCGGGAGTTGATTCGGCAGTCTTATGAGATGGTGGCGGCGAAGGCTCCGAAGAAAAAGGCTGAGAAGAAACATAAGGCGGCTGAGGGTCGTCCTCGGAAGAAATTGAAGCGCGGTTGAGATCAACCTTCGTGGTTAGAGTTAGCGGACGAGGCGTCCGCCTCTCCATGAACCAACTGGATTTGACTCTGTTTGCCGGCTCGGCTAGCCTCAAGAGTCCGCCCGTTCCTGGACGCTTTCGATCTTCATGGGATTCCGGCACAAATTATTGATTCTGCTGCTGATGGCGGCCGCGATGATCTACGGCACGCCGGTTGTTGCCGCTTCGACTGAGCCAGTCCATGCCGCTCACGGCATCGTGGTCAGCGTTCACGAGTTGGCGTCGAAGGCGGGAGTCGAAATCATGCAAGCGGGCGGCAACGCCGTGGATGCGGCGGTGGCTACGGGATTTGCGCTGGCGGTGGTGCATTCTCCGGCGGGAAACATTGGTGGTGGTGGATTCATGCTGATGCGGATGGCCGATGGGAAAGTGCATTTCCTCGACTATCGCGAGAAGGCTCCGGCGGCGGCGACCGCCGACATGTTTCTGGACGCGCAGGGAAATGTAATCGAAGATGCGAGCGTGGTTGGATACAAAGCGATCGGCGTGCCGGGATCGGTTGCGGGCCTGGTCTACGCCGAGCAAAAATATGGCAGGCTGACGCTGAAGAAGGTGATGGGTCCGGCGATCCGGCTGGCGCGCGAGGGTTATGCGCTGAGTTGGGCCGAGGCGCGCGATATGCAACACGATAAGTATCTAGGGAAGTTCGCGGAGTCGCGGCGAATTTTTCAGCGCGACGGCAACTACTACCAGCCGGGTGAGATTTTTCGCCAGCCTGAGTTGGCGCGTACGCTGGAACGGATTGCGGCGAAGCCGGATGACTTTTATCATGGCGCGCTGGCGCGGGAACTGGCGGTTGCGATGCAGAAAGGCGGAGGGCTGATTACCGCTGACGATCTGGCGCACTATGAAGTGAAGGAACGCGAGCCGGTTCGGGGGACTTATCGCGAATATGAAGTGATCAGTGCGCCTCCGCCGTCTTCCGGCGGAACGGTTCTGATCGAATCGCTGAATATTCTGGAAGGATACGATCTCGCGAAGCTCGAGAACCGGTCGGCGCAGTCGATTCATTTTACGACGGAGGCGTTCCGGCGGGCGTTTTTTGATCGCGCAGAATTCTTGGGGGATCCCGATTTCTCGAAGATACCGGTTGCGCAACTTATTGACAAGAAATACGGCGCGGCGTGGCGCGAATCGATCGATGGGAACCACGCGAGCGCTAGCAACGAGTTGAAGCGGCCTGCGATTTTCAGCGAGCTTGAGCAATATGCTGCGGTCCATCCGCAGCCGGCGGCGAATCATGAATCGCCGCACACCACGCATTACTCCGTAGTGGATGCGGAGGGAAACGCAGTGGCGGTGACGACGACGATTAATGACTGGTTTGGTTCGCGAGTTACGGCGGAGGGTCTGGGTTTTTTGTTGAACGACGAGATGGATGATTTCTCGGCCAAGCCGGGTGTGCCGAATTCCGATGGATTGATTCAGGGCGCGGCGAATGCGATTGGTCCGGGGAAGCGACCGTTGTCGTCGATGACGCCGACGATTGTGGTGCGCGAGGGCAAAACATTTCTAGTGTTGGGGTCGCCAGGGAGTTCGAAAATCATTACGACCGTGGCCAATGTTCTGATGGGCGTGGTGGATTACGGGATGAATATTCAGGAGGCGGTGGATGCTCCGCGCTTTCATAATCAGTGGCTGCCGGACGTGCTGAATGTCGAGCGCTCGTTTTTGCCGGATACCGTGCAAGCCTTGCAGAAAATGGGATACAACGTGGAGGTTGGCCTACACGAGGGTGGGAATGTGTATCCGTATTGGAGTGATGCGGAGTGCATTGCCATCAATCCGAAGACCGGCGAGCGGCTGGGCGCCAGCGATTACAGGTTCAACGGAAAGGCAGTGGGCTACTAGAGCATTGTTGATTGATGATTGTTGATTGATGATTGAAAGACCGGCAGGCTTCGGGTTTCAATCGACAATCAGTAATCATCAATCAACAATTCTTATTAAGGAACGGGCATGTTGAAAGCGGTTTCGACTTATTTGTACGTGAAAGAGCGGCTGCATCCGGGAATTCTGGATGGCCTGACTCGCAGCGGAGTGCAGGCGATTGAGATATTCGCGGCGCGGCAGCATCTCGATTATGCCAACCGCAAAGCGCACGTCAAAGAGATTGCCGAGTGGTTTCGCGGAACTGGCGTGCCGCTGAATTCCGTGCACTCGCCGCTTTATGCCGATTACGAGTGGGGACGGGCTGGAGCGCCGCCGATCAACCTGGCGTCGACGGATCGTGCGGGCCTGGTCGAGGCAATGGATGAAGTAAAGCGTGCGCTGGAGATTGCGGAGCAGATTCCGTTTCGTTTTCTGATTCAGCATCTGGGACTGCCGAATGAGAGTTTCAGCGAGAAGAAATTTGAATCGGCAATGACGTCGATCGAGCATTTGCGCGCGTTTGCCAAGCCGCTCGGCGTTCGCATTCTGCTGGAAAATATTCCCAACGAACTTTCCACGCCGGACCGGCTCATGGAGATGATTCACACGGCGCATTTCGAAGATGTCGGGATTTGCTTTGATTTCGGGCACGCTCACATGATGGGCTCGGTGCGCGAGGCTTTCGAGATTGTGCGCGGGCGTGTGTGCTCGACGCATGTTCATGACAATGACAAGCTCCACGATTCACACCTGTGGCCGGGGCAGGGTACTGTCGACTGGAAAGAAGCGATGGAACTGCTGCGGTCTGCGCCCCAGACGCCGGCTTTGCTGCTGGAATTGGAGGAGAACGAGAAAGTGAATCCGCTGGAGAGGCTGGGGGAAACGTTCGATAAGCTGGAAGAAATTTAGTAATTTTGTAATTTAGTAACTGGGCAATTTTAAAACCGTTTGTGCCTGTGGTTATCAAATTACTCAATTACTAAATTACACAAATTCACAAAATTCCTATGTCTTCTATAACTACGATCGCTGAAATTGGGAAGCATGAAGGGCAGTTGGTTACCATTCGTGGCTGGCTTTATAACCTGCGTGAAAGCGGGAAATTGCTGTTTCCGCAGTTTCGCGATGGCTCGGGCGTGATCCAAGGCGTGGTGCCGAAGAACGCCGTTACGCCGGAAGTGTTCGAGGCGATCAAGACGCTGACGCAGGAGTCGAGCGTGATCGTCGAAGGCAAAGTTCGCGCCGATAAGCGCGCGCCCGGCGGCTACGAACTTGATGTGGTGAATGTGCAGGTGGTGCAGCGCGTTCCGGAATCCGATCCTTATCCCATCACTCCAAAAGAGCACGGGGTGGATTTTCTGATGGAGCACCGGCATCTATGGGTGCGGTCGCAGCGGCAGGCTTCGATTCTGCGCGTGCGGGCGGAGATTATTAAAGCGGTGCGCGATTTCTTCGATGAGCGGGGATTCACGCTGACCGATCCGCCGATTCTTACTCCGGCGGCCTGCGAAGGCACGAGCACGCTTTTTCCCGTCGATTATTTCGACGAGCAGGCTTACCTGACGCAGTCGGGCCAGCTTTACATTGAGGCCACGGCGATGGCGCTGGGAAAAGTGTATTCGTTTGGGCCGACGTTTCGCGCGGAGAAATCCAAGACCCGGCGTCACCTGACGGAGTTCTGGATGGTCGAGCCGGAAATCGCTTATGCCGAACTCGATGACCTAATGGATTTAGCCGAGGGCCTGATCAGTTTTGTGGTGAAGCGCTGCGTGGAGCGGCGGCGCGTGGACTTACTAGCGATCGGGCGTGACATTTCAAAGCTAGAAAAAATTGTCCCGCCGTTTCCGCGAATCAGCTACGACGACGCGGTGAAGAATCTGCAAGAGGGCCACGCGAAAGGGGCGCTGGAAACTAAGTTTGAGTGGGGCGGCGATTTGGGCTCTCCCGATGAAACTTATCTTTCGGCGCAGTTCGACAAGCCGGTGATGGTGCATCGGTATCCGGCGAAGGTGAAGGCGTTCTACATGGAGCCCGATCCGCAGCGGCCTGAGTTGGCGTTGTGCGTGGATGTGCTGGCGCCAGAAGGCTACGGCGAAATTATTGGGGGATCGCAGCGCATGGCTTCGCACGAGTTGCTGGTGCAGCGCATTCACGAACACGGATTGCCGGAAGAAGCGTTCAAGTGGTATCTGGATTTGCGCAAGTATGGCAGCGTGCCGCACGGCGGCTTTGGCATGGGCATTGAGCGTGCCGTGGCCTGGATCTGCGGGCTCGAGCACGTGCGGGAGACAATTCCGTTTCCACGAATGTTGCACCGGCTTTACCCGTGAAGAATCGAGTCATTGAGCGATTGAGTCATTGAGTGATTTAAGAACCTGAGTTTGGTTTTCAATCGCCCGATCGCCCAATCGCACAATCGCGAAATCTTATGACGACATCCATAAACATTACCAACATCGCCTCCAAGAAGATTCGGGTGATCGGCGTGCCGCTGGATCTCGGCCAGTCGCGGCGCGGAGTCGATATGGGGCCTTCGGCGGTTCGAGTGGCGGGCCTTGAAGCGCGGTTGGAAGCGCTCGGGCATCAGGTGGAAGATGGCGGCAATGTTGCCGTTGCGATTCCGGAACAGAAAAAAGAGGGCGACACTCACGCCAAGTACCTGAAGGAAATCACGGCGACTTGCACCAAGCACGCGGAGTTGGTGGTGAAGACGCTTGAGGCTGGGATGATTCCGCTCGCGCTTGGCGGAGATCATTCGATGGCTGCTGGCACGGTATCGGGCGTAGCCGAGTTTTATCGGCGTCAGAACCAGCGAATCGGGCTGATCTGGATCGACGCACATACCGACATCAATACGCCGGAGAGTTCGCCGAGCGGAAATGTGCATGGGATGCCGCTGGCCGCGCTGATGGGGCTGGGACCGGCGGAACTACAGAACATCTTTGACTTCTCCCCCAAAGTGAAGCCGGAGAACTGCGTGCTGGTTGGAGTGCGCGATATTGACGCCATTGAAAAGGAAAATGTGCGGCGCGCGGGCATTGGCGTTTTTACCATGCGCGACATCGACGAGCGCGGCATGCGCACCGTGATGGAAGAAGCTTTGCGCATAGCTGGGCGCGGGACCGCGGGCTATCATATTTCGCTCGACATGGACTGGATCGATCCTGAGGATGCGCCCGGAGTGGGCACTCCGGTGCGCGGCGGCGCCACTTATCGCGAAGCTCACCTCGCGATGGAAATTATTGCCGATCATGGGCGCATGCTGAGTTTCGAAATCGTCGAAGTGAATCCCGTGATCGATGAGCACAATCGGACCGCGGATCTGGCGGTGGAATTGGCGCTGTCGGCGTTTGGAAAAAAGATTCTGTAAGCCTATCGAACGAGGAACGATCATGAAACTTCGTAAGCGAACGATTCTGCCGCTGATCATCCTGCCCATGCTGGCCGCGGTTGGCGTCGCCCAGATGCCGCAAATGCCGGCTGAGCAGACTGCGATGGTTTTTGGGCAGAGCATTCGTTACTACGAGGCTGGGCAAGGTCCCGCGGTCATCCTGCTCCACGGACTGGGAGCGAATGCCGGCATCTGGGTGGCGAACATCGGCCCGCTATCCGCGCGCTATCATGTGATCGCTCCCGACCAGATTGGGTTCGGACATTCGGATAAGCCTCTGATCGATTACAAAATCGCTACGTTCGTCGACTTTCTTTACGGTTTCATGCAGGCACAGAAAATCGCCAAGGCCACGCTGGTGGGTAATTCGCTGGGCGGCTGGATCGCTCTCGAGTTTGCAATTCAGCACCCCGAGATGGTGGAGAAGCTTGTACTGGTCGATGCGGGAGGACTGTCCTTCGAGTCGACGCCGCCGGCAATTAATCTCAACCCGGCTTCGCTCGACGACACGAAAAAAGTTCTTGCAGTGGTTTTTTACAACCAGGCCATGGTCACGGACATGGCTGTTGCGGCCGTGTTCGCCAGACATTTGAAGGACAACGACGGCTACACGATCCGGCGAACTATGGACGGCATTATCACCACGAATCAGCGGGAAGATACGAAGCTTTCATCCGTACACACGCCCACGCTTGTGGTTTGGGGAGCCAATGACGCGCTGCTTCCGTTCTCGATGGGCGAACGATTCCATGCTGGGATTAGCGGTTCGAAGCTCGTTGCGATAAAGGAGTGTGGGCACGTACCCGAGCTGGAAAAGCCGGAAGAATTCAATAGCGCGCTGCTGGACTTTATGGGGCAGCAGCAGCCGCGATGACAGCCCGAGATCGCTAGGAAGATGTGTGGGACGTGTGTTTCTTTGAAATGGCCGTTCCCGGACACAGGTTCGAGGCCACTGCCAACTTTGACGGCGACCTTATTCCGCGTCTCCACTGAAAGATTATGAAAAAGCTTCGAGTCGGAATTCTTTTTGGCGGGCGCAGCGGGGAGCACGAAGTTTCGCTGCTCTCGGCTGCGTCGGTCCTGCAGGCCATCGACAAAGATAAATATGAGGTTGTTCCCATCGGCATTACCAAAGACGGCCGGTGGCTGACTGCGGGGGATGCCGAGAACCTGCTGCAGGGCAAACTGGTGCTGGAGTCGCGGCAGTTGCGCGCGGGCGATCCGGCGACCACGCCGGCTGCGGCGGTGCTGGCCCGCGGAGAGTCGGTGGTGGTGCCGCCGGAGCCGGTGCATCGGGAGAGCGGGCTCGTGCCTTTTCAAACCGATGCCGCGCTCACGCGTCGCGCCAGCGATCGCGCCATCAACGTTGACGTGATTTTCCCCGTCCTGCATGGAACTTTCGGCGAGGACGGGACAATTCAGGGATTGCTGGAACTGGCCGATATTGCTTATGTGGGCGCGGGCGTGCTGGGCTCGGCAGCGGGCATGGACAAAGACATTATGAAGTCTTTGTTTCTTGCCGCGGGATTGCCGATTGTGAAGCATGTCACGATTCTGCGCAACGCGTGGGAGAGCGATGCGAAGAAAGTTGAGAAGTTAGTCGGCAGCAAGCTGAAATATCCCGTGTTTGTGAAGCCGGCGAATTTGGGATCGTCGGTGGGGATCAGCAAGGCGCACAACGGCAAGGAGCTTGGCCCGGCCATTGAGGAAGCGGCGAAGTTCGATCGCAAGATTGTCATCGAGCAGGGTGTGGGAGGAAAGAAGAATAAAGCGCGAGAGATCGAGTGCTCGGTGCTGGGCAACGACGATCCGGTCGCTTCGATTCCGGGTGAAATTGTTCCGGTGAAAGAGTTCTACGACTACAACGCGAAGTATCTTGACGAAGGCTCCGAGCTCATCATTCCGGCGAAGCTTACCAGGGCGGAAACGAAGGAAATTCAGGAACTGGCGGTGCGATCGTTCAAGGCTGTGGATTGTTCCGGGCTGGCGCGCGTGGACTTTCTGATGGAGCCGGGATCGTCCAAGGCGAGCGGGGGGCCGCGAAAGATTTATCTGAACGAGATTAACACCATGCCGGGATTCACTGCGATCAGCATGTATCCCAAGCTGTGGGCGGCGTCTGGCCTGGAGTATTCGGAGTTGATCGACAAATTGATCCAGTTCGGGCTGGAAAGGCACGCCGACAAGAAGAGGAACCAGTACAGCCGATAAAGTTGGCGTCGGGGTGTCGGGGTAAGATTTGTTCGCCGATGAGGTAAGCATGGCCGGCAATCGCCTGCAGTATCTGAACCCCAACGATTGGACTTTGATCAAGGCCAAGTCGGTGCGGCGTACTTTTCAGCTGGGCGAGGAGATTATCAAGCAGGGTGAGAGGCAGGAGAGCATTTTTATAATTCGCCGCGGGGAAGCGTCGGTGGAACTGGCGGCGACGGGCTCCAGAGCGATTCTTGCATCGCTTGGTGCGGGCGACATCTGCGGAGATATAGCGTTTCTCGAAAGTGGCAGGGCCACGGCCACAGTAGTCGCTAAAGATGATGAAGTCGAAGCGGATGAAATCAACTCGCGCGAACTGCGAGAAGTTTTTGAGGCGTTTCCGCGGCTGGCTTCACGTTTCTATCTTTCGCTGGCGGTGATCCTGGCTCAGCGGTTGAAGGATACTTCGCGGGAGTTAGCACGGGAGATGTCGCTGCGCGACCGGCGCGGGTGATCGTTCTGCCTTAATCCAATCCCCCTCAGTCCAAGCTGCCTTAGTCCAGTCTGCCTTAATCCAAGGTTTAGAAAATTGCATTGACGAAGCCCCATTGGGCGTGTACGATTATTAGGACAAGTTTGCCCTTCGGGGCAAGCCTGAATTTCATGCAGAGTGGCTGAGGGACGAGCCCTGTGACGCCACGGCAACCGGATCGGGATCATATATCCCGACCGCCAGGTGCCAACTCCCGCCCGGAAACGGGGAACATGAGATTCGGAGATTCGGATGCGAAGCTTATTTCTATTTGCATTCCGAAAACCTCTTTTCCTAATTTCTGGGGAAAAGAGGCCTTTGTATTTTAGGGCGCTTTTCTCCGGCTCGTCCTCAGCTATTCGCGAGAGCCTCATTCTTCGGGTTCGAAGAGTGCGTGGCTCCAAAGAAAGCGAGTAGCCCCCATGCCGAATTACGACGGTGTTCAACACAGTGATCGACAAGACAGTCAGCAACACGACGGCCATCCGCGCGACAGCCATTCATACGACGCCCAAGCCCACTACGAATTGCGCTGCCGGGAGTGCGGCCGGCGCTGGGGAAACCAGCCGCGCTCGATCTGCGACGATTGTTTCTCTCCGCTAGAGATTGTTTACGACTACGACTGGATTCGTTACGTGCTTGGTGAGGGGACGCTGGACCCTCAGCGGACAAGCCGTGAGCGCATCGCGCAACGGCCGGCGAACATGTGGCGTTATGCCGAATTGCTGCCGCTGCCCG
>JBEKJF010000060.1:0-16582 GCA_050011375.1 Candidatus Sulfotelmatobacter sp.
GTTGCTGTAAGTTCCAGTGGCGGTGAACTGCTGCGTGTAGCCTGCGGATACCGAGGGTGCGTTGGGAGTTACAGAAATCGAAGTCAACACTGCAGCCGTGACGGTCAACGCGGCCGAACCGCTGATCGATCCTGACTTGGCCGTAATGGTGGCGCTTCCCTGCGCCAGGCTCGTAGCTAGTCCACTGCTATTCACCGTCGCAATGGACGTGGCCGATGAAGTCCAGGTCGCGGTTGTTGTCAGACTCTGCGTGGTGCCATTGCTGTAAGTTCCGGTTGCGGTGAACTGTTGCGTGTTGCCAGCCGCAACCGACGCCGTCGCGGGAGTGACCGAAATCGAGATCAACGCCGCTGCCGTGACGGCTAAGGTTGCCGAACCGGTGATCGCGCCCGAAGTTGCCGTGATCGTTGCGGTTCCTTGCGCCACGCTTGTCGCCAAGCCGCTGCTGCTGATTGTAGCGATTGAGGTTGATGAGGAAGTCCAAGTTGCGGTGCTCGTCAGCGTTTGCGTGGTGCCATTACTGTAAGTTCCGGTCGCGGTGAACTGCTGCGTGTAGCCGGCCGCGACAGACGCTGTTGCGGGAGCGACAGAGATCGAAGTGAGCACGGCGGCCGTGACCGTTAATGTGGCCGTGCCGCTGATCGTCCCTGATTTAGCTGTGATGGTCGTGTTTCCCTTTGCCACGCTCGTAGCCAAGCCACTGCTGTTGATGGTTGCAATCGATTTCGCTGAAGAGGTCCAGGTTGCGGTTGAGGTCAGGGTCTGCGTGGTGCCGTTGCTGTAAGTTCCGGTCGCGGTGAATTGCTGCGCGTAGCCAGCCGCAATCGAAGCCGTGGCGGGAGTAATCGAAATCGAAGTCAACACGGCTGCTGTGACGGTTAAGGTGGCCGAACCGCTGATCGCGCCCGAAGTAGCGGTGATGGTTGTGCTTCCCGGCGCTAAACTCGTGGCAAGTCCGCCGGTGCTGACCGTGGCAATCGAAGTCGCCGAGGAAGTCCAGGTTGAGGTCGAGGTCAGCGTCTGTGTGGTGCCGTTGCTGTAGGTTCCGGTGGCGACGAATTGCTGAGTGTAGCCAGCCGCAATCGAAGCTGTGGCGGGAGTAACCGAAATTGAAGTCAACACGGCGGCCGTGACCGTCAACGTGGCGGAACCGCTGATCGTGCCCGAAGTGGCTGTGATAGTCGCGGTTCCCTGCGCCACGCTGGTTGCCAAACCGCTGCCGCTGATGGTGGCGATTGAGGTGGCCGAGGAAGTCCACGTTGCCGTGCTGGTCAGGGTTTGGGTGCTGCCGTTGCTGTAAGTTCCGGTCGCTGTGAATTGCTGCGTGTAGCCGGCCGCTACAGACGCTGTGGCGGGAGTGACGGAGATCGAAGTCAGCACGGCGGCCGTGACCGTCAACGTGGCCGAGCCGCTGATCGTCCCTGACTTAGCTGTGATGGTCGTGTTTCCCTTTGCCACGCTCGTGGCCAAACCGCCGCTGCTTATGGTCGCAATCGATTTCGCTGAGGAAGTCCAGGTTGCAGTGGTGGTCAGGTTCTGCGTGGTGCCGTTGCTGTAGGTTCCTGTCGCCGTGTATTGCTGAGTGTAACCCGCAGCAACTGACGCTGTGGCAGGGGTAACTGAAATCGAAGTCAGCACCGCGGCAGTGACGGTTAACGTGGCGGAACCGCTGATGGTCCCCGACTTGGCGGTGATCGTCGCAGTCCCTTGCGCTATGCTCGTGGCCAATCCGGCGCTGCTTACCGTTGCAATCGACGTCGCCGATGAAGTCCAAGTTGCCGTGCTGGTCAGATTCTGAGTAGTGCCATTGCTGTAAGTTCCGGTCGCGGAGAATTGCTGCGTGTAGCCCGCTGCTACGGAAGGCGATGCTGGGGTGACTGCAATCGACACCAGAGAGGGCGCCGTCCCGGTACCGGTAAGCGTTACGAGTTGCGGACTCGAACCCCCACTATCGACCACAGTCAGAGTGGCGTTGCGCGCCCCCAGAGCGCCGGGCGTAAAGGCGATCGAAATCGTACAACTCGCCGCTGTGGCCAGAGTTGCCGGGCTGACCGGACAGTTGTTGGTTTCAGAGTAATCCGACAAGCTCGCAGTGATGCTTGTAATCGTGACGGCTGAGCTTTGGCCATTCTTCAGCGTCACTTTGTGTACTGAACTGGTTGTTCCCTGCACCTGATTTCCGAATGCAACGCTGGTGGGACTGACAGTCACCGTCTGGGCGAGCGCCGGCAGCGTAACGAATGCTACGAAGCAAGCGAGGAGCCACGAACGACACAGTCCTGGACCGTTCCGCATCAAGAGCCACCGCTATCTTGAATTGTTTATTGCAAAACCCGGGCCCCGTGCGAGAGAGGAGAAGGGGGAGTCAGCTCTCTAGCACTAAAACTTCCTTAGCTGGAAAATCGAAATACTACAGACAAGCACGCCGATCAGTCACGCAATTGTAGACGAGACCCGGCGATTGTCAAGGGTTTGCGTTGGGTTGGGAGTGCGCTACTTCCATCCAAAATAGCGCACTACGGAGGCGCGGGGCACACCTACCCCATTTGATCGTGCTGAGGATGATTCGTAACAGTAAGGAAGGGAGCTACTACTATGGGGAGGCCGCGGCGGGCGCTGCGGCACAAGGGAATTGAAGGTACGGACGCCCGCGAGGCGCGGGCGGGAAGTTTAAAGCTGGCGCCTATCCACGTTCTCCGCGACGGGAATGAATGCCGCACTCGCGCTTTTCGAATCCAGGCCAGCGCCCTGAGCGGGGAGCTTCTCCCGGTTGGATGGCCCGCGTGCAGTGCGTGCATCCTACGCTGGGATAATTGCGATCATGGAGCGGGTTATAAGGCAAATCTCGGGCGCGCAGATAGTTCCATACATCATCGTGGGTCCAGTCGGCGATGGCATTGATCTTCGCAACCCTCAAGGTTGGATCCCATTCAACCTTTCTGGCATCCGCCCGGGCGGGGGTTTGTTCGCGGCGAATGGCCGTGACCCATGCTTTTAGATGCGCGAGTTTTCTCTCCAGCGGTTCCACCTTCCGAATCCGGCAGCAGAGATCGGGATCGCTGGTCCAGAGTTCCGATCCGTGAGTTTGAGCTTGTTCCTCTGGAGACAAAGAGGGAAGCACTCGCTCTACTTCAATTCCATAGCGTTGCTCTACTTGCTCGATCAGCCGGTAAGTTTCTGGAAAGAGGAAAGACGTATCGAGAACGAAGACGCGCACACGTGGCCAGACACGCGCGGCAATGTCGATCACCACAATTCCCTCCGGTCCGAAAGCCGACGCAATGGCCACATCCTGGCCGAAGGTCTCATAAGCCCAATGCAGAACCTGCTCGGCGGTCCAGTTCTCAGCTGGAGCAAGCACATGATCGAGGAGCCTCCAATCATCTGTGTGCAATTTCAGCTTCTGTTGTTCTGTGGTTTCACTCACACTCTCTCCTTCGGCAACACTGAAAGAATTCACAACCTGGATTCGTAGGCCCGCACTGGATTTGAGGCGATTTCGAGGGCACAACTGTCTTTCTAACTCGGTCAGAATAGGCGTGGAGAAATCTGCTCGTTACGTGCTGGGTCAGCGCAGATGCGCACACCACTGCCGCTTAACCTTCGGCGAGAATTCGGTATTTCTGGGGCTCAGTGCGGATTCTGTCGGGAGAGTCGGGTGCTTCTCCGCGGCGGGTGGCAAGAAGCGGAGTACGGTTGGGTTGTCGCCATGCGTTGGAGAGGTGGGTTACCTACTTCACCAAAGAAGAACCTTTCTCGACGTAGACTTCGTGCACCACAGGCTGGCGATTGTGACGTGTGCTCTCAGCCTGATAGACATATTCCGGCACAATCCGCTTGATGCCGGCGCGAATCGGAGCGGCGCCGTCGATCGTCATGGAAGCGCGAAGCTGTTCAAGTTGAAGGCGCAACTCGTTCCAGTCTTTGATGGGCGCGCTGGTTCGCTTAATCTTCTTGAATGCCGTGGAGATTACCTGTTCATTTTTGTAGAAAAGTTCTTCGTGGAGTTTTTCGCCTTCGCGCAACCCCGTGAACTGAATTTCCACATCGGGTTCGAACTTTCCAGAAAGCCGTATCAGGGTGCGAGCCAGATCCAAGATGCGCACGGGTTCACCCATATCCAGCACCAGGATGTCGCGATGATCTCCGATGGCAAATGCCTGCAAGACCAGCGTCACGGCCTCGCGCGTCGTCATGAAAAAGCGCGTCATCTCAGGATGAGTGACGGTTAACGGTTCATTCTTGTGCAGCTGTTCTTTCAGCACCGGGATCACACTTCCGCTCGACCCCAGAACATTTCCGAATCGCACGGACACACATCGCATGCCGTTTGGCGGACGAGAGGAGAGCACCAATTCGCAGATTCGTTTCGTCGCACCCATGACGTTGGTTGGATTCACAGCCTTGTCGGATGAAATCAACACGAAATTTCCGCATCCGGATTCTTCCGCCAAATCCAACAACCCCACAAGGCCGAGCACGTTGTTCTTGACCGCCTCCTGAACGTTCGATTCCATCAGAGGCACATGCTTGTAAGCCGCGGCGTGAAAGATGATGTCCGGCGAAAACTCGGAGAAGAGCTTCCGAATCCTTTCCATATCGGTGATATCGACCACACAAATTGCGACTCGAGTGCCATTCGCAGGTTTATCGAGATCCCGGCGAAGAAAAAACAACCCTGTTTCGCTTTGATCGAAGCACACCAGAGTGGCGGGGTTGCACTCGAGCAGTTGGCGGCATAGCTCAGACCCGATCGAGCCAGCCGCTCCGGTCACAACCACCGTTCGTCCGCTTATTTCGTTTCGTACCGACTCCAGGTTAATCTGAATGGGATCGCGCCCCAGCAGATCTTCGAAACGGACTTCGCGCAGCTGACTGACGATCACCTCGCCCGCGATGATGTCCTTGAGCGCTGGAACGGTTTTGAAACTGATATGTTCGCGATTGCAAATATTCACAAATCGGCGCATCTGCGCGCCAGTGGCCGAGGGAACGGCTATCAGCACCTCGTCCGCCGATTGGGACGACAGCACGCCCGGCAGTTCATCCACGGTGCCGAGCACCGCGACATTGTTAATGCGCACTCCACGCTTCGAAGGATCATCATCCAGGCAGCCCACAGCTTCATACCCGCTTCCCGGCAGCCGGATTTCCTGCAGGACCGATTGCGCCGCAGATCCTGCTCCAATCAGAATCACTCGCTTACAAGTAGAGACATCTGCACGCATCGAGCCGGCCAACACACGGGTGAGCAGGCGCACACCCGCGAGCAATCCCGTTGTCAGCATCGCCTCCAACACGTAAACCGCCCGAGGCAGGGATTCGCCGACGAAGAGGTAGCGCGTGGCAAGAAGAAAGAGGACCGATCCTGTTCCCACCGCCTTGATGATGTCGATGCCGTCGCTAATCCCGGCGTACTTCCACCAGCCGCGAAATAAACCGAACGATGCCATGCCCGCGAGCCGGGCGAGAACCAACAAGGGGAGCGCGGAAAGCAGAATGCGGCGATCCGGCAATGTGAAGTCGAACCTCAGCAACCACGCCAGGAGAAGCGAGCATGCCACCAGGCAGGCTTGAAATATAGCGATGAACCATGGTCTACGTCGCAACAACAGATGCGACATTTTGTCGTGGATCGTGCGCATGAACTGTCCTTTCGTTCTGTGTCGTGAATTGGCGGCGATGTAACTCGGGAACGATCTGGAATGAAATATTGGCGGTGGACCGCTTGCCGCTTATGAACTGGACTCGCGACCCTGGTGACGAGCGTTCCTTGCCGTCAGACCCTCAGTCGCGGATTTCGCTCCGTGAGGAATCTTCCTTGTGAATGTTCCTGACATCACACTGGGTCTGCGAGGGGAACAATGTTTCCAGAACGGTGCGGATATCGGAGAAGAAATTCCGTTGTTTCTGGTATTCCAGCGAGATCCTCAACTTGTCAGGCAGGATTTGCGAAACATACTGCTCTTCGGTCTGGTCCGCGTGAAACAGCTTCTCTTCGTTGCGATAAGAGATTGAAGCTGGATCGGTAATTCCTGGCGGCTCCTGAAGAAGTGCGGAATAGTCGGCGCGAAACAAGTACACGTAGCGCTCGACTTCCGGCCGGGGGCCGACAAGTTGCATTTCTCCCTTCATCACATTGAAGAGCTGCGGCAACTCATCGAGTTTGTACCTTCGAAGAAAGCGCCCGACCCGCGTGAGCCGCGAGTCCGCCGGCGCAGTCAGCAGACTGGACCGATCGGCCCCCGGAGCCATGCTCCGGAATTTCACCAACTTGAATATGCGGAAATCTTTTCCCACCCGAGCCTGTGAATAGAAAACTGCCTCTCCATCATCGAGTTTGATGGCAAGCGCAATCAGCGCCAGCAGAGGCGATAGCAAGATCAGCCCGATGGCCGCGGCGACGACGTCGAACGCATACCTCGCAGAGTGTCTTGTTATCGTGCTCACGCTCTGTAACAAAGAAGTTCTCGCAGAAGTCGTGTCCCTTAAGGCGCCACGGCACGCAGCCGTAGAGCCGGTCTTGCCTTTCGCATGTGCCTCTGCACCAAGCCGGCGACGGCTTCGATCACGTCATCGGCATCCTGATCGGTCATCCGCGGCGACAAGGGCAGAGATACTACTCGCTGATATTCCCGGTTGGCGACGGGGAAGTCTTCCGGCCGGTACCGGTATTTGTCGCGATAGTAAGCATGCAGATGAATCGGAATGAAATGCACCGAGCAGCCGATTTTGCGCTCATGCAATTCGGAGATGAATTGATTCCGTGTAAGTTCCAGTCCCTCTGGATCCAATCGAAGCACATAGAGATGCCAGGCATGACCTACGTCGTCGCGCTCGGTCGGCTCGCATAATTCCGGGTAGCTGCGAAACGCGCTGTTGTAGCGCTCAACAATCTGGCGACGGCGGGCGTGGAAGCCAGGTAATTTGCGGAGCTGGTGCAACCCCAGCGCCG
Source organism: Candidatus Sulfotelmatobacter sp. (assembly GCA_050011375.1). GTDB lineage: Bacteria > Acidobacteriota > Terriglobia > Terriglobales > Acidobacteriaceae > Sulfotelmatobacter. Next base: position 6,956 of record JBEKJF010000060.1, read on the forward strand.
CCTGCATGTCGGTCAAGTTGTACTTGTATCCCGGGCGAACCACTTCGTAGTGCCACGATCCCTCCGATCCATATCGCTTCCAGGCATCGCGGTTCATGCCGTGAAGTCCCCACAAGCGGGCTTCTTCGAGCAAATCGCGAGGTGCGACCAGCATGCCGCCTTCGGCCGTCGTCAGGTTCTTGGTGGCGTAGAAAGAAAAACAGGTCAGCAGTGGAACCTTTGCCGAAGCCGCCATCGACCCGATCATTCGTCCCCTGTATCGAGCAGGCAAAGAGTGCGCCGCGTCCTCGATCACGGCTAACTTGTACTCGGCGGCAATTTCGAGAATGGCGTCGAGGTCACAAGGATGGCCGTAAAGGTGAACCGGCATGATCGCTTTCACGTGCACGCCTAAATTCTTCTGCGCGGCCTCGATCGCGTGGCGAAGTTTTCGCGGATCCAAATTGAGTGTGTCCGCTTCAACATCCACCAACACCGGCCGGGCACCGACATGTTCGACGACATGTACTCCCGAGCAAAAAGTGAGGGGGCTCGTGATGACGGCATCTCCCGGGCCGATTCCGAGTGCGAGCAACGAGAGGTGCAGGGCTGCGGTGCAGGAGCTTAGCGCGAAGGCCTCGGGAGCGCCGATGAAAGCGGCGAATTCCTGCTCGAACCGCTTCACTTTGGGCCCGGTCGTGATCCAATCCGAGCGCAGCGTGTCGACGACTTCGGCAATCTCTTCTTCGCCGATCAGCGGGGGAGAAAACGGCAGGAACGTTTTTCTCACGTATCGTTCTCCATTTGGAATAGACGTTGGCTATTATTTGCACCGCTCGACAGATCGCGGCGAATTGACGCATGCCGGCGCTTGAGAATTAGGAAATCTTTGTGGCTGCAACGAGGAATCGCGGGCCGAGAAAGATGTTTGCTCCCGATGCACGGTGCAGCAGCGACGATGCCAGAGAATAGGCCCGCATGGCGAAGTCTCGTGGCAAGTGCGCCTGCCGGTTTCCAGGTAGCGGACGCATGTCTTCGACCTGGAACCCGGACCGCTGCAGCAGCATCGCCACCGATTTGGGGGTGAAATAAAAAAGATGATCGCTGCTCTGCAGCAGCGGCCGCCGGCTCCCGCTCACCAGCCTGCCGAGAGCCTTCGAGGTACGCCAGATGCGGGCGGTGGCCAAAGGCAGTTCGAGTACCAGCATGCCGTCCGGCCTTAGAACGCGGTGCACTTCAGCTAATTCCCGATGAGGTTCCGGGAAGTAATAGAAAGCGTCCAAAACGCTGACGACATCGAAGGAATTCTCGGCGAAACGCGCTGAGTGAATATCTCCGCGAAAAATCCGAACCCCTCGCTCGGAAGCCTTTTGCGCAGAGGCCGAAGCAAGCTCCAATCCCCAGGCATCCCACCCAGGGTTTTGCAGAAAGCGAGCGAGGAACAGGCCTGTAGCGCAGCCCACGTCGAGGATCGTTCCGCGCTGCCGCCTTTGCTGAATGTAATCCGCAACCCGGGAGAGCACGTTCTCTCGATTCGATTCAAATTTGCCTTCCAGCTCTTTCTCATCCGCCTCACCCGTCTGGAAATGTGCCAACAACTCGGCGGGAGATGGCTGAGGAAATAGATAACGTCCGCCACAGTGAAGACATTTTCTGAGGAATTTGCCGTTGAATTCGGCAAGGTTTCGCTGTCCCGTTTCCAGGCACAAGGGACAACTCAGGGTTCCAGTGGATGCTTGCATGGGCTCCGCAAAAGTGTTCATGCTGATTGAAACCTCACTTGTAGGCGACCACGCTGTGGCCGCGAAGGCACCGGACTAGGCCGAGGAAAAATCCCAAGTTCGCCAGGCAAAATGCGAAAGGATATCCAAAGATGCGCGCGCACGCCCGCTTGCGCGACTGGCGCCAGCCCACGGCAGACGCCACATAAAAACAACTTTGCAGGAGGAAGACGACCAGCCCCATCCGTCCTCTTGCCGCCAGCAGAAGGCTCATCACGAACGTCGCCGCCAGAAAGAACGGCGTCATCCACCGGAGAAACTTGTGGGAGACGAGTGCCCACGCAGTTCCGGGATAGCGCAGGAAATTTAGCAGGCCGGGGCGGCTTAGAATGCCCGTCCAATTGCGAGCCGTCATGCGCACCCGGGCGCGAAGTTCGCCGCCGATGGAGTTCGGCATCTCGTCAAACACCACAATGCGCGCATCCTGCAGCACTTTGAATCCCTGCAAGCGCACATCGAGGGGGAGGACGCAATCGTCGCCGTACTGAGGAGCAATCGGACGAAACAGAGTGCGGCGCATGGCCAATGCCGCGCCACTGGCCGTGGCCAGAATTCCGAGATCCGATTCCCACTGCCGCAAGATCAGCTCAAAGCGCCAGTACGCTCCCTGGCCTTTCGCAACGGCGCCGTCTCGCCTCCCAAAGTGAACCGTGGGCGCGACCATGCCGACTCGAGGATCGGCAAAGTCTTCCCCGATCTGCCGCAGCAGGGTTGCTCGCGTGGTGGTTTCCGTGTCCGTGAACAAAAGGATTTCACCTCGCGCCTCCGCGGCGGCCAGATTTTGAACGCCGCTTTTGCCGGCCCGGCCGGCGCTTTTCAGCAGTCGGACGCGGGCATCCTGCCGGGCAAATTCTTCGACAATAGTCTCCGTGCGATCGGTCGAGCCGTCGGAGGCAACCAGAATCTCCACCTGGTCTGCCGGATACTCGAGTGCCAGGCAGTCCTCGAGCTTCGCCGCGATGCGCGCTTCTTCGTTGTAGGCCGCGACGATAATGGAGAAATCCGGCTGGCATTTTTCTCTCGCGGGATGCCTTCCGGAGATCCGCCTCAAAGTCCACAGCATTGCCGGATACCCCAGCCAGGTGTAGGCGAGTGCGGCGAATGCGGCCAATAGAATTATCGTTTCCCAGCGCAAAGATCCTCCCATGCCTCAATCTCGAGCAGAATTGTCCGCCGGCGCAATTGCAGAGTTGCCCGGCGGCGGCGATGACTTTACAGGTTTCGGTACCCGGAAATACTTGCGCAGCGCGTAGCTGAAACCCTGCCTGCCGTACTCAAACGTTGTCCGATTGCACATTCGGCCGGTCACCCCGTGTGCGTTATGCCATACCCGCAGACCGGGATCGTGGACCACACGCAACTGCAATTGCCGGCAGATCTCAGCCACGGAAAATTCCTCCGCATACAGAAAGAAACCGGCGTCAATGTAACCGCCCGCCTCGAAATAGGATCGGCTGAAGATGAGGAAGGCGCCATGCGGCGCGTACACGTCTGTGCGCGCGGCGGAAGGGAACGTTGGGGGCCAGAAATTCAGATGATGGCGGGCGGTCCGCACGTAGGGTGAGAGCCACTGCTTGATCCACATCAGGTAGTAATTCGACTGCCAGAACCGGCAGCGCAGCAATTTGAACCACGACGGCCTGGTCCGCATAAAGGGATTGCAATCGATGCCTGTAGGCCGCGCAATAATTGCCGGGGCGATGACTTGCGCGCCAGCAATGTCGCGCTGCGCAAGTTTCGCCAGAAATTGCGGGTCATCGAAGACGACATCGTTATTGCAGATGATTACCCAGTCCGGTTTCTGCGCTCGCGCCAGATAGTGCTCAAGCGCCCAGTGAGCTGCCCCAAAATAACCGCGGTTCCCCTCTGACTCCAGCAATTCGACGTTGGCGAATTCGCCGACGAGCGGCCGCAGTTTGTCGGCAGAGCCGTCGTTCGAGCCATTTTCCACTACGATGAGATGCGACTCATCCCAGCCGTCCAGTTCCGATGCGCTCTTCAGAAAGCGTTCGGTGGCATCCCCGCCCTTGTAGTTAACGGTAATGATGAGTACGGAAGTCATAGCAGCCGATTCCTGAGACCCGGGCGAGCTACGCCGGGGCGTGGGATAGATTCCATTTCTTTCCGCCTATTTCCTTATCCGACGAAGATCTGACATCCAATCCGCTCAAATAGAGAACGAAGGCAGGCAACAATAGGGCCGTCCGCTGGTAAAGCAGGACGCTGAATCCCGTCTCCATCACCAGGACGCACAGCATCATTCTCAAGGCATCCCACAGCTGTAAATGCGCGCGAAGGAAGTACCACAGCCCGCCATAAATCAGGATGACCAGGAGAAGAGAACCTCGCATCATGTACTCGACCGGACCAGAATCGACCAGGACATACTTCTCGCTGGAACTCAGCCCAATGGGCCGAAGGGGATGATTCGCGATGTAGGCGACAGGTTCCGCCAGATCCCCGCCCGCGCCATAGCGGGCTAGCAGGCCGCCCTCCTTATCTACCCAGGTGTAGACGACGTAGTCCTTCGCCACATCTTGAATGGCATTCCACCCGGAGGTCTTCGGGTCAAAGGCACGAATCACGACAGGCATCAGGGCTGCGAGGGCGAGCACGCTTGCAATCGTTACGTACCTCGAGCGGCTGAGCGCATGCCACCCCATCTCACTAAACGCGAGGGCAGCGAATCCAAAGGATGCGTGCGAAAGCAGGGCCGCACACAGAAGCGCGTGAATGATTGCGCAGGCAAGATTGAGCCGCCGGCCAGTTACTTGGAATGTCCTGAAGTTGAGCCAATAAAACATATAAAGAAAAAACGCTGCAATCGAATGGGTGCCGTAGGAGAGGACTGGCTTGTGCAGGTCGAGCATGGAGGGCACAAGGCCATCGAAAAACGCGGAATAAAAACGCTCGACCCAAAGCACGACCGGTTCAATGCCAGCGATGATGCCGATGCCGATCGCAATGTTGATGGTGCTCACAAACAGAAGCGCATTGGACCCTACTCGTTCTCCCCTGGACCGGAGACAGAGCATCATTGCCATGGTTCCGAAGATGCCAACTTTTTCCAGCCTGATCGTGGTCAGCGATCCGAAGAGCGTACACGCCGCCAACGTCGTCAAGATCAGGAGGCCGCAAACAACTGCAACCTCAGAGGCGCCGAACTTCCATGCCCCGTAGCACAGCAGGCACAGCGCGCACGCATAGCCGAGAGCGATCATGGCGTAGGAGGTGGTGCCGTGTAGAGATGACGGCAGGTAGGCTCCCACCAGAAGCATCAGCGCTAGATAGTAGCTTTTCGACATGGCGTGTTCGAAAAACAAATTCAGGCTGCCGGGTCAGAATGCCTTGGACGTGCCAGCGTTCCGATAATTTTCCGATTCAGGTCGCTGCAGCTCGATGTGTGCTCGCAACCTCATGGTCTGCAGCGCCACGAAAGCGATGTAGGCGAGTGCGCCCGAGACGAATACGTACACGACGGCCTTCACGCCATAGCGCGGAACCAATAGGTAATTGCCCGCGGATTCGATGAGGACGACAACCAGCATTCCGTAGAGCATGGTCTTGGTCCGCTGCATGATCTCGAGAGGCTTGTGCACGAGAAGCGCAATCTGCCAGAGAAATCCCCCCAGCATCAACAGGGGCAAGAGCGATGCCGAGACGGGATGGCCCGGCCCGAGAGCCAGCTTTGTGAGCGGAACGGAAAACAGGATTCCGGCGATCTCAACTGGAATGAACATCAGAACCTGCATTCGAATGGCATGTCCGATCGTGCGCCGCGCTGCCGAAAAGTCGCCCAGATTCCAATAGCGCATGATTCGCGGGTGTGCGGCCTGGAGAACGGGAGACGCGAACAGCGAGAAGGAGCGCACGGCGAGTTCGTAGAGGGACGCATAAATGCCTGCCTGGGCATATCCCGCATATCTCTGAATGGCCGACCGCCCCACCACGGGGAGCGCCTGACACAGCATCAACCAAAGCCCAACCGCCCAGCCGAAACGCCACAGCTGGCCGAGAATACTTCTGGCTTCGGAACCTGCGCCAACCTCAGAGAGGCCGGCTCTCAACAGCGCGTGTGAGCCTCCACTGGCGAACAGCAAAGGCAGCAGATATCCGAGGGCCAGTCCCAGAATTACGAGGGGAAAAGCTCCGTGACCGAGCGCCACTATCAAGCAGACGGGGAAAACAAACCCTGCCACGGAGCGGAGAGCCTCATTTCTCAGAACCACCCGGGGTCTCAACTGCGCCTGCATACGCGTTAGAGAAACCATGTAGATCAGTTGCACGGCACAATACGCTTCCACAATGACCCATACGGCGGGGCGGTAGCGCAACACACCCAGGATTGGGAGAAGAACCAGACCGAGCGCCAATGCCGCCAGGGCGGTGCCCAGCGTGACTGCCCGTGCGAATGCGGATTCAGACTCGGGTGCTGGTTCCGACGCGGGGTGAAACCGCAAGATGCCCTGTTGGAGCCAGCCCGAGCCCGCTCCGCCCAGCGCCATTAAAACCGGCAGAATCACGTAGAGGCGGCCGTATTCCTCAATGCCAATCAGACGCACGAATACGGGAACGGATACGAGGCCGAAAAAGCCGGGAACCACTTTGCTCATCAGGTAACCGAGCGAGTCCCGAATCAGCGGCGCGTGCCCGGCCAGTAGTTCCTTTTCGCCGGCGAAGAACGGTTGAATCGCAACGCCGCTTTTCGGTTCGGTTTGGCTGATCATGAATTGTGAAGCGCAGTTTCGCCGCGTTGCCGCGACGCAGAGACTCTAGCCGTGATTGATTTATTCGCGACTGACGGGCTCAGACTGACGGGTTCGGCGTAACTGGCTTGGACTGACTTGGCTTGGGCTGACTTGGCCTGGACTAACCTGGCTCGGACTGATCTGGAGCACCTGGATTTCAGCGGCAGAGGCGCTGTGGCTCGCCAGACCCAGGCGCAGCATTCCTTCCGCTTTCGCCAGGAAGCGGCTGGCTGGATTCACGGCCACCAGCGATTTTGCGACTCGATGCGTGAAGCGGTTTACCAAAGGCGCTAACCTGGGATGGAACACCACGCGCTGACGGACCGGCTTCGCTTCGTATCCCATGCGCAGCTTGAATTCATCGACGCTGGCCGGAGCGTCGAGCGAGCGCATGCCATAAAAAATTCCCCGGATGTTCGGCCTGCGAATCAGCGTCTGCGTCACTTCAAAGCTGAGGGCATTGTTGGCGTGCTCGCGCAAGTAATCGCGATGGCATTGCTGGTACAACATATATCCCCAGCCATCCATCTGGAAGGTGAGGAGCGTGGCCGCCAGTCGATGGTCGACCTCCGCGGCCCACACTTCGAAGCCTTCGAGGCCGATGGCGGCAGAGTTCTTCCGGTGCCAGTCATCTTTCGTCTCTGGGACACGGCGTTGCTGCCGCGCCAGGGTATCGACTCGCAAGGCCCATCCTTCCTCGATATACCGCGAGAAAGGAATCTGGCCAACCGTGCAGGATCGCAGCCCGCGGCGCACGTTTTTTCGCGCCCAGGAACCGAGCGTTTCCAAATCGTAGTCAGGGCCTGCAAAGACTACGTGGTAACCGCCGGTCTCCGGCAGTCGATCAGCCGGCGTCGAATAGCGGAGAGCGGTAGCGCCGTGCCGCGAGACCAATTCCCGTTCCTCCTCTGCCGAAGGCTCGATCAGCCAGTGGTAAGGGAAAGCTTGATAGACGCGCCATCCTTCGCTTTGCCAGTAGGAACTGGGTGTTCGAATCACCCTGTGTCCCTGCCTTCGCAGCCATTCCGCGTAAATGTCGGGAGTCATCTTCGTTCGCCGATTTCCATACCCACCGCCTGAGCGGCTGGATCCCGGGTCAAGCGCCCGCCCACATTAATTTGAGTGCTTCCATTTCCTGCTCGTCGCCATTCCACTTCACTTTGGGCAGAATGACCTCCTGCTTAATGCGGTCCTTATATTCGAGTATGGTGGTCATCATGGTGTCGATGAGTTCGTTGGACAGCAGGCGCGGCTGCAGCCCAAGTTCGAGAAGTTTAGTATGCGTCGGATTGTAATGGTGTTGCTCCTGCTCTACGCGCGGGTTCGGCAGATGCAATATTTCCGCAGCCAATCCGAAATTGCGTGCCTGATCCGCGACCAGTTCGGCCAGTTGCAGGATGGAGAATGTTTCGGTGAACTGGTTGAACACCCGATATTCGCCGGGTTGGGCGGGATTCACAATCGCCAGTTCGACGCAGCGCAAGGTATCGCGAATGTTCAGGAAGCCCCGGCGTTGGCCTCCCTTTCCATACACCGTCAGCGGAATGCCGGCGGCCGCCTGCACACAGAAGCGGTTGATGGCGGTTCCGAAAACGTCGTCATAGTGGAAGCCGGTGGCGAGGCCATTGTCCATTTTCGTTTCGTCCGTCTCGATTCCATAGACCACTCCCTGATGCAAATCTGTGGCTGCTAATTTCCATGCCCGGCAGGCGAAGCGGATGTTGTGGCTGTCGTGAACCTTCGACAGATGGTAGAAGGATCCGGGCTGGCAGGGGAACGGCAACGTGTCCGTTCTGCCTTTGTGGTTGATTTCGATGAAGCCTTCCTCAATGTCGATGTTGGGCGTGCCATATTCCCCCATGGTGCCGAGCTTCACGACGTGGCACTCGAGCTTCAGTTTTTTAATGGCCCACAACAGGTTCAGGGTTCCCGTAATGTTGTTGACCTGGGTGAAGACGGACCGGTTGTGGTCAATCATGGAATACGGAGCGGATGGCTGCTCGCCATAGTGAACAATCGCCTCCGGCCGGAAGCTGTGGAGCACTCCTTCGACGACTCCATAGTTGCGCAAGTCGCCGACAAACAATTCCAGTTGTCGCCCCTCGACCGTTCGCCACAACTCGACCCGGTCGTGAAGAGTCTGAATGGGGATGAGGGGCTCGGCGTTCAGTTCGAGCTCCCATCGTCTTTTAGCGAAGTTGTCGAGCACCGCGACCTGGTGCCCGTGACGCGACAGATACATCGCGGTCGGCCAGCCAAGATATCCGTCGCCGCCTAAGATAAGTATTTTCATCGTGCCTCCTGAAATTCGAAAGTTTTGTTGGGAAACGTTGCGTGAACTGTTAGCGGGTTGCACTTCGGTGATTAACTTTGTGGCTCGATCGGACCCTGCTCCGCTGGCAGATTTGGATTGGTGACGGATCGCCGCTCGAACCGCGTCCAGACCCGGTGAGTCATTGCCTGAAAGCGCGATCCGTTCGGCGTCGCCCACGGCATGCGCGCGTTCACGGTATGAAAGACTTCGCGTGTTAGCGTCTTGCCCGGGTCCTGGGCGTCGATTTGTTCCCAGCGCGCCTTGCCGAGGATCCACACGGTCGATCCCATGAGCGCCAGCATCAGGCACAGCGTGATGATCACCAGGCGCGGAGGATAGGACTGGCGCTCCGGCACCTTGGCGGGATCGAGAACTTTGACGCTCGGCATTTCCTTGGCTTCCTGAACCTTCGCCATCTCATATTCTTCCGTCAGCGTTTCGTAGACGGTTTCCTGAACTTTCGTCTCGCGATATAAATCCGCGAAGGTTACGCCCAGCAAAGGTAGGTTGCGCAGGGTAGGGTAGGGGGAATCCGTTTCGTCGTGGGCGTTCGAGGGTTGGCCCGGCTTGCCGTCCAATTTTTGGAGCTGTTCGTGCAGCTCAGTGACCCGGGCCTGCACCGACCGGACGCGAACGTTATTGGGGGTGTAAATCTGTTCCAATCCCCGGAGCTCCGATTCGGCGGCGATCGACTGACCCATCAAGGCTGCAGCCGCATCGATCATGGCCTTGCCCTGCTCCTTGATGTCGACTGCCGTGTTCTTGCTGGCGAACTGGCTGAACTGCTTTGAAGCTTCATCGAGGT
>JBEKJF010000061.1:0-16538 GCA_050011375.1 Candidatus Sulfotelmatobacter sp.
ATTTAAGAAGGGCGGATAGCGAACGCCATATACGCGAGGGTTCCGAGCTCGACAAAAAGCGCGAGTGCCATGAACCAAAATGCCCCATTGAGCGACCACGCCTTCGCCTTGTTTAGAGCGTGATTGTGAGTGACTCTTCCGTTTGCCAGTTCCATGGAAAGAGTCGTCACGCCCTCCGGTCTTTCAGCATCAGATTCTCCTAGATCGGCGAGCCAATTGGCGTACGTTTCGGGCAAATCATCGAACAGATAATCCTTCGGCCACAAACAGGTCACGCAGAACATTCCTGAAATCACTACAAGGGCAATCACGGGGATTTGTGCCAGCTTTGGTGCAGCCGTTAGCTTGTCGGCCGTCAGCATTGTGGCGGCGATGGTTCCGAGAAGCTTCAGGATCAAAAGAACGATGCTGGCTTTCACGTCGAATGTGTCGCCAAGCTCCAGCTCAAATCGGTCGCGTTCCCTTGATCTTTCCCCAAGAAATTCGTTCGTCGTCATGGCTACCTCCGTGTGGAAGCCGCTTGGGAACGTGTCCTACGAAATGTATTCCCTGATGTACTCGTCTTTGCTGAAGGCTAGCTCCCGCAGGTCGCCGTCGAAGATTACTTTGCCGTCGCGCAGGATGAGGAAGCTCATGGGCACTTCACAGCGCTGGCCGGCGGGGAGCGGAACCATGCGATTGGATTGTTTATCGAATTGATGCGTAGCCATGGTGAAGGCATCCTGCAGGCGGTGCGTGACCATTAGAGCGCTGGTCTTGTAAACGTCGCGCTGTTTCACGATCAGTTCGATGATGGTGTTCGAGGTCACTGGGTCAAGGCCGCCGGTGGGTGAATCGTAGAGCAGGAGTTCGGGCCGCGTAATCAGCGCGCGTGCGATAGCGACGCGGCGGCGCATGCCTCCGGAAAGTTCAGCAGGGTTGAGATCGAGTGTGTGTTCGAGTTCCACGAAACGCAAAACCTCGCGTACTCTGCGGTCGATTTCGTCGTCGTAGATGCCGTGCTCTTCCATCAGCCGGTACGCGACATTCTCGCGCACCGTGAGCGAATCGAACAAGGCGCTCTCTTGAAAGACCATGCCCACCTTGGCGCGCAATGCGAACAAATCTTCTTCTCGCATTTGGGTCACGTCTTCGCCGAGGACGATGATGCGTCCTGAGTCTGGCCGGAGTAGGCCGATCGCCAGCTTGAGAATCAGGCTCTTGCCGGAGCCGGCCACGCCGAACAGCGCCTTGGTTTCGCCGCGGTTTAAGCGGAAGGAAACGCCGCGCAGCACTTCGTTTTCGCCAAAGGCCAGCGCCACATCTTCGAACACGATCGCCGGCGAGGAATTCTCCCCGGTCGTCACGGCGGCGGAATCGAGCGGTAAAGTTGGCGCTGACATGCAGTTAATTTAACGATTTTAATTTAACGATTTAGTTTAACGACAGCACGGCCATCAGGAACCGGGTTACGAGCAGGTCGAACGCCAGAATCATCACGGAGGCCGCGACCACAGCTTGTGTGGTGGCGCGGCCCACGCCCTGAGTTCCTCCGCGGGCGTTCATGCCGTAGAAGCAGCCGATGGTCGCGATGATGAAGCCGAAGAGCACCGGCTTTGCCAGGCCCATGAATATATCCTGAAACACCAGCGTTTCCCAGGCGTTCGACCAATACTGGCGGGCATCGAGGCGCAGCAGCACTTTGGCGATGAACAAGCCTCCGGTCAGGCCGACGAGGTCGGAAATGATGGTCAAGAAAAACAGCATGAAGACCGTGGCAGTCACGCGCGGCGTGACCAGTTTTTTCATGGGGTCGGTGCCGAGGGCGCGCATGGCGTCGATCTGTTCGGTGACGACCATCGACCCGAGTTCGCTCGCCATACCGGAAGAATTTCGTCCGGCCACCATCAGGCTGGTGAGCACGGGGCCGAGTTCGCGCACCATGGAAGTTGAGACTAACTGGCCGACCAGAGTGACGGAACCGAAACGCTCCAGCGTGTTTGAGGCTTGCAGCGCGAGCACCGCTCCGGTGAAGAAGCCTGTGAGCACGACGATGGGCAGCGATCCCACGCCGATGGTATCGGCTTGCAGAAGCATGTCGGCGAAGTAGCGCGGCTTTCGAAAAATATTCGCGACCGCATGAGCGGAGAAGAGAACGTAATCCTGAACGGTCTGGACTTGTTCTTTGGCGAGGTACGTGGGTGAGGTGATTTCCATGCGGTTCGGGCTACGCGTGGAACGAACCGTCACGCGTTCCGAAAACTATAACAGAAGCGCAGTGGTCAGTGATCAGTGGTCAGTGGTCAGAAAAATCCAGCATAGCTGTGGTGGAAATCAGTCAGGGTGTCACTAGCCACTGAACACCGCTTTTCTACCCCCGCGTCTTTTTCTTGATCTCGATATTCAGGCGGCGGATTTTCTGGTTCAGCGTAGAGAGCGGCACTTTGAAGTGTTCGGCGGCTTCGGTCTGGTTCCAGTTGCACTTCTCGAGCATGTCGGTGATGATGCGGCGCTCGACGTCTTCGACAATTTCAAACAGCGACGCATTGGCCGGTGGATCGTGCAGCGTGAAGATGGAACCGCGCCCGAGCAGATGATCGGGCAGCAGGTCGATTCCGATTTCTGCTCCGGAAGAGAGCACTACGGCGCGCTCGATTACATTCTCGAGTTCGCGCACGTTGCCCGGCCAGGAATAGGACAGCAGCGGCCGCAGGGCTTCTGGCGTGACATGCCGCGCTGGACGGTCGTTTTCCTCGGCGTATTTCTTGAGGAAGAAATCGACCAACAGCGGAATGTCTTCTCTACGCTGGCGCAAGGGAGGAAGTTCGATGGTGATCACGTTCAAGCGGTAGAACAGGTCTTCGCGAAAGCGTCCGTCGCGCACCGCCTGCCGCAGGTCGACGTTGGTGGCGGCGATGATGCGCACATCGACCTGAACTTCCTGCACTCCGCCGAGATGCATGAAGCGGCGGTCTTGCAGCACGCGCAGAATCTTGGCCTGCGTGTCGATCCCCATGGTTGCGATTTCGTCGAGGAACAGCGTGCCCCGGTCGGCCATCTCAAACAGGCCTTTCTTCGAAGCGATGGCGCTGGTGAATGCGCCCTTCACGTGACCGAAGAGAGTGGATTCGAGCAGGTCCGTTGGCATGGAGCCGGTGTTGACGGGAACGAATGGTCGGTCGTGCCGCGGTGAATTCAGATGCAGCGCTTTGGCGATGACCTCTTTTCCCGTGCCGCTCTCGCCTTGCAGCAGCACGGTGGAGCGGCTGTTTGCTACCTGCGCGACGAGGTCGAAAATCTTCAGCATCGGCTCACTTTTGCCGACGATGTTTTCGAAGTTGTAGCGCTGTTTTAGCGCGCGCTTGAGTTGGATGTTCTCTTCTTCGGCGCGGCGCCAGCCCACGGCGGCGCGAATATCGGCGAGAAGCTTTTCGTTATCCCAGGGTTTGGTAACGAAGTTGGCGGCGCCGGACTGCATGGCGCGCACGGCGTTTTCGACCGTGCCGTAAGCGGTGATCATGATGACAGGCAGGCGGGTTTCGTGGGCGCGAATCTCGGCCAGAATCTCCATGCCATCGCGGCCGGGCAGTGCGAGATCGAGCAGGATCAAGTCGAAAGGATGTTCGCCGATGCGCCGCAGGCCAGCTTCGCCGGTGTGTGCTGTTTCGACAGCAAAACCTTCCATCTCAAGCAGAGTTTGCAGAGATTCGCGAATCTCTGCTTCATCGTCGATGATGAGCACCGCGCCCGCGAGGCCGCGCGTTCCATTCGTCAGGGTGCGCGCAATTACAGCAGCATCAGACATATTCGGCCTTGGAAGGGACTGCCTTCTTGCTTAAAGGGAAATCGAGAGTGAAGGTTGTGCCGGCGCCGGGGTGGCTCTCCACGCGAATTTTGCCGGCGTGTTCCTGGATGATGCCGTAGGTAACAGAAAGGCCGAGGCCGGTGCCGCGCGCCTGGCCTTCACGCGGCGAGGTCTTCGTTGTAAAAAATGGATCGTAAATGCGCTGAATGTTTTCTGGGGCGATTCCGGTTCCTGTGTCAGACACGCTCACGCTGACGCTTTCGCCGTTGAGGGTTGATACGCGCAGTGTTCCGCCGCCCGGCATGGCGTCTTTCGCGTTGAGAAACAGGTTCAGGAACACTTGCTGCAATCTACCTGCGTTGCCTTGAATCGGCGGCAGCTTGGGTTCGAACGCGTTTTGCACTTCGACTTTGGCAATCTTGAACTGGTGTTCGAGCAGCGCCAGCGTGTCGGCGATCACTTTGTTGACGTTCACATCGCCGATTTCGCTGCCGCTGGTGCGCGAAAAATTCAGCAGATTGTTTACGATCTCCGACGCGCGGAAAGTTTGCCGCGTAATCTTTTCGAGCAGTCCTGATTTCTGCGGATCGCCCTGCAACTGCTTGCTGAGCATTTGCGTGTAGGACGAAATCACGGCAAGAGGCGTGTTGACTTCGTGAGCCACGCCGGCCGCGAGCAATCCGATCGATGAAAGTTTATCGGCCTGCGAAAGCTGTGCTTCGAGATCGACGCGTTCGGTAATGTCGTCCATGATCACAAGCCGGCCGATGACTTGAAACTTGCGCGTAACCAATGGAGCGACGGCCACATTCACGGTGCGGACTTCGCCGGCGGGCGTCTTCATGCGGAACTTGTACAGGTTGCGAATGCCCGCGTCCTGCCGCATGCGGTCGAATTCTTCGACGAACTCCGCCGGGAAAATCGCCTTCAGCGGCTGGGTCAGAGTCTGCCAGCGCGGCAGCGCGTACATCACTTCCATCTGCGCGTTCCAGCTCTCGATGCGGTCTTCCATATCGAGAGCCATCACGCCCACGTTGATGGATTCGACGATGTTTTCGTTGAAGTCTTTGAGGCGCTCGTACTCCGCCGCCTTCTGTTGCAGCGAGGCATAAAGCTGCGAGTTTTGAATGGCGATGCCGAGATAGCCGCCCAAAGTCTCGAGCAACTCCATGTCTTCGCTGGAAAGGAAATCGCCCTGCACAGTCTTGCCCAGGCCGAGTACGGCGATGGTCTTGTGCTGCGCGTGGCAGGGAATGTAGTAATTCAGATCGAGCCGCGCAATGGCTTGCTGCGCCTCTGTCGTCTCGCGCGGCACCTGGTGTGTGTTCTCAAAGAAGAGATGGCCGGCTTGCTCAGGGCGCGGCGCGCTGAGGAATGAAAGATCGACATTGCCGGGCGCGGACAAGCCAAAGGACTTGGCCAGCGCAAATTCTCCGGCTGCGTCGCCCGCCAGGAAAATCGCCATCCGGTCGACCGCAAGCGTGCGCGATAAGCGGTCGATCAGCGAAGCCAGCAGCGTATTCAGATTGGTCTCCGCACCCAACTCGCGGCCGAACTCGAGCAACGTGCGGCGATAGTCATAGCTGGTGCGGTAGAAGAACTGATCAATGTGATCTTGAATCCATTTGCGGACGGGATCGAACAGAAGCGCCGTGACCACCACCGCCAGCACCAAGCCCATGGAACCGGAGTTGGGCCGCCAGTTGTGCACCAGCAGGGCCACGCCGGCGACCAGCGCAAAATACAATCCCACAACGATTGCCGCTGCGAGCGTGTACACCACGCCGCGCTTGAAGATCAGATCCACATCCATCAGGCGGTAACGGAAGATGGCATAGCCGAAAGTAAGTGGCAACAGCGCCAGTGACAGCGCCGAGACCTTCATACCCGCGCCAGGCAGCGAACCCATCAGATAGGGGATGACGTAAAAGATGGTGTAGGGAACGATCGCAAGGACGGTGCCACGGGTCACCCACTTCAACTGCTGCCGCAGAATCGTCGTACTGGCGCGCCGGTAGCTGTACCAGAGAACGACGGCTGCGGCCAGAAAGAATAGAGATCCGTAGGACATTTCCATCCGGTCGAGGTTCCAGCGCAGACGCTCGCTGGCCTGCAGCCATTGCATGGCGGCGACGTGCGCCGTGAGCAACAGTGCTGCGGGAACGTAGACCAGCGCGAGCACCCACGGATGCTTGCGTACGAACTCGCGTTTCTCGGGAAAGATGAGAACGAAATGCAGGAAAAGAGCCGGCTGCAATACTCCGGCAGCGATGTTGCCCCAGTAAATTGTCCAATCGAAATCGTTCAGCTTGCCGGTGTACTTGAAGGAATAAGCAATGAACGAGACGAGGCAGAAAATGTAAAAGTGCGTGGAGCCGGGAGCAGTCCAGCGCCGCAATAGAACGTAGAGTCCGATGCCGAGGTAGATGAGCGCAATCAGCCGCAGCCAGTTGTTCAGCGACCGCTCCGCCGGAACCAGAATGACGCTCGAATCGAGAGGAACCGACTGCCGGAGCAGGGAATATGCGGCTTTCGACCAGACGCCGTTGCGATAGAGCTGGCGCTCCAGCCCGGACATATTCTGGATGTCCTGTCCGTTGATGGAAATCAGTTGGTCGCCGGGCTTGATTCCGCTCTTGGCGCCCGGCCCGTTCGGGTCGACGCGATCCGCCGTCAGGCGGCCGCCGTTTTCGACCCACCAGACGCCGTCGTCGGGAACCAGGAACTTCCACTCGGCATTGAAGTTGAAACCGGCGAAGACGACTGCAGCCACTGTCAGAATAAACAGCAGGACAGCAACCGAGCGAACTTGGCTTTCCCGGTTCATGGGTTTTAACGGCGCGCCTACAGTCTGGTCGGCGAGCCGCAGAGCTGCATCGGGCGAACGAACGCCTGCTTGCTCTATGAGCAACTTCGGTGCCATGTCGTTTCCCATTCCAGAACGAGCTAAGTCCCTTGTCTAAAGCAACTTCCAAGATTATAGATGGCTTTCGGGAAAGGGAGTACGCTTTTGCGGATGTTTGTGTGGAATATTGTATCTGACTGGGTTAGAAGATTTTAGGCTGGACAAAGCAGTGCGGACCCGCAGCGTGGTTTTTGCCTCTCTGGTTCCTTGGCACGGTCAGGACATGCCCTTAGGCCCGCAGAAGGGCGCGGGCCTAAGGATGCGAACGACAAGTCTTCGGCAATCACAGGGAAGAGTTCGCTATGACGGCCAAGCCGCAGTGTGCGCGGGTAGTGCCGTGGCGTCCGGACCAAGACTCACGCGAATCACGTTCATGAGTTCCTCGTTGTCGGCAGGCTTTTGAAAAAATGCCGCCGCGCCGGCTTTAAGCGCTCGTTCTTCGTTGGTCTGAGGATCGCGCGCGCTCAGCACAATGACTGGAACCCCGGACAGGGTATCGCTGGTCTGAAGCCGGTCGAGGACGACGAAGCCATCTCCCACGGGCAGGCCTAGATCCAGAATGATCAGGGCAGGACGCTCTTTCTGAGCCTGAGCGATGGCGGTATAGCCATCGGAAGCGGTGGTGACTTCGTAGTTGTTGGCTCGCAGGCGCAGTCTGAGCGCACGCACCAGGTCGGGATCATCATCGACTACCAGGATCTTCGGTCTTGGCATTGCAATTCTCCTTTAGTTGCTTATTTTGTAAATTCATTTATTCGAAAAATCGTCATTCGAAACTCAATCGCCCTTGATAACGCTCAACTGTTTCCGTTCACGGCTGGCTAAAATCATCGTGGTTACGCAGTCCGCCACGCTTTGCACCTGCTGCTCAAGGGTTCCCGGTGGATTTTCCTGCCGAAACTCCACCGGCCTCGTGGTGATGCTCACTCCGCATTTGGTTTTGAGGTTCTCCACGCGCTCCAGTTGCTCGCGAATACGCGTGGACATGATTCCGGCACGCTGCAAATCGGTCGAAGCCAGCACAAAAAGAGTTTCAGTGGTTCCCGAGGCGCCCATCGGCGGCAATACCAGGTCCTTATCGAGATAGACGCAATGCCGCACAATTTCCGCGCACTGCTGCCAGGTTTCCTTCCAATTGCCGCGCGGAGGATTCGAAAGCGGCGACAGTTCGATCTTCACCAGCACAAAGGCCGGCCGTAAGCGGCCATCATAGGAGACGACGGGCGCCAGCAGTTTGGCCAGCGAGTAAACGGGAAGAGTGAATGTGAACGTGCTGCCCTGGCCGAGTTCGCTTGAAACCCAGATGCGGCCTTCGTGCAGGCGGACAATTTCCCGGCAGATGAAAAGTCCAAGTCCTAATCCGGAGCGGTTGTTGTCGACCGAATCGGGGTCCTGATAGAGGCGTTCAAAGATCAGTGCCTTGGCTTCGGGACCAATGCCGCGCCCAGTATCGCTCACCGATAGGTAGACAAAGCCGGGGTCCGCATCCACCATGCTGGCCTGCACCATGACCGAACCTTCGGCCGGAGTGAATTTGATGGCATTGTCTATTAGATTGATAAGCACTTCGAGCACCCGGTCGGGATCGGCGTGCACCAGCGGCAGCCGTTGATCGATTCCGATTTCGAGCCCGATTTTTTTTTCGTCCGCAGTGGGCCGCAGCATCGCGACCGCCTGCTGCACCAGTTCGCCAAGCGCGACGCAGCGCGGCTCGATCCGCATCTTGCCGCTCTCCGCCCTCGTCGCCTCCAGCAGATCGCGGATCATGGCGTGCAACTGATTCACGCTCTTGAAGATGGTTTTGAGATGGTCGGTTTGTTCGGGCGCTAGCGGTCCGGCGAGCCCGTCCAGCATGAGCGACACGTACTGGTGAATGCAGGTGAGCGGCGTGCGCAGCTCGTGCGAAACGTGCGAGAGAAATTGGTTCTTGAAATCGATTTGCTGCTTTTGTGCGATTTCAAGGGCGCGCGCGAGCCCTTGCCGTTCCACTGCGTAGCGGATCGCCCTCTCCAAATGTTTGCTCGAAATATCGCCTTTGACCAGATAGTCCTGAACTCCCTGATGCAGCGCTTTCATCGCCAGCACTTCATCGTCCTGCCCGGAAAGTACGACAACCGGAACATTGGGAGCGTGCTCCATCACTCGCCGGAAGGTCTCCGCGCCGCGGCTGTCAGGAAGGTTCAGATCGAGCAGAACTACCGAGGGCGTTTCCCGGGTCAGCGAGGCCAGGCCATCGGAGAGCCGGCTGACGCAGTTCACACTCACCGGAGACGTGCCTTCGACCAGCCGCAGTCGCACCAGGTCGGCATCGCCGGGGTTATCTTCAATCAACAATACGTTCGTGGTTTGGCGATCCATTACTCTCCTCGTGGTGGCAGGTTTACAAAGCCGAACCAGAACTCTTCCATGGATTTGACCGCGAAAAAAAAGTCGTTCAGATTTCCCGGCTTGCTCACGTAGCAATTCGCGCCCAAGTCGTAGCTGCGCACGATATCCTTACGCAACAGCGAGGTGCTGAAGATGACGACCGGAATCTGCCGCAGATCCGGCGAGGCCTTCATCGCCGTCAAAACCGCCAGACCATCCCTCTTCGGCAGATTCAGGTCGAGGATGACCAGGTCGGGCCGGATCGCGTTCGCGTACTTGTCTCTGTGATTCAAGAACGCCATCGCTTCCACCCCGTCGCCAACGCTGTGGAGCCTGCTGCGGTGCTTGCTTGCCGCCAGCGCCTCGCACACCAATGCCACATCGGCCGGGTTGTCATCCACCATGAGCAGATCGGAGGCTGGCTTCACTGCTGCACCTCTGATTTCGCATCATGTCTCGCATCATGTTTCGCATCTGGCCTCGCCTCGTGCTTCCCATCCGGGCCGTGGGCGGGCAGTGTGAACTTGAAGGTCGCGCCCTGCCCGGGTTGCGACTCCATCCAAATCTTCCCGCCGTAGCGCTCGACGATTTTCTTGCAGATGGCCAGTCCGATGCCGTTGCCGGGATATTCCGTGCGCGCGTGCAAGCGCTGGAAGACAACAAAAATGTTTTCCGCATGTTCGGAGGCAATTCCGATTCCGTTGTCGCTTACGCTGAACTGCCATCGCTCACCGGCCGGTTCAGCCTGCACCGCGACCACCGGAGGTTTTTCCCCGCGAAACTTTATGGCGTTCCCGATCAGATTCTGGAAGAGCTGTGCTACCTGCGTGCGGTCCGCCCAGACCGCGGGAAGTTCCGCATAGCTGACGGTCGCGCCGCTTTCCTGAATCGTGGTGGCCAGAGTCTGTACCACTTCCTGCAACACGGCATTGCAATCGACGGTCTTACTAGAGGGTTCGTTGCGACCCACACGCGAGAACGCCAGCAGATCCTGTATGAGGACCTGCATGCGTTGCGCACCTTCGGTGGCATAGCCGATAAACTTGTCGGCATTCTCGTCGAGCTTGCCGCGATAGCGTTCGCCCAGAAGTTGCGTGTAGGCGGTGACCATGCGCAGCGGTTCCTGCAAGTCGTGCGAAGCCACATAGGCGAACTGCTCGAGGTCGGCATTGGAGCGCGCCAGTTCGTCCACTTTTCTGGCTAAGTCGTTTTCCACCTGATGGCGCAGCATGCGTTCGTGTTTTTCCCGCAGAGCGCGGCGGACGACCTCTGGCAGCCTCGCCAGACCATCTTTGAGAACGTAATCCGTAGCCCCTTGCCGGATGCATTCGACGGCAGTCACATCACCCAGCGCGCCCGAGACCAGAATCATCGGGATATCGAGACCTTCACTGCGCAGTACCTTCAGCGCGTCCATCCCTTTCCACGTCGGCAGGTTGTAATCCGCGAGCACCACTTCGGGAGGATGAGCGCGCAGCGCCCGCGTGAACTCAGCTTCGTCCTGTACAAGATCCGCCGTAACATCGAAGCCGTCCTTGTTCAACGCCCGCAGAACCAGCGCTGCGTCGAGGGTGTTGTCTTCCACGAGCAAGGCGCGCAGCTTAGGCTGGGGCGCGGTCGAATCCTGCTTCCCGAGCTTGGTTCCCGCACTGCTCATTTCCCTTGCCCCGACGAAACTGACTTGCCATTGCTCACCGGGGGCCGGTTGATGACCAGCCAGTAGAGCCCCAGTGCCTTCACCGCTTTCCGGAAGTCGTCAAAGTCCACTGGTTTCTGGATATAACTATTGACTCCCAGTTCGTAGCCTTTCGCCATATCGTGCTCTTCCCGCGAAGAGGTCATCAGGACGACGGGGATGGTCTTGGTGCGCGGGTCGCCCTTGATCTGCCTGAGGACCTCCAGACCGTCTACTTTGGGCATCTTCAGATCCAGCAGAACCAGCTTGGGCGGATGATCCAAGGCCCGCCCGGCATGCAGCCCGGTACAGAACAGAAAATCCAATACTTCCTCCCCATCGCGCACGACGAAGACGTGGTTGGCCAGATTCTCCGCGCGCAAAGCGTGCAGGGTCAGATCGATGTCGTCTTGACTATCATCGGCCAAAAGAATATCGACTTCATTGGTGTTCATATTTCAGCTCCTGTGGCCTCACCCTGTCATCCCGAGCGCAGCGAGGGACCTTGGTTTTTGCCCATGCAATCCCGGCTGCCGGCGCAAGCCAGAACCAAGGTCCCTCGCGGCGCTCGGGATGACAAGGGCTAAGAGATCTTCATTACGAGGCAGCCGTCTGCGAAATTGCCTTTTGCCCATCTGCACTCACTCCTTCCCATCGAACTTCGTTTTTCTCCGCGGTCCCGAGAGTGAAGGAAAAAGTAGCGCCCTTATCCAGTTCTGCGTCCGCCCAGATCCGTCCTCCGTGCTTGCGAACGATGCGTTGTACCGTGGCCAGCCCGATGCCCGTGCCTTCAAAATCCTCGGCCCGGTGCAGACGCTGAAACACTCCGAACAGCTTGTCTTTGTATTTCATGTTGAATCCGACACCGTTGTCGGAAACGGCGATGACGGTCTCCCCGTTTTCCTGGCGCTGGCTGATTTCGATGACAGCGCACTCCCGCGTCCGGGTGAACTTGAGCGCGTTGGCGATCAGGTTCTGGAAAACCTGCTTGATCAGGATGGGATCGCACTCCACCAAGGGCAGGTCGGCAATCTTCCAGGTAACCGCCCTGCCTTCCACATCCGGCTGCAGCAGCGACACAACTTCGTCGATTACCGAATTCAACCTCGTGGGCTGGATCTGGAGAGCGTGACGCCCCACCCGCGCCAGATTGAGCAACTCATCCACCAGCAGCCCCATGCGCTGGGCGCCATCTTCGATGCGTTTGAGGTGACTCTGTGCTTCCAGAGGCATCCCAGGGCCAAAATCCTCCATCAGGATCTTGGAAAACCCTCCAATATGCCGCAGCGGCGCCCGCAGATCGTGCGAGACCGAGTAGGTAAAAGCCTCGAGTTCATGATTGGCCACCTCCAGTTGCGCGGTGCGCTGCGCGACTCTCTCTTCCAGTTCTTCGTTGAGCTTGCGAATTTCCCGCTCGTCGATCTTTCGTTGCGTGATGTCGCGGAAGGCGACCACGCCGCCCCGGAGCATGCCGTTCTTCGCTCTCAAGGGAGCACCGTTGGACTCGATCCAGACTCCATGTTCAAGTTCTGGATTGCGAATGAAAATCTCGGCGCTGCATACCTCTCCGCGGATGGCGCGCACCAGGGGATTCTGGTCCATGGGAAACGGCGTGATCGTGTCCGGTAAATAGGTGCCGTAATATGAGCCCCACTCCCCGGGCGGCACGTTCGTCCCACCCAGGCCGACGATTCTTGCCGCCGCCGGATTCCAGAGAATGAATTTTCCCGTCTCATCGGCGGCGACCAGTCCCTCGCCAATGCTGTCCAGCACCGACCGCAGCATGAGTGTCTGGGTCTCCAGGTCCTGCCGCGAGTACTGCAATTCCTCGGCCTGCCGGGCCAGAACGGTGGCGGCCCGTTTGCGCTCCGTAACGTCGCGAAGAACCGCGACCCCTCCGCACAACCGGCCGGCATCGTCCTTCATGGGCCGCGCCGTGACTTCCAGAAAAACGCCTTCCGCGTGATCGGGCTGTTCCACCATTAACTCCACTCGCACCGACTCCCCGCGCAGGGCACGAAGCAGCGGCAGACTTTCCGGTGGATATGGCGTGACCCCGTCAGGCAGAAAGACTTTGTAAAAACCCGTCCACTGCTCGCCCGGCAGGTCTGCCGCGTCCCGGCCCATCTGCTGCTTTGCGGCGTCGTTCCAGATGATGAAGTGTCCCTCCCCGTCGGCCGCAATCAAGCCCTCGCCCATGCTGTCCAATACCAGTTTGAACACCCGGGTTTGCGCTTCGAGCGACTGGCTGGAGGCGGATAGTTCCTGCGCCTGCGCCGCCAGCCGCAACTCCGTTTGTTTGCGTTCGCTGATGTCGGTGTTCGTGCCGAACCAGCGGGTCACGCGGCCAGCCGCGTCTTTGAGCGGCATGACGCGGTTCAGGAAGGTGCCGAACACGCCATCCGCCCGGCGCAACTGAAATTCCATCTCAAACGGCTCAGCGCTGGTGATCGCACTGGCCCATCTTTCCAGCACGCTGGGCAGTACTGCCGCGTCGAGGACGCTCTGCCAACCCCACCCCTCCATCTGCTCGGGGGTCGTGCCGGTGTAGTCGTACCAGCGCTGGTTGTACCAAAAAATGTGTCCGTCGGCCTCCGCCATGCAGGCCAGTTGCGGGATGCCGTTGGCCATCGCCTGAAAACGCTCCTCACTCTCGCGCAACTCGGCCTGAGCCCGTTTCATTTCGTCAATGTCAGTACACGTCCCAAACCACTTGACAATGCCGCCCGCGTCATCTCGCACCGGCTCGCCCCGCATTAGGAACCACCGATAACTGCCATCTGCCGCCCGCAGGCGGCTCTCGACCGTATAAGGTTCGCCGGCCGTGGTCGCCACGTTCCAGGCATCCCAGGCCGCTTGCTTGTCGTCGGGATGAAACGGGGTGTTCCATCCTTTTCCGTAGCTTAGCTCCGGAGTTAGGCCGGTGTACCTGTACCAGCGGTCGTTGAAGTAAGTGTTCAGGCCCTCGTTGGTGCAGATCCACACGAACTGCGGCGCAAGATTGACCACCGCGGCGAAATTCGTTTGACTCTCCCGCAGGGCCTCCTCGGCCCGCTTTCGTTCAGTGATGTCTTGTGCGGAGCCGGCTATTTTCGCCAGCCGGTTACTTGCATCGCGCTGCAACTCGCCTCGGCCGCTGATAATGCGGACGCTCCCGTCGGGCCACGTGATCCGAAACTCAAATTCATCCGGCTGTTCCCCCGCCGCGCAGGCCGCAATCCATGTCTGCATGACAGCCCGGTCTTCCGGAACGACCAGCTCAGTCAGTGAATCGACGGTGGGGACGAACGTCTCCGGCGAAACTCCATAGATGCGATACAACTCCTCCGACCAGCCGATCCGCCTCGCCGGATCTGCTAGATCCAAACTCCAGCTCCCCACATGCGCGATGCGCTGCGCCGCCGAAAGGAGGCGTTCTTTCTCCCGTAGAGCCTCCTCGACCTGCTTGCGCTCGGTGATGTCGCGGGCAATCTTCGAAGCGCCCACAACCGTGCCACTGCTATCCCGAATCGGCGAGATGGTCACAGAAACGTCAATGATCCCGCCGTCTTTCCGCACGCGAACCGTTTCGTAATGTTCCACGCTCTCGCCGCGCCCGATACGCGCCAGAATGTCGGTCTCCTCCTTGACGAGTTCCGGGGGAAAAAGCATTAGCATCGGTTTGCCCAAAGTCTCCGCCACCGTGTAGCCGAAGATCTTCTCGGCCCCGCGATTCCACCCGTTGATCACGCCGTTCAAATCCTTGCTGATAATCGCGTCGTCTGAGGAGTCAACCACCGCAGCCAGATGCTCGCGCACCGCTTCCGCCCGTACGCGCTCGGTGATATCGCGCAGAATCACGGTGAACAATTTCTTGCCTGCGGCCTCGACATGAGAAATGGAGGCCTCAATCCGGAACTCCTCGCCATCGGCGCGAACCGCCCACAGCTTGCCTAATGCCCCCATGGCCCGGGCGGTGGCTCCGCTTTCGCCGAACTTTTTGACCTGTCCCTCGTGGGCCGCGTGGTAGCGCTGCGGAATGAAGTAGGCGATGTGCCGGCCCAGCGCTTCCGAGGCCGGGCAGCGAAACATTCTCTCCGCCGCGCCGTTGAACAGCACGATGTTCTGTTGTTCATCCGCGGTGAGGATCGCGTCCATGGCCGACTGAATCATGCCCGCCAGCCGGCCTTCGCTCTCGCCCAACGCCGCCGTGCGGTCGGCCACGCGGCGCTCCAGGTCGGCGTTCAGTGCGGTGACTTGGGCTCGCGCCCGGGCGCTGACCCCGATCTCGCGGCTGACGGTGACGCCCGCTATGGATAGGAAGACCACACCTACGGCGGAGCCCAAAGCGATGATGGAAATACTGACCCGCTGCGCCGCGCGAGCGCGCTGGCTACGCTGCAGCAGAAGGCTTTTTTGCCGGGCCTCCATCTCCGCCACCGTAATGCGCGCCGAATCCATGATGCGTTTCCCTTGCTCCAGCACCGCCAGCGCAGGAGCTCTTTGCGTGATTCGCCGCGCGGCAACAAGCTCGTCTACCAGGTCGGTTTGAGTCTTGGCCTCCTCGGCCAGAACCTCCAACCGCCGCCCTTGATCCTCATCCACAATGAGCCTGCGCAACCGGTGCAGGTCTTCGCCGACTGCAACCCTGCCTGTCTTATAGGGCTCAAGGAATCGCTCGTCCCCGGTGACGGCGAAGCCCCGCCCTCCCGTTTCCACGTCGAGCAGGTGTCCGAGGGTGAGTTCCAGCATGGCTGAAACTTCATGCGTGTGGGCGACCCAATCGGCCTCCTCCGCAGCCCGTTGCGCGTTATGCCACGAAAGCAAACCCAGAAAAACCGTCAGCAAAATGGCGATAACGGACCCGGCCTCCACCCTTCGCCGCAGCCTCTTCTCCGATTTCGGCTCCTCAATCCGTTTGAGGAGCCGGTCCAACTGTTCCTCGCTGGCGTCGAGGGCCTGCTCGATTCTTTGGCGTTCCACATCGTAGCGGCCCACAGCCGAGGCTGCCCACACCGCAATCGCGATCATCAGGGTAAAAGCGATCAGCGACACCAGGACCACGGCGTTCCATTCGGAATAAATCCCGCCGGCTGCGATCTGCCAGCGCAACCAGCCCACCAATGCGGGAATAAAAGTAGCCGGGAGCAAACGGCGCGCGATGCTGCCACTCAGGCTGGGGCTGGAGAGCACCATGCCCAATCCCCACTCCGTCCGCGAACAAATCAGCCCCCACGATACGGCGAGGAAGGCGACGGCCGTGGGCAAGGCCAGGGAAATGTGAGCCGCATAAGCGCCGGGGTCAAAGGCGAAGGCGAACAGACTGAGGGTCGCCCCGGCGCCAGCCGCCAGCGAGAGAAACTGCGCCGGCCACTGGCCGCGCCCGGTTCGCCAGTCGATCCCGACAAGAGCGAGGCTGAGCAGAAAAAAAGCTCCGGCGGTGATGGGCGACATCAGTCCGGGCGCCGGACTGTCGGCTTGCAGACCCGGTGGCGCGACCACCAGGAGCTGGTCGATGCCGAAATTCCAGCGAAGAATTCCCTCCATCATGCTGAGCGCGCCCAGCAGTCCGGCGAGGGCCGCTACGCTGTTCCCCGCGGCCTTCCTAAGCCACGCGACTGATGGCGCTCCCTTTTTTCTTAGCAGCCAAAGTGAAACCCCGACCAGCACGAAGCCAAAGGCCGTGTTCGCCTTCATCGTTACGGGATCGGCTCCCCAAGTGGTGAGAGCGAGGACGTGAAACTTCCAACCCGCTAGCCCCGACAGCCCGACGGCAATGGAAAACGGGCTGACCACCGAGGCGAAGACACTCAGTCTTTTCTCCAGGA